>NZ_JBVTQY010000005.1:0-208288 GCF_055755215.1 Planctobacterium sp. R6
GGCTCAAACTACAAGCCATCCTTGAAGGCTATGAATTGGCTAAGTCTCTTGAATCAGACTTGTGATCAAGAGACAGCTAAAACAGCGCCTTTTTTGGTATTTCTGCCGTTTATCAGCTCTTTTGACGCTTCATGGCATCAAAGAACTCATCATTGGTTTTAGTCATAGACAGCTTGCCAATGAGGAATTCCATCGCATCAATCTCTGACATTTCGTGCACGATTTTTCTCAGGATCCACATTTTCTGCAGCTCATCCTGTGAAGTCAGCAGCTCTTCACGACGGGTACCAGAGCGATTAAAGTCGATAGCCGGGAATACGCGTTTTTCTGCAATCTTGCGGTTCAGGTGCAATTCCATGTTACCGGTACCTTTAAACTCTTCGTAGATAACTTCATCCATCTTAGAGCCGGTATCGATCAATGCCGTTGCGATGATAGTCAGGCTGCCACCTTCTTCTACATTTCGAGCCGCACCAAAGAAACGCTTAGGCTTGTGTAGCGCATTAGCATCAACACCACCGGTCAGTACCTTACCGGAACTTGGAATAACGGTGTTGTAGGCACGTGCCAGACGAGTAATTGAATCCAATAAAATAACCACGTCTTTCTTGTGCTCTACCAGACGCTTGGCTTTCTCAATCACCATTTCAGCCACCTGCACGTGACGGCTGGCTGGCTCATCAAAGGTAGAGGCAACCACTTCGCCCTGCACCAGGCGCTGCATTTCGGTTACTTCTTCCGGACGTTCATCAATCAGCAATACCATTAACTGGCAATCCGGGTGATTGGCAGCAATTGACTGGGCGATGTTCTGTAATAACAATGTTTTACCGGCTTTTGGCGGGGCTACAATCAGACCACGCTGACCATTACCGATAGGAGAAGCAAGATCTAACACTCGCGCGGTAATGTCTTCGGTACTACCGTTGCCACGTTCCATTCTCAGGCGTTGTTCTGCATGCAGTGGCGTCAGGTTTTCGAATAAAATTTTGTTTCTGGAATTTTCAGGTTTATCAAAGTTAACCTGGTTTATCTTCAACAGTGCAAAGTAGCGCTCACTATCCTTTGGTGGTCTGATTTTTCCTGAAATGGTATCACCAGTGCGAAGGTTAAAGCGTCTGATTTGGCTGGGAGATACATAGATATCGTCCGGTCCGGCCAAATAAGATGAGTCAGCAGAGCGCAGAAAGCCAAAACCATCTTGTAAAATTTCAAGGACACCGTCGCCAAAAATATCTTCGCCGCTTTTTGCGTGAGTTTTAAGGATCGCGAAGATGATGTCTTGTTTACGGGCGCGGGCCATGTTTTCAATGCCCATTTCTTCCGCTAAAGAGACGAGTTCATTGATGGGTTTCTTTTTCAGTTCAGTCAGGTTCATATGGAAGGATCTTTATAATTGATGTGATACGCCTCTGGCGTGTTTGCTGTTGTCTGGGTCAATTATTTTGTTTATTCTCGGATAGAAATCGTGAGTAACAAGGATGTTCAGGTGTGAACAAGATTAAAACTAGCACCAAAAATTTAATTGAACAAGTAAAAAATGCGAATTACCGAAATTAGCCACCCATCAGGCCGGATTAGCGCTAAAACAGGGGATACCAGCGGCTACAATAGGAATTAACAGGGAACACAGACATGACGTTTAACCTTATCGAAGTAGATTACAACAACCCTCATCAGGCCAGTGATTTAGTTGCTATGCTCAATCATTATGCTCAGGACCCTATGGGTGGTGGCGAACCACTGAGCGAATTTGTTCATCAAAATCTGGCTAAATCCCTGGCACAGACCCCGGGTGCATTCTCCTTTATCATTTATATAGAAGGCAAACCCGCTGCCATGTGTAACTGCTTTACAGGGTTTTCCACCTTTGCCTGCAAACCGCTTATCAATATCCATGACTTTGTAGTGCACAGCGATTTCAGAGGGCAAGGATTAAGTAAGCATTTACTATCTGCGGTTGCAGAAAAGGCCAAAAAAGACGGCTGCTGCAAAGTGACACTGGAAGTGTTATCCAATAACAAAGCCGCCATTCAGGCTTACAACAAATTTGGTTTTAAATTATATCAACTGGATGAAGCCGCTGGCACCGCCCAGTTTATGGAGTTGAAATTGGTTTAGCCTGCTAGTAAATGTCCCTTATTTGAAAAAAAAGCCATTTACTCTGATTGGAGAAACCTGATTTTGTAAAATTAAGACCCCAAGGTATTGCATATCATCGTTGAGACTCCACTGCTTCCAGAGCACATGAATGGTTTCTCCTCTGCGAAGAATACCCAACAACTCTTTTTGTTCACTTAAAGAAGTTAAAAAAGGGACGTGCTTCCATTGCTCTTCTACATCCCTTTTAAGCTCCGGCGTTTTTAGTTCTTCCGGAGCGTATTGGGTGAATACATCCCAATTTCTGGTATTTGAACCTTCAACAAGCTCACGATAAATGGGTTCTGCAATTTGATGTATTTCCGCATCCGATTTTGAGGTTAGATCCAAAATAGCACTCCTTAAATCACGTTTTTTAAATGGAGCAACAAAATCAGATATTCAGTCAGCTCACATGATTTTTCATACTAAGGAGCATAGCAGACTGAGGAAAATTCGAGGAAAAGTATGCCTAGCCAGTTTTAATCACTTATTAAGTACTCAAAAACTGGTCCAATAATCGGCATTGCTTACCTACTCATTGACACTATTGGCGACAATGACTTTTGCCATTCCGGTCAACATGTGTTCCATCCAGTCAACGCCGTACTCTAATATTGAATCTACACTCAACGCCATGTAATGCTGTCCAGCTTCTGAAGCCAGGAACTGACTATAGGCCTCTAATGACGGGTCAGAAGCATCGCGAAACATATAGCTAAATGTAGCAACCATTTGCATTTCCAACATAGGCCCCAGTTGATCACGCATCATGGTAATTTGCTTGCGAAAGGTCCGTTCAAACTCCACCGGATCGCTGATGCGATTTTGGCCCAGCGCCTTATCAATTTCCACCACGCCCTTCATCATGGCAGGCATGAACTTTTCCATCATCTTGAACATCATTTCGTTCATTTCAGAAGCAGCAACCAAATCGCTAAACAACGCCATTTTACGTCGCCCTAACGCTTCTGGAGTAAAAGCCATAATATATTGCTGCATTGCCAGTGGGTCGATTTGTTGCGCCAGGATTTCCACCTGTGTGATCTCCCGACCTTCCGGACTGTTTAACCAGTTCAGGACTAAACGCAATTTATCGCTGTCACCCTGCTGTACAAAATGCTGTTTAACGGCGTTGAATACTTCAACTTCGTTAAAGTCATTCATAATCGTTGCCACAACATCATCCATCAGAACTTGTTTTTGCTGTGCCTCCATTGGCATCATGGCTGGCAGTTGAGACAACTGTGCAGGCATATTCATGATGGAAATTTCGATGCTGGATTGCTTTAGTACGGCATCCACCAGTGCAGCCTTATCCTGCGTAGCATTGGCGGTAGAAACGAAAAACAGTATTAGGGGTATCAGTACCTTTTTCATGTGAGCTTCCTTGATTCTTTCCGTTGGGTCAAAAAATTTTCGTCAGACTACCTGTATGACGTTTAGAAGCAAAGGCTAAAAAAATTCAGTTGCTGTAAGACATTGCCTTACGGTTTTGTCAGTCGGGGAATTTTTGCCGAACCACATAAAAAAAGCCCGGCGAAATTCACCGGGCTAACAGGGCTTTTAAAGCACCTAACGACAGAAATTGTCAACGTGGGAGACAAATCTGTTTGGGAACTTAGTTACTGGCTGCCACAATTGTTTTCATGTCAGTCATGTAACCGCGTAAGTCTGTACCAATGGTTTCAACAGGGTGATTGCGCAATGCATGGTTCGCCAGAACTAATGCTTTGTTATCAACACTGTTGGATGCACCGGAACTTTTACCGATCAGGTCGGTACCAATTTCAGGCATCAACTTCTCTCTCAGAAGTGGTACAGCTACATTCGCAAACAGATAGTTTCCATACTCTGCAGTATCCGAAATAACCACATTCATTTCGTATAAACGCTTACGGGCAATAGTGTTTGCTATTAACGGTGTCTCGTGCAGAGATTCGTAGTAAGCAGACTCTGGCAGAATTCCCGCCTCAACCATAACGTCGAAGGCCAGTTCTACACCCGTTTTGATCATGGCTACCATAAAGATGCCGTTATCAAAAAATTCTTGCTCATTGATGGTGCCGTCATATTTAGGCGCCTGCTCAAACCCAGTAGAGTTTGTTTCTTCACGCCATTTCAATAAGTTGGCATCACCGTTGGCCCAGTCTTCCATCATGGTTTTGGAAAACTCACCACACATGATGTCGTCCATGTGCTTTTCAAACAGAGGACGCAATAAACCATTTAGTTCATCAGACAAAGCTACGGCTTTCAGTTTGTCAGCATTCGACAAACGGTCCAGCATATTGGTAACTCCACCGATTTTCAGTGCTTCAGTGATTGCTTCAAGGCCATACTGAACCAATGCTCCGGCATAGCCGGCATCGATGCCTTCAGCTACCATTTTATCGTAAGCCAGAATCGCAGCAGTTTGCTGCATACCGCACAGAATGGTTTGTTCACCCATCAGGTCGGATTTTACTTCCGCAACGAAAGAGGACTCCAACACACCGGCTCTGTCTCCGCCTGTTGCAGAGGCCAGGGCTTTCGCGATATCCCAACCTTCACCTTTGGGGTCATTTTCTGGGTGAACCGCAATCAATGTCGGCACACCGAAACCACGCTTGTATTCTTCACGCACTTCTGTGCCTGGGCACTTAGGTGCACACATCACAACCGTGATGTCAGGGCGGATCTGTTGACCTTCTTCAACGATATTAAAACCGTGCGAATAGCCCAATGCGGCGCCGTCTTTCATCAGCGGCATTACGGCTTCAACCACGCTGGCGTGTTGCTTATCCGGCGTCAGGTTGTAGACCAAATCAGCCTGAGGGATCAGATCCTGATAGTTACCTACCGTAAAGCCGTTTTCAGTGGCTCTTTGATAAGATGCGCGCTTTTCGTCAATCGCTGACTGACGTAATGCATAACTCACATCCAGGCCGGAATCTCTCATATTCAGGCCCTGATTCAGACCCTGAGCACCACAACCTACGATGACGATTTTTTTACCTTTCATAAAATCACAGCCATCTGCAAATTCAGAACGGCTCATGAAACGACAACGACCTAACTGGTCTAACTGCTTACGCAAAGGCAATGAATTAAAATAATTTCCCATAACTCTTAATAATCTGTGACGATTAATCCGGGAACAACAATACGACTTTTTAGTCGTTGTGAAAAATGATATATTCGCAACATCACGTTTCATTTTTTGCAACATGGATAAGTAATGGACTTCCGGTCACTGCAAATATTCAAACATCTGGCGCAGTCCCTGCACTTTGGGAAAACCGCTGAAGCCATGTATATCAGCCCTTCCACATTATCCCGTGTGATCCAACGACTGGAAGATGAAGTGGGTTCCAGTCTCCTTGTGCGGGATAACAGAACCGCCAAGCTCACCCCGGCGGGACAGCGCTTTTTAGTGTTTGCCGAAGAAATCACGCGCCAATGGCAAACGTTGCAAGGGGATATCAACGAACAAATGCAGGCTTTGCAGGGCGAACTCAGTCTGTTTTGTACCGTAACGGCCAGTGTCAGTCACCTGCCACCGTTGCTGGAAGGCTTTCGCGATAGTCACCCCAGAGTTGAAATCAAACTGGCAACAGGTAACCCGGGCGAGTCGGTGCAACGGGTCATGGAGCAAAGTTCCGACCTGGCCATTGCCATTCACACCCCTAACTTTCCGCAGGAACTGTATTTTCAGCACCTGGATCAGGTGCCACTGGTGATGATCACCCCCAAAAAACACCCGGCGCGCAAAATATCAGACCTGGTCTGGACTGACGAACAAATGATTTTACCGGATATCGGCCCGTCAAAACGCATAGTACATCACTGGCTCAGCGAGCAGGGTATACGACCCAGAGTATATGCCAGCGTTGGCGGTAACGAGGCTATTTTGAGCATGGTGGCACTGGGCTGTGGTATTGCCATAGTGCCGGAAATTGTGGTCCACTACTCCACCATCGCCGACAAGGTAAATATCATTGAAATCAATAATATAGAATCTTATCGCCTGGGATTATGTTGTCTGGAAAAACGTCGTGATGAGCCGGTGATAAAAGCGTTTTTTGAGCAAATTTAAGGTTCAACGCAACAGATTGGCGATGATGCGATCCAGAGCGCGATAACCCAGCGCTTCGCTCAAATGCTGACGCTGAATGTCTTCCTGCCCCGCCAGATCGGCGATGGTTCGGGCAACTTTTAACAGGCGCTGATAGGTGCGAATGGAAAGCCGAAGTTTTTCCAGTACCATATCCAGAAATTGCTGATCGGACTCGGATAAAATGCAAAACTGTTTCACCTCGGCATTACTCAGTTCGGCATTAAGTTTTCCGGCTCTTTCATACTGCACCGCCATTGCCGTCAACACCTGTTGCCGTACCTGTTGACTGTTTTCAACCGGTTGTGTTCGCGCAAGTTGCAGATCCTGTTTTGACAATCTCGGGACGTCTACCTGCAAATCTATGCGGTCTAAAAACGGGCCTGACACCCGGTTCAGATACTTCAATATTTGGTCAGGCGTGTGCCTGCCGTCATTCACATCGCCGGAGGGGCTGGGATTTAAGGCCGCAATCAGTTGAAAACGGGCCGGGAACACCGCTTTTTGTGCAGCTCTGGATATGGTGATTTCCCCGGCTTCCAGCGGCTCCCGCAGCACGTCCAGCACCTTGCGCGGGAATTCAGTTAGTTCATCCAGGAACAAAATACCATTGTGCGCCAGACTGATCTCTCCTGGCACAGGTTTACTGCCGCCACCCACCAGCGCCACAGCAGAAGAGGTATGATGGGGATTGCGAAATGGCCTGAGACGCCAGTTTTTGGCATTGAAAGGCAAATTGGCGACAGATTTTACAGTAGCCGTTTGCAAGGACTCCTGTTCCGACATAGGTGGCAACAATCCTGCCAGGCGCGTAGCCAGCATGGTTTTTCCGGTACCCGGCGGACCACAAAACAACAGGTTGTGCCGACCTGCAGCCGCTATCGTCAGGGCTCGCTTGGCCTGTTGCTGGCCAATGATTTCAGCCAGATCCGGGTTTTCGCTTTGCGCTTCCTGAGAGTCTTTCACCAGCGAAGGCGCAATTTTTCGGCTTCCCGACAGATGCAAAAAAACCTCTTTAAAACTCAAGGCTGCATAAACCCGGGCATCCGATACCAGCATGGCTTCGTCCTGATTGGCAGCCGGTAAAATCAGCTGTTTTCCTGCATTTCGGGCCGCCACGGAGACGGGCAGAATGCCGCTAACCGGTCGCAATTCACCGGACAATGCCAACTCGCCAATAAACTCATAGTGCGCAATATCCATTTCCGGTGTCACCCCTGAAGCAGCAATGATGCCGATGGCAATCGCCAGATCAAAGCGCCCGCCTTCCTTGGGAAGATCTGCCGGTGCCAGGTTAACTGTGATTTTTTTGCCGGGGAATTCAAAATGAGAGTTGAGCAAGGCACTTCGTACCCTATCGCGGGCTTCTCTGACAGAGGCTTCGGGCAAGCCCACGATATTGAAGCCCGGCAGCCCATTTGAGAGATGCACTTCTACCGTAACCAAAGGTGCATCCACCCCCAAAACAGCGCGTGTTTTCACCACAGCCAGTGCCATATGCAATTCCTTTGCAAAATCCAAACTGCGCTCAAGTTTAGAGTAATCGCCCCCGTGAACAAGGGCTAAAAAGTACAGTTTTTAGTGCCTGTTCCTCATGCTCCGGGATTCACGCACTATTTATCGGCGTCACGCATCATGGGATGGTCGCCGGCTTTAAACACCCAGAAATGCCAGTGCCAGTGAATAGCGGCAACGCGCAGCAGCAAAGTACTTACAACACAGAGCAGCATGGCCAGGTGGATATTGTGGAAAAAAGTTTCAGTGGCAATGTACACCAGACCACCTGCGACACAGGTCATGGCATAGAGTTCACCGCGTAGCACCAGCGGGATTTCCCGGCAAATCACATCGCGAATCAACCCACCGAATACGCCGGTCATCACGCCCATAAACACCGCCACAAAAGGCGTGGTACCATAAGCGAGTGCCTTTTGCAGGCCCATCATGTTGAAAAATGCCAGTCCGATGGCATCAGCCAGCAACAGGTAGCGCATGGGAAACCAGTGGGTAATGCGCAACAGCATCATGGTGGACAGCGCGGCGGCGAGGATCACCAGAAAGAAATTCTTGTCCGTCAGCCAGTAAACCGGCACGTTCAGGATCATGTCCCGCAAAGTTCCACCACCAATGGCGGTTACCGCTGCCAGTACTAAAACGCCAAAGCCATCCATGCTTTTTCTGAAGGCCATTAAGGTGCCGGATATGGCAAATACCGCTACTCCGGCCAGGTCCACCCAATATAACCAGCTATTCAATTTCTGCTCTCGTTATTCATTTATGCCCACAGACTAATGCAAAAATTATAAAAATAAAGCTTGCGATAAAATCTACCGCTATGGTAATTGTATAAAAAGTGACGAAAACCGATGCCCCGGCATCCCAAAAACAGAAGACTAATGATCCCAACTCTTACCATTAACCCAGGCAAAATGCAGACTGTTCTTAACAGCCTCGTTGTCGTGGTCGTGGTGATTATTAGCTCGCTGCGGGGTCGGCTATAGGTTTTCGAAAATACCGAATTTAGCAAAACCCCCGCACGAAAGTCCGGGGGTTTTTTCGTTTTAGGGCCACTGAAAAAGTAAATGTTATGAATGGTGCAGAATACATATTGGCGTTTTTAGAGAAACAAGCTTGTCAACGGGTTTTTGGTTACCCCGGTGGAGCGGTTATGCCGCTTTACGATGCCATGCTGGATTCTCCGGTGAGCCACTACCTTACCCGGCATGAACAGGGTGCGGCTTTCGCCGCCATCGGCCAGGCCCGCAGCAGTAACCAGACCGCTGTTTGCATCGGCACATCCGGCCCCGGTGCCACCAACCTGTTAACGGCAGTCGCAGACGCCAAGTTAGATTCTGTGCCCCTGCTGGTATTAACCGGCCAGGTACCCACCAGCGCCATGGGCAGCGATGCCTTTCAGGAAGTGGATGTTCTGGGTTTATCTCTGAGCATCACCAAACACAGTTTTGTAGTCGAACGCATTGAGCAATTACCGGAAATTTTGCAATCCGCCTGGGATCTGACCATCGAAGGCAGACCGGGTCCGGTATTAGTGGATATACCCAAAGACGTTTTTCTGGCTGAACTAAATGCGCAGCCGGAAACAGTATCCAAACCAGGTAAAGAGAATTTTAATTCTTCTATAAAAGAGCTGGATAACAACAACTTACAATCTATCGCCATTGCCAATCAATTATTGAAGTCCAGTCAAAAACCGGTGCTTTATGTGGGAGGTGGCGTAGTAATGGGTCACGCTCAGCAGGCCCTGAATGAATTTTTGCAGGACACAGGGATGCCAGCCGTTTCCACCTTAAAAGGCCTGGGCACGGTGGACAAAGATTATGCGCTGAATCTGGGCATGTTAGGAATGCACGGCCTACCACCAGCCAATTATGCGGTTCAGGAAGCCGATTTATTGCTGGTCGCCGGAGCGCGCCTGGATGACAGAGCCACCGGCAAGCTCAACGAATTCGCCCCCAACGCCAAACTGATCCATATCGATATTGATGCCGCGGAAATAGGCAAGCGCCGCGCGGCTGATGCTGCCATCAAAGCGGATATCAAACAGGTACTGCCAAAGTTATGCCGTGAGATACAGTTCGCCGACTGGCAAGCCAGATGTGCAAACCTGCAACAACAACACCAGCAAAATTATGTGTTTTCGCCGCAGGAGCAACAGATTTCCGGCCCTAAATTACTGCGTATGTTAAGTAATAAACTCAACCACAGTGATATCGTGTGCTGTGACGTAGGCCAGCATCAAATGTGGGTGGCGCAACATATTCAGTTTTCCTCTCCCACCAGTCATCTGAGCAGCGGCGGCCTGGGCACTATGGGATTTGGTTTACCGGCCGCCATTGGAGCGCAACTGGAAAACCCGCAGAAAAATGTGGTGGCGGTGTGTGGTGATGGCTCTTTTATGATGAATATCCAGGAGTTAGCTACCTTAAACCGCTACCGTATTCCGGTAAAAATTCTGGTAATGGATAATCAGCGCTTAGGCATGGTGAAACAGTGGCAGGAATTGTTTAACGAGGAACGCTACAGCGAAACCAATCTGTCGGACAACCCGGAGTTTTCCAAAGTCGCCCAAGCCTTTGGATTAGAGGCCGAAGTGCTGGAGTCTGTTGCCGATGTCGAAGCGAAACTGGACTGGTTTCTACAGTCTGATTCACCCTGTTTATTACACGTCAGATTAAGCACTCAGGAAAATGTCTGGCCAATCGTGCCACCCAATACAGCAAACCACAACATGATGGAGGAACACCATGCAATATCAAATTGAACTGCAATTACACAATCAACCCGCAGTATTAGAACGCGTCCTTCAGGTGGTGCGCTATCGACAATTTCATCTCGAAGGTATGCAAATGCAGCCGGAAGGACAGGATAAGTTGACAGTTCAGTTAAAAGTTTCTGGGCAACATTCCATCAACATACTAACCAGCCAACTGAATAAGTTGTATGATCTGGCTCGCTTAACTATTCAACATGAGATGCCGCTCAAGGCGACGGCATAAACTAGGAAATAACAATGTCTAAAAAACTTGCAGATCACATCTGGTTCAACGGTGAAATCATTCCTTGGGAAAAAGCCACGGTTCACGTATTAACTCACGCCATTCACTACGGCTCTTCAGTCTTTGAAGGTGTGCGCGCTTATGATACGCCAGATAAAGGACCTTGTGTGTTCAGAATGCAGGAGCATACCCGCCGTTTGTTCGATTCTGCCAAAGTATATCGCATGACTATCCCCCACACTCAGGATGACATCAATGAAGCAACCTTAGCCATTCTGAGAAAAAATGAATTGAAATCCGCCTACATTCGTCCTATCGCCTTTTATGGTGATATCGGTATGGGCCTGCAGGTACCCTTCGGTACGGAAGTGGATCTGGCGATTGCGGCATTCCCCTGGGGTGCATACCTGGGTGATGAAGCCCTGAAAAACGGGGTTGATGCCGGTGTTTCTTCCTGGAACCGTCTGGCAGCCAATACCATGCCCACGGGTGCCAAAGCCGGTGGTAACTATATGTCTTCGCAGCTGATCTCGATGGAAGCCCGTCGTCACGGCTACGGCGAAGGTATTGCACTGGACGTAAACGGCTACGTCAGTGAAGGCGCCGGTGAAAACCTGTTTGTGATCCGCAACGGCGTGGTAGCCACCACACCTAAAACTGCGGCGATCTTGCCAGGTATTACCCGTGACACGGTTATGACTTTATTGCGCGAAATGGGCTATGAAGTACGCGAAGAAAACATTCCACGTGAATCTCTATACCTGGCTGATGAAGTGCTGATGTGTGGTACCGCCGCCGAAGTTACGCCAGTGCGCAGTGTTGACGGCATTCCGGTCGGTAACGGTGGCCGTGGCCCAATCACCGAAAAAGTACAGGACGCTTTCTTTGGTCTTTTCAATGGAAAAACTGAAGACAAGTGGGGCTGGTTAACACCAGTAGAATAAATATTCTTAAATTAACATATTGATATAGGTAGTAAAAATGCCAAAACGACTGCGTTCAGCAACCACCACTCACGGTAGAAACATGGCCGGCGCCAGAGCACTCTGGCGGGCAACAGGGATGAAGGATAATGATTTCGGCAAACCCATTATTGCGATTGCCAACTCCTTCACCCAGTTTGTGCCGGGCCATGTGCACCTCAAAGATTTGGGGCAACTGGTTGCCAGAGCAGTCGAAGAAGCCGGCGGTGTTGCCAAAGAGTTCAACACTATCGCGGTGGACGATGGCATTGCGATGGGGCACGGCGGCATGCTGTATAGCCTGCCTTCCCGTGACCTGATCTCAGACTCAGTGGAATACATGGTGAACGCCCATTGTGCCGATGCCATTGTGTGTATCTCCAACTGCGACAAAATCACACCCGGGATGCTGAACGCGGCTATGCGTTTAAATATCCCCACAATTTTTGTTTCCGGTGGTCCAATGGAAGCCGGAAAAACCAAACTTTCTGACCAGATCATCAAGCTAGACCTGGTGGATGCCATGGTAGCAGCGGCAGACGATAAGGTATCTGACGAAGACACTGCGCAAATTGAGCGCTCTGCCTGCCCCACCTGTGGTTCCTGCTCAGGTATGTTTACCGCCAACTCTATGAACTGTCTGACCGAAGCTCTGGGGTTATCCCTACCGGGCAATGGCTCGTTACTGGCCACACATGCTGATCGTGAAAAACTGTTTATTCAGGCAGGGCAGCAAATTGTAGCTATGTGTAAAGCCTACTATGAGCAGGACAATGACAGCATGTTACCGCGTAACATTGCCAACTTTAACGCCTTTGAAAATGCCATGAGTCTGGATATTGCCATGGGCGGTTCCACCAACACGATATTGCATTTATTGGCAGCGGCCCAGGAAGGTGAAATTCCCTTTACCATGGCTGATATCGACCGGTTGTCCCGTAAAGTTCCCCATTTATCTAAAGTGGCACCGGCAACTAATAAGTACCATATGGAAGACGTACACCGGGCCGGTGGTGTACTGGCTATTTTGGCAGAACTGGAGCGCGGCGGTTTACTGCATTCCGACTCTCCACACGTTCTGGGAAGCACCATTAGTGAAGTAATCGCTAACTGGGATATAACCAATAATCAAAACAAGCAAGCGCTTACTTTCTATTCTGCAGGCCCAGCAGGGATACGTACCACTCAGGCTTTTAGTCAGAGTTGTCGCTACCCGGCACCAGACACAGATCGTGAGAACGGCTGTATCCGAAGCATCGAACACGCTTACAGCCAGGAAGGTGGACTTGCGGTGTTATTCGGTAACATTGCTGAAAATGGCTGTATTGTGAAAACCGCCGGTGTAGATGAGTCTATCTGGAAGTTTACCGGTCGGGCGCGCATTTATGAAAGTCAGGATGCGGCAGTAGAAGCCATCTTAAATGACGAAGTGGTGGCCGGTGACGCCGTTATTATTCGTTACGAAGGCCCTAAAGGTGGCCCTGGTATGCAGGAAATGCTGTACCCCACCTCTTATCTGAAATCAAAAGGCTTAGGCAAGTCGTGCGCCCTGATCACTGATGGCCGTTTTTCCGGTGGTACTTCCGGACTGTCGATCGGGCATTGTTCACCTGAAGCAGCCAGCGGTGGTGGCATCGGTCTGGTGGAAGAAGGGGATACCATCATTATCGATATCCCCAACAGAACCATTAACGTGGATTTGAGTCAGGAAATATTAGAACAACGGCGTAACAGCATGGAGAGTTCTGCATCTCCCTGGCGTCCGGTTAATAGAGAACGTGCAGTCTCAAATGCACTGAAAGTCTTTGCAATGCTGGCCACCAGTGCCGACAAAGGTGCGGTAAGAGATATCGCTAAATTAAAGGACTAAGGGTATGAGTGATACTGAAGTTGTGGTATCTGACAGTGAATACCTGAAAAAAGTCCTGTTATCACCGGTTTATGATGTTGCCAGGAACACTGAACTGCAATACATGCAGCGTTTGTCCCAGGCCATGGGCAATGAAGTCTGGTTGAAACGTGAAGATCAGCAACCGGTTAAATCTTTCAAACTCCGGGGGGCGTACAATTGCATCACCCACCTGAGCGACGAAGCATTGCAAAAAGGCGTCATTGCTGCCTCTGCCGGTAATCATGCCCAGGGCGTTGCCTATTCCGCTTTTAAGAAGAAAATACGGGCTACCATCGTTATGCCGGAAACCACGCCCGACATAAAAATTGACGCTGTGCGCTCATTTGGTGGTGACTGGATAAACATTATCCTGCATGGCACCAGCTTTGATGCTGCCAGTGACGAAGCCAGACGCCTGGCGGCAGAGCATGGTTACACCATGATCCCACCTTTTGACACACCGGACGTAATCGCTGGTCAGGGTACTATTGCCCGTGAGTTACTGGAACAAAACCCCCATCTGGATACGCTGTTTATCGCCGTTGGCGGGGGTGGTTTGGCTGCCGGAATCGCGGTATTTGTTAAGCAGCTCAAGCCCGATGTTAAAATTGTTGCCGTCGAGGCGGAAGACTCCGCCTGTTTGAAAGCGGCACTGGCTGCAGGCAAACCGGTAACATTACCTTCTGTGGGGATTTTTGCCGATGGTGTAGCCGTAAAAACCATGGGCACGGAAACCTTTCGTTTGTGTCAACGTCTGGTGGACGAAGTTATCACGGTTAACAGCGACGAAATCTGTGCGGCTATTAAAGAGATTTTTGAAGACACCCGGGTTATCGCCGAACCGGCGGGAGCTTTGTCTGTTGCGGGTATAAGAAAGTACGTTCTTGAAAACAATATTAAAGATCAGAAGCTTGCCGGTATCTTGTGTGGTGCCAATATTAATTTTCACACACTGCGCTATGTTTCAGAACGTTGCGAACTGGGTGAACAAAAAGAAGCGGTATTTGCGGTGCGAATCCCTGAACGCAAAGGTGCCTTCAAAGAGTTTTGCGATATTCTGGGTAAACAGGCCATAACCGAATTTAACTACCGTTATTCCTCCGGTGACACTGCTCATATCTTTGTGGGCATTAAATTGCGTCGTGGCAAGGAAGAATACCGGGAAATCACCAGCAAATTAGATAACCGGGATTACAAATGGTTTGATATGTCTGACAATGAAATTGCCAAATTGCATGTCAGATATATGGTAGGTGGCAGACCCCCTACTTTGCTGACCGAAAAGCTGTACTCCTTTGAGTTTCCTGAACACCCCGGCGCCTTGCTTAACTTTTTAACTACACTGGGCGAACAATGGAATATTACCCTGTTTCATTATCGCAACCATGGTGCAGCTGAGGGCCTGGTGTTGGCGGGTTTTGATATTCCGGACGGTGAAGCTCCCTTGTTTAATCAACATCTGGAAAAACTGGGCTATCACTATGAAGATCAAAGTGAAAATCCGGCCTACAAATTTTTTCTGTCTGATTTAAATGGCGTGTTCTGACAAACGGGAATAACCTTTGGCTTATTCAAGCCAAAGGCTGCCTGCTCCAAACCTATACCTGTCATCAGTCACTGCTTCCGTCAGATTCCTGCGCAGCTAATACCGCTAAAAAACCCATCAGTAGCATCATAAAGGGCATACCAATCAGATTAAAGCTGGTTTCCAGATGCTGAGTCCACTGCATCCAGATCATCAATCCCCAACCAATCAATAGTGTCACAATAACCACGGGTAACCTGAACATGCGTTTCATTTTGCTTCTCCTCATTAAGTTGAGGTAATTTTAGCCACTTGCAATAATGCGCAGAAGTGGCAATAATGACAATTAAAGTGCCTTTATTGCCATCGGTAGACGATTTTGGCGTTTTAACTGTCTGTACGGAGAATCCCATGAAGACCATTAACATTATTGCCACGCCTAACTGCGTGTTTTCCAGCCTGACCGGCATTGTGGACTTTATGGAGTTTTGCAACATATTTTGGCGCTATCTGCATCCGGACTGTGATGAACAACTATTTCGCTGTCAGATATACAGCACCGAAGGCGAAGAGTTAAAAAGCGCGGCAGGTATTTCGATTAAAGCAAAAAATATCAGGGACTACACACCGGGCGATGCGGTCTTTCTGGTGTCTATTTTTGCTCACAACCGTGCTCACATGGAGGCCTATCTCAATAGCTGCCATTGTGTAACAGAGGTTATTCGACAGGAACACCAACAAGGAAAGCTCATTGCCAGCTATTGCACCGGCACTTTTGGCCTTGCAAGAACAGGAGTTCTTAATGATATACCCGCCACCACGGTCTGGTGGATGAAGAACCTGTTTAGCGAACACTTTCCCGATGTGCAATTAAAAATGGATGAACTGGTGGTTGTTCATGGCAACATCATTACCGGAGGCGCCACCACGTCTTACTTTAGTGTTTGCATGGCGCTGCTGGAAAAGCTCACCAACGATATCTTCGCCACGCAAATGTCAAAATTACTGTTACTGGACAAACAACGATTGTCGCAGCAGCCTTTTATTGATACCGCGTTTATCATCAATAAACACGACGCATTGGTAGAAAGCATTCAGGCCTGGATGATGAAACATTACGCTGAGCCGTTTTCTCTGGATGCAATCTGTGAACAGTTTGCCGTGACTAAGCGCACTTTAATCCGGCGCTTTAAAAATGCCTGCAACGAAACACCGCTGAATTACCTGCAGAAGATCAGAGTAGAAAAGGCCAAACACTATCTGGAATCCACGAATCTGCCTGTAGAACAGATTGTGTTTAAGGTGGGTTATGAGGATGTGGCTTCGTTTCGCAAATTATTTAACAACCACACACAGCTATCGCCGAAGAATTATCGCGAGCGCTTCGGCTTTGCGCATACCGAAGCGCAACAGGCCTAATCGGCGCTGTTTTCGATTTTTGCCGTGGCTGAGTTGGCTTTCTCCAGCTCTTCCATACGCGTTTCCAGCGCAATGAGTTTCTCACGGGTACGCTGTAAAACAGAGGTTTGCACATCAAACTCTTCTCTGGATACAAAATCCAGTCGACTCAGCTGATGCTGCAGCGCCTGTTTTACCTTGGCATCCACCCCTTCGGCCATTTGTTTCACACCGGGCGGAATGCTGTCTACCACTTTATTGGCAATTTCTTCCAGTTTCTTTGGATCAAGTACCATACTTACTGAGTCCTGCATATTTTTATGATTAACCACAGTGTGGAGGCTTTTTCTATGTATCTCAACTTTTTGTGTGGCATTGCACAGATTATTTTTGCCGACTCGTGTAAAATCAGCCGCCCTGATTTTCCCAGTTGACAGTCTGAGAAGCGAAACCCATGAGACTCAATCCGCAGCAAGATGATGCAGTTAAATATATTTCCGGTCCCTGCCTGGTATTGGCGGGCGCAGGTAGTGGTAAAACGCGGGTTATCACCAATAAAATAGCCTATCTGGTAAGGGAATGCGACGTACCAGCGCGCTATATCGCAGCCGTAACCTTTACCAATAAAGCGGCTCGTGAGATGAAAGAACGGGTCAGCCAGACACTAGGCAAAGCAGAAGCCCGGGGTTTAAAAGTATCGACGTTTCACACTCTCGGTCTGAATATCATCAAATCAGAAACCAGGGCATTGAACATCAAGCCTGGTTTTTCTTTGTTTGATGATAAAGATACCCTGGCATTGCTTAAGGATCTCACTGAAGACACCATAGACGGTGACAAGGAACAGTTGTCCTTGCTGCAAAGCTGCATTTCCAACTGGAAAAACGATCTCATCACGCCACAACAATTGTTAAACCAGGTCAGCTCCACTGGAGAAAAAGAATTTGCCCATGTTTATTTGCGGTATCAGGAACATTTGCAAGCCTACAATGCCCTGGATTTTGACGACCTTATCCTGTTGCCAACCTTATTGTTACAGCAAAACCAACAAGTCCGACAAAAGTGGCAGAACAAAATCCGCTATATGTTAGTGGATGAGTATCAGGATACTAATACCAGTCAATATGAACTGGTGCGCCTACTGGTGGGAGAACGAGCCAGATTTACCGTGGTGGGAGATGATGATCAGTCTATTTATTCCTGGCGTGGTGCCAAGCCGCAAAACCTGATCCTACTGAAAGAACATTACCCTAACCTGAGAGTGATCATGCTGGAGCAAAACTATCGCTCCTCTGGTCGTATTCTGCATTGTGCCAATATTCTGATCCAGAATAATCCCCATGAGTTTGAGAAACGCTTATTCTCGGAACTCAGTTACGGTGCAGAATTACGCGTTATCCAGTGTAAAAACGAGGAACATGAAGTAGAGCGGGTGGTGGCAGAACTGATGTCCCACAAGTTTATGAATGGCACCAGTTATAAAGACTATGCCATATTATATCGCGGTAACCACCAGTCCCGGCCTTTTGAAAAATCCCTGATGCTCAATCGCATTCCCTACAAAATCAGTGGTGGAATGTCGTTTTTTGGACGGGCAGAAATCAAAGACATCATGGCCTACCTGCGATTGCTGGTGAATCACGACGACGATACCGCGATGTTACGCGTAATCAACACACCCACCCGTGGCATTGGCCGGGCTACACTGGAAAAGCTGGGTAATCTGGCCAATCAACTGAAAATATCGCTATTTGAAGCGTCACTGTCATCGCAATTACCACAGGTACTCAGCGGCAAATCACTGGCCGCCGTACAGGGTTTTGGTCGCTGGATAGTAGAGCTGGCAGACAATGCCCAGCGCGGAGATACCAATGCCGCGTTGCGGGATCTGATCAAAGGTGCCAAATACGAAGAATGGGTCTATGAAACCAGTGCGTCACCCAAAGCTGCGGAAATGACCCTGGCCAATATCAGTACTTTATACGGCTGGGTACAGGGTATGCTGGAAGGCACGGATACCGATCCTCCCATGAGTCTGGTGGAAGTGGTTAACCGCCTTATTCTGCGGGACATGATGGAAAAGAACGAGGAAGAAGACGCCAGTGACGCCGTACAATTAATGACCTTACATGCCTCGAAAGGCCTGGAGTTTCCATACGTATTTATGGTGGGTATGGAAGAAGGTTTGTTGCCCCATCAAAGCAGTATCGACGAGGACAATGTCGAGGAAGAACGACGTCTGGCCTATGTGGGAATTACCCGCGCACAACGAGAACTCATATTCTCATTAGCAAAAGAGCGTCGACAGTTTGGAGAGATAAACTTTCCGGAACCCAGCCGCTTTCTGGATGAACTTCCGGTTGATGATGTCGTTTGGGAAACCAAAAAGCCGTCGGCCAGTAAAGAAGAAAAACAGAAAAAGGGCGAAGTCGGAATTGCTAATTTACGCAATATGCTGCGTTAAACCTGGCTCAGGCAGTCAATGGAATGACTTTTTCTTCATTTTCGACTTTTTTTTGATCCTGTTCGGCCTTCGGCTTGTCGATGGATTTATTCTGAAATTCGGTCAGAAACGAGCCCTGCCCTAACTCACAGCCAATCCCCACCAATGCCTCACATTGTGCGGCATTCTCGATACCCTCTGCTATTAACTGGAAGCCAAAGTGTTGCGAAATCTGCTGCACTGACTGGATCAGCTTCAGGTTTTGTTCTGATCCGGGCAGCGAACGAATAAATTTGCGATCAAACTTCACGTAATCAAAGGGGTAAGAACACAGATAGTTCAGGGATGCCAGGCCATTACCAAAGTTATCAAGTACCAGGGTAACCCCGGCTTTTTTGAGCATTTTAATAGACTGTAACACCTGCTGAGACTTGCGGTTTAATAAGGTTTCGTCGATTTCAATCACCAGTCTTTCCGGGGAAATACCCGACGACATGACATTCTCAATCAACTGATTGACCAGCGAAGCCTGCATCAGGTGATTACCGGACAGGTTGATGGCAACCTTGTCGGTCTTGGAAATAAAAGGCACATCTTCCTGCTCAGACAAAATCTGACAGGCCTTTTCCAGCATGAAATTATCCATTTCCATCGTCATGCCACTGTGTTCGATAATGCGTACAAACTGATCTTTCTTTACACTGCCGATAGTCGGGTGCACCCAGCGCACATAACACTCATGGTAAATGGTTTCATCACTGCCCAGGTGGATCACCGGCTGATAATTGCAATCGAATGCTTTTAACTTTAACGTGCGGCGGAAGTCATTTTCCAGCTCCAGCTCTTCCAGCAGTTTTTCACGCATACTCT
Organism: Planctobacterium sp. R6; assembly: GCF_055755215.1. Lineage (NCBI taxonomy): Bacteria > Pseudomonadati > Pseudomonadota > Gammaproteobacteria > Alteromonadales > Alteromonadaceae > Planctobacterium > Planctobacterium sp. R6. The sequence goes on from NZ_JBVTQY010000005.1 coordinate 19,842, forward strand.
GGTCGAACATCACATAGCGACCACGCCCCAGTGATTTGGCCTGGTACATTGCGGAATCGGCGTCACGAATAATTTCATCGGCACTTTGATACCAGCTTTCAACGTAAGCAATACCGATACTGCCGCCTGAGTACATTTCTGAACCATCCAGACAGAAAGGTTTGCTCAGGGTTTCCAGAATGCGCTGTGAAACCTCTTCGACATCTTCATCGTCGTCAAAGTTGTCCAGCAGGATCACAAATTCGTCTCCGCCCAGTCGGGCTAACAAATCGTGCCCCCGGATGCACTGATCAACCCGCAAGCTCACTTCAATTAAAAAGCTGTCGCCCGCGTGGTGACCCAGGGTGTCGTTGATTAATTTGAAACGGTCCAGGTCGATAAACAACAGCGCAAATTTGTTCTCAGGGAAACGCTGTTTGTTGGCCAATGCCAACTCCAGTCGATTGAGGAACATAGCGCGGTTAGGTAATCCAGTTAATGCATCGTGATGCGCATCGTGGATCAGCTTTAATTCGATTTGCTTACGCTCTTCGATTTGTTTTTTCAGGTGGGCATTGGTTTCATCCAATTCCTGAGTGCGCTCTTTGACCCGGGAAGACAGTTCGTTGTTGTAAGCGTAAATCGCTTCAGCTGCCTTTTTACGCTCCAGTGCTACCGCAATATGGTGAGAAACAAAGCGCAATAATTCCAGATCTTTAAAACCATAGGTGTAATCTTCGTTATAGGCCTGAATCCCTATAACACCCGACACTTCGCCATCGACAATCAGAGGTGCGCCAATCCAGGAGTTTTTACTGGCCAACATGCGCCCAGCAATATCCGGGCATAACAAACCTTCTTCGGCAAGTTCCTGCGCGCGTTTTGCATCTATCAGTTCGGCATGGCCATGTTTGAGTACATATTCCGTCAGCCCCTGGCCCAACGGTCGGGGGGTGGCCGCCTTACTCTTTTGATCACTGAAATAGGGAAAGCGTAAGAACTGGCGTTCTTTATCCAAAGTGGCAATATAAAGGTTAGGAGCATGAATAAGACGAGCCAGGATATCGTGCAGGTTAGCGTAAAAATCAGGGATATCACCTTCCATCGTGGCGGAAAGCTCTGATATTTCAAACAGGGCTTGTTGCAGAGACTCTATCTTCTGGCGTTCTTTAATTTCTTCCTGCAACTCGTTGTTAATGTCGCGCAATTGTTTAGTGCGCTGTCTGATCGTCTTTTCGGTTAACTCACGGTTTTTAACCCGATCCACTGTGGTTACTATGTGCTGCGACACAAACAGTAAAATGTCCAGATCGTCTTCGGTGTAGCGAACCGCATCGTCATAGCTTTGTACCGCCATCACACCAATAATGCGTTGACCTCGCTTCAGCGGCACACCAATCCAGTCAACGGGCCGGGTACCCAGCTTGCTGATACCGATCTCTTCAACTTTCTGATCGTAGTTCTCTTTGGTGAGAAACAGATGATTACCGGTTTCTAATACATAGCCGGTGAAACCATCTTTTAACTTTTCCGCGGGCATTTCGTTCATAGTGAGTTCGTCGAATTCATCAACGAAGTAAACGAAATCTACCATGCTCTCGCTGTCATCGTAGAAAGCGACGTAGAAATTACGAGCATGCATAAAGCTGGCGATAATGTCATGGACAGCGGAATACAGGCGTGACAATTCGCTAACTGAACTGGAGAGTTCAGAAATATCGAATAACGCTTTTTGAATGGCTTCGGCGCGCTTGTACTTCTCTGTCACCTTTTGAAGCTGCGGGACCAACTCTCGCAATTCGTCCTCAGACAGTACGCCAGCCTGATTATTTTGTTCCATCACACATTGTTGTCAAAATTTAATTATAATTATTCGCCAGAATAGACGTTGCTAAAAATAACGTAACATTAACAAAAAGGCCACCTTTGAGGTGACCTTTTCTTAGAATATTTGGAATGAAATTAATGCAAAATTGTGACTTTTTACTCAAAGCTGTTTTGTATTACATTCGCCTGGAGAAATTAATTACACCAATTTACCAAAGGCTATCGGGTGTCTGTTATTCCATCATAAATTCGATGGCAGCCTTGATGTCATCATCAGAGCAATCGCCACAGGTTCCTCTGGGAGGCATACCACCGATACCGTTCAGGGCGTTTTGCCAAACCGTTTCAAAACCTTTCTCATCTACCCGCGCCTGCCATGCAGCCGCATCACCTTTTTTAGGGGCACCTAAAACCCCACTGGCATGACACGCAACACAAGAGGCATTATAAATATCTGCGCCAGAACGCGGCCCTGCCGCTGCAGCAGATTCAGCAGCTGCACCAGCCACATGAACACTACCTACCGGCTTGATACGCTCTTTTATCTCTTCATCAGTATCTTTCTTTGCTCCGTGTGCCACAGAAACAAACATGCAGGTAGTTAAAATCAGGGTAAGCAGTTTTTTCATATCTTTTATTCCGCGATGACTTTCGTAAACCATAGTTAATAAACTGTAACGATTATAGCCAGTTAAAACCTGCCGACAACCGGAAACTGGAATATCAGGCCTGCTAATTAGTTTTTATTTTAGGAAAGCCCACAAAGCGGTTGCCTGAATGGCCCGACATCCGTATTATTAGCGCCCGGTTACGCACCCGTAGCTCAGCTGGGTGAATGCCGCCCGAAAACTACGAATACCTGGAGTAGTTTTAGGCATGAACGCGAGACAAGTGGACGTCGAGCTGGAAGCCCTCACCATGGAGGGTTTAAACCTTAAAAGGTTAACAACAAATGGATTAGATTAGGTGCTCGTACACCTCAATCACAACTACAAATTTGTGCACCCGTAGCTCAGCTGGATAGAGCGCTGCCCTCCGGAGGCAGAGGTCAGAGGTTCGAATCCTCTCGGGTGCGCCATTGTTTTCAGGCTTAAACCCAAAAAGCCAACTGCACTTTATTCCATTTAAACGCAAAACTATATTTATGGTTTACGGCTTTCTCACCGTTTTATCTTTTAGTGCGCATGTACACGAAAAATATCATACTCTACTTTCGTTCATAGATAACTCGCCGCCATGTTACTTTAATCCCTGCTTTTTACCTAAACTATAGTCGGATTTGCTAATAACCCACTGACATTTCACATATTTTTCACTTCTTCCGTGATAGCGTTCGCATCGACTATTTCAGTTAATGAAGCAAAGATCATGGTACTAATTGGCATTGTTTACTACTGCAACAATTGTGAGATTCATGAAATTGCTAACCTGATTGCTGAGGGTGTCATTGGATTTGGCAATACCAGAGTCAAGCATTTTCGATTAACCGAAAAAGACTTCCAAAGTAACCGATTCTGTGCGCAATGGACATTCAGTGAGTTAGCAAAATGCGACGCAATAATATTTGGTAGCCCTGCATCCGAAAATCCAACAACAGAGCGTTTACTAGCTTTTGCTGATGCCAGTTACGAACAATGGCAAGTACAGCGCTGGGTTGGTAAATTAGCCGCGGGATTTACCTGTGGCACAATCCAACATTGTCAGCAGATTAGTACCTTACAACACCTTATTACCCTGGCGTCTAGTCATGGAATGCTGTGGGTGACTCCAGATGTTCCGCCCAGTTGCAGTAACTCAGATTACGCGCTCAGTTGTAAGATGGGTATTGTGATTCAAATCCAAAGTAAGGGCGTTATAAATTCAGAAATGAACGCAGCCAGAAATTTGGGTTATCTGGTGGCAAAATATGCCAGCCGTTTTCGCATGTCCGATGAGAAAGTTCTCGGCTTACATCACATAAAATATTCAATGTAATTACAAGAGTCATGACTGGATTTTGAGGTAAATATTTAAAATCATCGGTTTAAAAAGGCATAATTTTTACTTTTACTATGCTGCTCATTACCAGAATGAGAGCGCTATAGAAATGAGTATTTTACTGGTTGAACATGATATTAAAGTCGCGACATCAGTAGCAGAATACCTGGAATTAAAAGGACATTGTGTTGACTACGCTCCAACTGCGCGTATTGCTAAAAATCTTTTAACAGATAATAGCTACAATGTTGTCGTCCTGGATGGAGATTTACCTGATACTAATAGTTATGATTTTTGCCAACAAATGAAAAGTCAGATATGCCCATCATTACCCGTGATGATGTTGTCAGCACAAAACTCCCTGGAGCACCTCATTGGCGGATTTCAAAGTGGCACGGATGATTATCTGGCGAAGCCTTTTGCCATGCCCGAGCTGTATGTGCGGTTAATGGCACTTTCACGCAGAACCCGGTTAAATAAAAACAGTAAAATAACCTTGGGGCCACTCATAGTAGATCGGCGATCGTACGCACTATTTCGCGAAAGCTGCAATATAAAGTGCACCCGTATGGGATTTCAGATCATGGATATTCTGGCAGAGGCTTACCCCAAAGTAGTGACGCAATCCGAACTATTTAACAATCTTTGGGGCAACCGGGATAGGGAGCCCAATGTGCTGCGTTCCCACATTTATCAACTCCGCCAGGTTATTGATAAACCATTCCCATTCCCTATTTTAAAAACCATTCACGGCGTTGGATTTACCATTCAAAACATTGAATAACTCAACAGAACATTGACGGAACCTAATCTATCAGTCTGGCCAGTTTATCTCTATTATTGCGACTCAGTACCAAATTTTCACCACTCGTTAGTCGAACACTGTAGTCTCCCCGAGGTTTAGGCCGCAACTCTTCAATTAAACTGATATTGATCAGGGTGCTTTTGTGAATTCGGCAAAACAGCTCCGGATCCAATTGCCTTTCAATGGAGCCCAAGGTGGCTCTGTGCATAATTTTGCGCTCATTTAACAAGAAAATTTCAACGTAATTCCCCGCCCCTTTTACATAGCGAATAGCGCTCTGACTAATAAGTCGTATGCGCCCGGTTTCTTTAATGACCAACTTTTTTCTTTCTCTTGGCTTCGGCTGGCTACCCAGTAAGAAATCATCTGAGATTGACGAATTTCGTCGCCTCAGACGCTCTCCAAGACTGGAAACAACTCTCCTTAGGGCAAGTTCCATGCGAATTTCACTCACCGGCATGAGTAAAAAGTCAAAAGCTCGATACTCAAAAGCCTGAATGGCACTGCAGCCAGAGTGACCTAATACAATTATCGGAAATACGAAACAGAAGCCACGTAGTGCGCTCTGGTGTAAAAATGCAATATCAGTAATAGCAAAATCCGGGGCTTCACGGTCGACTTCAGCAAATGCTTGCTGCTCGCAAGAGACAACTGTCACTTTCGAGACTAAAAAATGCTCCTGAATGGCTGCTCTAATGCCTATGGCACTTTCAGCATCATTTATGACGATTAAAACTTTGTACATAGAATCTCAAAGTCCAATTTATTAGTGTTTACTCCTGCCAACATTTTGCAAAATGCGGTAAGAACTTATCTCAACTGAGGACAACTAATATGCCATAGAAGGAGTGAAATATTCGTCAATTGACAATGCTAAGAATGGGGTTTTGAGACAGTTTTATAGTTAAAAAATAAACCCCAAAGTAGAGTAACTTTGGGGCTTTAGTTTAAGTTAATTAAAACTTGTACTGACTTTGTAGATAAAAAGTCCTGCCATAGGAATCAAAATATCTGGGGTCAAAGCCTTCCTGGTGACCACCGCCTTCACCAAATGCCAGTGGAGGTAGCTTGTCAAACAGGTTGTTGATACCGGCCGAGACAGTCAGGTTCTGGTTGTAATTGTAACGGGTCACCCAATCAACAATGGTATGGGAGGGGACTTTTAGCTGTACACCACCATCATAAATGATAGATAAATCATTTTCAGGACCCGGGTTACGAATCGCAAAACTACCGCCAGGGAAATAGCTATCGGCATAACCACTTTGGTAAGCAATATTTAAGGTGTGTACGAAATCACCATGACTTAAGGTATTAACGATGCGAATCTTGTTGCGGAAAACTACATCGTCATCTGGTCCTTTGCGACCTAAGCTGGTTTCGAAGACATCAGTTGAACCAACCTGCAGAGATTCACTTTCGATTATGTAGGTTCCCGATAATGAAGTCTTAAGATCAGCCCAGCCAAATTCATTTGTGAAGTTTACAGTCCAATCAATACCGGCATTATTCTGTTCACCGACGTTCACCGGCCCCTGAATAATAGCCAATACATCTTGCCCCAGCCCTTCATCAAATTTAGTGGTAAATAACTCGCGGTAAGTGTCCGGGTCGTTGAAGATATTGGCTTCCGTCGGACGCTGAACAACATTCTCAAGATCGACTTCCCAGTAATCAACCGAAACACTGAAACCATTGTCGCCGGAATACACAAAGCCAACGGAAAGTTGCTCAGACTCTTCAGGATTCAAATTGGGATTACCCTGTCGGAACACGTCATACTGCGCCAGGCCCTGAACACAATAAGCGGCCATTGGGTCACTGCTCGGGAACGGGCAGGCAAAGGTTCCACCAGTTACCCCAAAGGGGATCAGAGGTTCGGCAATTTCACGCATGGTAGGCGCTTTAAAGCCGGTACCTACTGAAGCACGCAGTAACCAGTTTTCATTGGGGCGATAGGAAGCACTTACTTTATAGGTGGTATCATCCAGGTCTTCACTTACATCACTAGTAAACCCATTTGCGATAACATTGCCATCAATATCCGTTAACAGGTTGCCACCAATAGTGCCGTCTTCAAGGTATTGCGCCAGTTCAATCGGATTCTGAACAACTGTATTTTCAACAGCAGAGATATCGTCATAACGAACAGCAGCTGTAACCTCGAAGCCTTCAAATACCGGGACGATAGTTTCCAGGAAAATACCGTAGGTCTCCCTTTCTAAATCAAATTGCGGATCGGCATCTGAAAACAGAATGACAGCACGTTGATTGGCCTCTGAGCCCCGGCGAGAATAGGTAGTTTCACGATAATCAAAGCCACCACCCAGGTATACATCACCGGCAGGTAACTCAAATACCGGAGCTGAGAAATTACCATTAACTGTTAATAACTCTGTATCGGTCACCGTATCCAGTCCACTATACATAGTTGCTCTGAGCGCGTTTATCTCCTCTTCAGACAAATTATCCGCGGTGGTGAATACATCCAGATCACCGGAGCTAAGCAGGGCTAAAAAATCTTCCTGAATTGGATACCCGGTAATAATTACATCTTCTCGCTCTGAGTCAGAATAAGTAACTGAAAAGTCATATGACACAGTGCTGTTCCATTCGCCCCGAATACCTAAATCCAAAAACAAACTATCTGTAGTGTATTCATTGGTGCGATTGCCGCCCGGTAAAGAGCGCCAGGCCGCCGTAGAGCGAACCAGTTCGCCGTTGTCTACACGCTCCTGAAACTCGGCAGGTAAACTGGGATAGATATACTCGGCGAACAAAGGGTTATCCTGAGCAACCGGGAAATTACCGGTGGGATACGGTGCAATTCGAGATGTTAGCTCAAATCTGGAATAGGACACCGTACTATAGACCTCGGCAGAGTCATTGATTTCCGCTACCCCACCAATGATCAGGTTATCTCGCGTGTATTCAGGAACAATTTCCAAAGTGCTGGTGAAGTCGTATCGACAGGCATAATATTCACCCACCTGTTCACCATCCAGAAAGGCAACCGTGTCACTGGGTACATTATCCGGTGCGCATTGGCCATTCATTTCCCGGAAAGGATTGATGCCGATTTCATAACCATCATTAAAGCGCAGTGTCGCCGTAGCAGGGATGGCATTAGAAGAATCAGCCACAAAGACCAAATCTTGCCCGTTGTAATTAAAGGGGATGATTCCTGTTCTGGCATGTTCTCTGTCACGGGAAGCCAGGGCCTCCTGGTCTTCTCGCATATAGGAAACAAAGACATTGAAACCGTCCCGAGAGAGATCACCAAACCCCGTGGTAAAGTTAAACGTATAGTTTTCACCGCCAGTATCTTCGGGTACGTCGTAGCGCACATCGAAAGTGGTTTCCTGTATATCTTTCTTCAATATAAAGTTAACAACACCAGCAATCGCATCCGAACCATATAAAGCAGAAGCACCGTCGGTCAGCACTTCAACCCGCTCTATCGCAGAAATCGGAATTGAATTTACATCCACAGCACTGCCGGAGCCAGCTGGTGCCAGGCGCTTGCCATTTAACAATACCAGCGTGTACTCATCACCAATACCGCGCAACGAAGCCGACGAAATACCAGCACCACCGCCACCAACAGACTGTGTACCCGTAGTAAATCCCTGCATACTTGGAATTGTTGCTATCAGGTCGGGCACTGAGGTAACACCGGTTTTTGCGATGTCGTCTGCTGACAGCGTAGTAATGGGCAACGCCCCTTCTAAATCAGTTCGTTTAATACTTGAGCCTGTAACCGCAATGCGTTCAACGGCATCGTTGTCCAGAGATTCTTGTGCCACTGCATTGGCGCTACCAGCAATAAGTGCTGCGGCAACCGCACGGGCAATTAGTTTTTTTGTGTGCATGTAATTTCCTGTGTTAATTGCAAAAAAGCTTTTACAACGGAGTAGGCTATACAAATGCAACTTTGGCAGGGGAAATTCGACACAAACGGGGATAACGGCGTAGTGAAACGGCTATGGCAGTTTCTATAACGGATTTTTAATATTCTTAGATTAAGCATTCAGCACAGGGCAAAGTAAAAAAAGCCCTGTTTTAAGAGGGCCAAACGAAGGAATTCAATAATGAACAGGTAACGCAGATTTTAAAGATTGATGGCAAGCCAGTTTACGATCTCAGATTGTAAAAGCGGATCTTGTTTAAACAGCGGATGACCATGGGCATCTCCGGTATAACTCAGAAACTTTGAGGCAACATGTTTTGCGACACCAAACAGCTTTTGCGCACTTTGATATGCCGCTTCATCCTCAACAGAAGCAATCAGCAGCGTGGGTGAAAACTGCAGCAGATGCTCATATCTTTGTGTATTTTTTTCACCCTGCGCAGAAGAGAGCAAGATCACAGCAGAAAAGGGAAAAGATGCTGACAGCTTCAGCGCCAAAGAACCTCCACAACTCGTACCTATAACACCTATTTTGCCATTGGCTCCCACTTTGTCTTGCAAAAACTCAAGCCCTGTCATGGCGTCTGAAGGCCACAATTTATATAACTTTTTAATCAGCGCACTACTTTCTTGTGCAGAAAGCTCATCTGCCCTGGTCATATCAAAGGCGTCTGTTGCACTGTCCCCAAAACCCCGTAAATCGATACTTAAGGCATGAATACCAAGCACGGCCAGGCCTTGGCCAATTTGTTCATACATAGTGCGATTAAAATTACACTGATGCAGCATTAGCACAGCTTTTTGACTTTGTGCTTTTGGCTTATAGTAACTGCCCTGTAGGGTAAATTTATCTGCAGTCGAAAAGCTTACCTGTTCCGCATTGCCATTGGATGCATTGAAAAGTAAGGCAGAAAACACCAGCATTTTTAATAGTTTCATTTGTAGAGCTTCCCGAAAATTGGAATTCTGAAGCTTGCACGAGCTTGCCGGCTGCAAAGGCGCCAATAGTCCAGAAATTGAAACTGTTTGTCGTTATGAAATTCGAAATTTGGCCTACTCGTTTCTACATTGCAACAACCTGTTTGCTTCTAATTCGCTGCTTCGGTAAACAGCACAATCTGCTCACAGACAAGCTCATCATTTAATATCCGGCGATGGCCCAATCCCTGAGTTCGAAACAACTTTGAACCGGACCAAGACTGCTGCAATCTGAGCACATCATTAAACGCCACTTCTTTGTCGTTTAGATCATGTACTAACATGCCACCTCTGCTCAGTAACTTGCTGCTCATCATCAGATTTAACTGCTCCCTTGGGATCCCTACAAGCTCATCTACCAATTGCAAAAATTTTTGTTTTGCAACGGGCGTTAAGCCTAATTTCGTGGAGAGTTTTGCCAACACTTCGGTAAAATCTATGGCAGGAGCAATCAATATCAGTTGTTCAAAATCATCTCGCCTGGCGGCAATGTAACCCAGAGCACTAGCCCCCATTGAGTGTCCAATAGCCACATCCACCGGCAGATTCACCCTGGCGATGCAATCTTCAATAGCCTGGATAAATTTTCCGGGATGAGATAATCCTGAATTAGTTTTTCCATGACCGGCGGGAATCGGCGCAACAATGCGGTAGCCACGTGCTCTGAGAGCGTGAAACAAGGTTGTAAAATCTTCAACCGAACCTGACCAGCCATGCATCAACAATACGGTTTTTCCGCTGCCCTGCCAGAGTTTAAGCTGGGTATCTTCATTTACCTCAATCGTTGCATCAGCTTGCGGCAGTGTCTGTTTATGCGCCGCAATTCTCGGTGTAAGTATCAGATTCCTGACAATTTTGGCCGCCATTGTGGGCAACAAGATACTAATTAATCGTAGCAATTTGATGAGCATAATTGACCTGTTCGTGTGATAAACCGGCCGGGAGTGTTTAAAATATTTGATAAATGCGCAACAGAGGAAATGCACCTTTGGACCTTAGGTACGATGTTTTAGACGATAGGTTGGATTTATTGACTACTCAGGGAATTGCAGCCCACTGCTGGGCCAGATGTTAAAAGCGGGATTACAGACAAGGCGTGAAATTGCAGAGCCATTATTTGCTACCCACTAAATAACTTGGGCAACACCAGATATGACAATACCCAACCTATTTTTATGGCTGCAGCAACGGATGAATTTTTTCACAATTTGTTCAAGTAAATTTAGTCATTGGAAGGCTTTACTGGTATTATTCTTTCAAAAGGTGCCTTTTTTAGTCATGTAAATTGCTGACAAAAGTGTTTTGTCGCGCTGAAATTGATGGCCGTTGATTGAAGGACCTTAATAATGATTATTGTTCCCAAGGAAACGTGCACTATATGCTTGAAAAACAAAGACACCATTTATTGTTGGAGTTGCTGGCCGAAAGTGGTTTTGCGTCCGTGCCTACGCTGTCCTCACAACTGAGAGCATCTGAGGCTACCATACGACGTGATTTGACCAAGCTTGCGAAACGCAACCTGCTGACCAAGATCCGCGGCGGCGCTCAGTCAAACAACCCGGTAGGGTCAACAAAAGGACGAACCCATTTAAAAGGCTCCGTTTTTTTGGTGGATGCCGAAACACATCAGGACAAAAAGCAAGCCATTGCCGCCAAGGCAGTGTCATTGTGTGAAGACGGTGAGTCCATCATTATCAATGGCGGTAGCAGTACCTATATGATGAAGGACGCGCTGTATAGTCGCCATTTGAATATACTGACGAACTCGTTTGCCTTAGCCACCGAACTGGCAGAAAACAGTGATTGTCAGATTACGTTACCGGGTGGAGAGATTTACCGCAAACAAAGCATCATATTAAGCTCATTTGACAATGACTGTATCCCCAATTACCACGGCTCCAAAATGTTTATGGGCACTCCCGGCATTAGCGAGTTCGGCCTGATGGAAACAGATCCTTTGCTGATCCTTTCTGAGCGTAAATTGCTGAAACAAGCCGATCAACTTATTGTTTTGGCCGACAGTTCTAAAATTGGAAAGCGCAGTAGTTTGATCTTGTGCGAGCTGGAAGAAGTAGACGTGCTAATCACCGATGATGGCGTCACTGAAGAACAGCTTGATATGCTGAAAAAGCACAACGTGGAAGTTATTCTCGCACCTGTGGCTCGCAGCAATTAAGCAAAGCAGCAGCCCTGATGCACTGCCGATAAGGCATCAGGGTGTGAAAGGTTGCGCCATAAACCCTTCAATCAGGGTGGCAATCTCCTGGTGAGACTTTTCTCCTGACGTAAACCCAATAATGGCGACATGTCGGTTGCCCTGCATCCCTTTAACCGTATAACCCTGTTCCGGTCCGGTGCGACCAAAACTGTACAGATCCATATTGTGAACATTGCCATCCAGAATCTGACGATGATTCTCGTTAGGGGCATCATCTTCCGGTGTCTTCGCAAAAAACATCACATCCCTGACCTTGGGATCGCCAATGTATATCCACTCCGGAGTGAAATCATCCAGCTCCCCCGCTACGGTAGGAATGTGCCTGACACCATCAGCAGTGACGAAAAAATCTTCAGCATCTGCACTCCCTCCGGCGACCGTTTCAAGAATAAAGGGATAGGCTTTACCGGAAGACTCCAGAACTTCAACAGCGATGCGATCTGCAAAAAAGTGATACCGAAAGGTGAAATACGGATTGCTGGACTCCAGTATAACCACATCGCCCTGGATAATATTATTGACAACCCTGGTCACCGAGCCGCTATCGCGACCCGCGTGACCAAAGCCCCCCACGCTATTTGGAAATCCACGGTATTCGCCTTTGGGACCCGGAGGCAGGTACGAAGCAATCCAGTCGTTGCCTTGAGAATCAATGAAACTCTTAAACCCTGATATGCCATTGCCCTTTTCAAAATACACGGTTCCCATCGGCATAGTAATTTTATAGGTGTCACTTCCGTGCCAGTCTGTTTCACTGAGCGTGACCGGTTGAGCAACACTGAGGCTGGAAGCCAACAAAGCCAAAAGACCCAACACTATAAACAACAAAACTTGCATAAAAATTTCCTAAAATTAACTGTGCTTCGGGCACCACATCCGCAAAAACCAACCTTTCAACAGCATGACATTGCCGGCTACAGTTCAGCCAGTGCACGCCATTGAGTGCGATACGACGTCAGTCCTGAAAGAGTCGATTTGTGTACTTCTCGTAATCCGAGTTCACATTGAGCATTATCCCAATGAGTTAAACAGGCAGCACCTTGCACGGTTCCGGTGCTGTCGCGGGACAAAAATACCGGCTGCTCAGCGCGCAACTGACCCACAAGTTCGCATAACAACGGGTTTTTCAAAAAAGCACCTTCAATGAATACCGGTCCCTGTGTGCCCAGCATGTCCAGCTGATAGTCAATCATCAGCGCACAGTAGAGCGTTGCCAATGCAATGCCGCTTATCTGATTAATATCACCGACAAAGCGCCCTTTTTTTCCGCCAAAAGGTCCACTGCCCTCACTGAAATCCGGTAATGCAAACACCGATTGTTGGATAACGTGCGCTACATCCTGAACGCTGAACTGCTCACCAAGCCAGGAGCCGGCTTGCTCGCAAATAACTTCAAACTCTCGCCCGCCCATAAACCGGGCGCAGGCTACCGGCTGACCAGTCACATCAATGTTGGCGAGCATATCCTTGTCGGCATTCAACTTGTCCAATGGTGTTCGGGAAGCCATTAATATGGTCCAGGTACCCGTCGAAATTACCGTAAAAGGAGCATCGCCCTGTGTCAGGCGGTAACGTAAAAAGCTGGCATTACTGTCGTGAACGCCATTAAAAAAACGACAATCAGCGCTAAGGCCCAGCTGTTGAGACAACGCCGGTAACAGCTGACCACAATCATGCCAGGCGGGTTTCACGGGCGGCATTAGTTGGCGCAGACCTAACTTGTCTACCAGTGCTGAATAGTCCCATCGCGAAAATGACCACAGATCGGTGTGGCAACCCAACGATGTGATTTCAGAATATCTCTGGCCGGTAAAGCGCCACACCCAATATTGGGGATACATGAGAATGTCGGTTACCTGAGAAAATTGTTCCGGAAAACTTTGCTTTAACCAGTGCAGTTGTCGGCCCAGATTCAGTCCCGCCGGCAAATCCGGAGAGTAAGCTTCACTAAAATTTGGTCGCAAGGCACTGTAATCCGACGTGTCGCTTTGAACCCCCGGAAATTCATAATCCAGTATCGGAAAAACTAACCCACCATCAGCGTCGTTTTCGCGATTTATCAAGGCAGCGGTGGCGCCGTGAGTGGTCACCGTCAGCGCCGCAATGTGATATTCCTGCGCAACAGCTTTGATACCATCCATCAACCATTGCCAAATGACTTCAGTATTGAAACCTGGATAGTCCCCATAATTTACAACGCTGTTTTTCATCTGCCTGGAGAACACAGATTGAAAATCGCGATTTAACAGGTGCAGCTTGATATGGGTTTTGCCGATATCAATGACTACGGTATGTTGCGACGAGTTGTCTGGCATGCTTACCTTCTTAATTCCTGCTTAGCAACTGAGACTTTGCAATACTGCCTGGGCACGTTGTACGCCAAGTTCGGGGCTGGAAAATACGGGTGCAGTTAAGGCATCCTCCGGTAAAGTACTCAGTACCCGTGCCATTGAAGCCTGCGCCAAAACAATTGCATCGACACTTTTCATGCCCTCGGTTAACCCCTGAGCAACGATGCGATCATGAGTTTCGCCGTCTCCGGCCATGACCGCTTCAAATGCACCTTCGCAAAGGTACTCAACAATCTCTACCTCTTTGCCCTGCTGCGCTGCAACATTGCGCACCAGATCCGAAGTCGGCTTTAAGGTAGTAGGTAAAGTTGCAATAACTCCTACACGACGACCGGCATCAAGCGCTTTTTCCGCCATCGGACGATCCACCCGCAACACCGGCTTATCGTAGAGCTGTGCAGCGATATCAACCGCTGGTCCAATAGATGAACAGGTGACAAGAACAGCATCAGCACCGGCATCAAAACAGGAGCCTACCATAGTGATCAGGCGTCTCATGGAAGACTTTTCCAGAAAACCTTTGGCGATGGTATTTTTGATCAGACTTTCATCGACAAAATGCAGAATGCGTACATCCGGCATGATGCGCGCAGTCAACTCGTTAAACAATGGACTGAGTGTCGGTGAGGTATGAACTAAAGCTAATGTTTTCACAATAATTTTCCTTCTAAAGTGTGCATGGCTGCGCATCGTCGGTATCGAATTCGCCGGCCAACCGGTCACAAAAATTTATCGGCCGTAATGATCTGCGCGATGTACCGGAAGCAATTGCCAGGTTACACATAATAAACCTATGATTATTCTGCCAGTTGACGACCACAACGCACAGATTCGAAAAAATTGGGCTGGCCCATCTGACCGCCTTTCAGCACCATTTCCAGACCATCGATACTGGTATCCAGAGAGTGAATTTTCACCAGTGGTGCGCCCACTTCAATGGGCGCTTGCCAGGTCATGGCATCCGCGTTAAGTTGCGCAACACCATGACTGGAAGTGTCACCTCCGGCAAACAGGATGCGCTTAAGCCCGGTTTCCTGCACGACCTTTTTGGCTATTCGGCCCAGCATAGCGCCCAGTACTTCCCCGGCCGCTTCAGGTTGGCCGGACAATGGCCCTTGAGCAGAATAAATAATGCAGCTTTTTTTCGCTGCCAGAGAAGCCAGTGCAGCGGCGACTAAACGGCGCTCTTCTGCGTCGTCCCGGGTCAATGCCGTCATATTCACCGGTATGGCATCATAGCCTTTGGATTTGGCGACTGCGATTTGCTCTCCGGTCACCGGTGAGCAACTACCACTCAATACCAGTAAGTGTTCAACTGCCGAAGCAGGTGTCTGAATTTTATCTTCTTCGGTCAGCGACCTGTTGCGCCACTGAGACACGAGCGCTCTGGTAAGGCCCGAACTACCAACCGCAAAATGCATGTTGTTATTGGCAATCAGGGCTCCTGTCGCTGCCAGATCATCGGCGGATACACCATCAAAGAGGATTGCAGCGGCGTTGTTGCCAGCGCTTTCAAACTGGGTTTGCTGATTTTCTGCGTGCAAATCCGGCAGAGGCAGTAAGGATATCTTGCGCCCGGTTTGTTCAGCCAGATGCAATCTGAGATCAGCTTCCGCCATAGGTGTAACCGGATGGCAGGACATAGTCGGGTGCCGGTCGATGCGATACAAAGTGTCATTGGCCTTAGCAAACAGATTGCCAAATGCCACATAGCGCCCCAGATGAGGAGCTGCCACAACAATAGCCGCCGGGCCACCCAGCAAATCGACACCGATTTCCAGTGCCTTGCCGATAGAGCCCACCGTCGGGCTGCTGTCAAATGTCGAGCAGGTTTTGTAGTGCACCACTTCAGCGTGCTGTAACGCGCTAAACATTTGTGGCAGCTTGTCTTGCATCCAACTCACAGAACGACTTCTGCTGTCACCGGCAATACCGATGGCTTTCACCCCTTCAAATCGTTGGTACAGCGCCTTGTCCGGAACCCGAAGAAACAATACTGCACTCACTCCCCCCTCAGCTAACTGTTCAAGCACATCAGTGGAGCCAGTAAAATCATCTGCGTAATAACCGTACAGTAATGCCACGTTATACTCCCAAAGCAGCCGCCAGTTCAGCATGATCTTTGGCTGCCTGAATCGCCGGGATACCTGAAATTGCCGCATCCCAGGCTTGTCTGAGTGCTGTAACACCCGCGGCAGGTCCCATTGGATGGGCCATTATGCCACCACCCGCAGCATACATAACATCAGTGGTACGCATTGCCTGAAAGGTCTTTTCCACCTGATGAACTGACTGGCCGGAAGAAAAAACCGGCATGATCTCACAGCCTTTAGCCGGGGCATCAAACATGGGTGTCAGGCACTCTCTGGCCGATGCGATAACGCTGTCGTTGGATTCGCAGAATTTATTGTCGATGCCATTGACATGAGTGTGATCAATACCCGCCAGGCGCCAAAGTTTCTGGTAAGCGATGAAACTCATACCTATGGCTGGCGAGCGTGCCAGCATTCCCCAGCCATTGCGGTGGCCGTGTATCGGCAATTGTGAATGTGCCCGAAGTACCTTCATGGCCGGCAGGCCAATGGAATTCAGGCTGGCCATGATACAGGTTCCCTCTTCAGCAAGTACTACATCGTGACGGGACAGCATTTCGTCTATCTCGCCGGTGAGGTTTGCAGCATACATCACCATTTTACCGGTTTTGTCGCGGTGTTCGCGGATCACTTTCATAACCGCCTTAACGCGCGCCTCAAAAGGACAGTGTGGCCCGTTTGCCTGTAACTCGTCATCTTTAATAAAATCGACACCGGAATCTAACAGCAGCTTTACCTGCTGCGCCGTCGCCTCAGGAGAAAATCCCACACTGGGTTTAATAATAGTACCTATGATGGGGCGGTCATAAACCCCCGCCAGTTTTCGCGTTCCGGCAACACCAAATTGCGGCCCCTGATAATTTTCGAGAAAAGCATCAGGTAATTTAATGTCCAGCAGTTTCAGGCCGGAAAACGCTTTTAGTTCAGATAAATTGCCGGCGATGGTGGTTAAAAGATTTGGTAAAGAGAGCCCCATATTGGCAACGGGCCAGGACAATGTCACCCTGGCGGCCCGCCGTGTGGCATTGCGGTTTTTAGGTAAACCGGAGCCAGGCAAAGAGGCAGATTGCACCTCGCCCAGGTCGGTAATTTCTTCCACGCGTGCGGCATGTGCATCACGTAATTCGTCGGTTTCGCCAGGAACCCGAACAAAGGTGCCCGTTGATTGCTCTCCAGCCATTGTGTCTGCTGCCTCTTGCAGCGGGTAGGCAGTTTCGATCCAATAAGATGCTAAAATACGATCTGTTGTCATGGCATTGTAACGTACGCTAAGTACTCCTCGCTGATAACGTTGTAGTGAGAGTGAAAGTTTCGCGATCTAAACGAATACAGGCATGTTGCGTGATGTTCGTCACACAACATGCCTTTTTTACTTTAGTTTGTGCTTAAAAGCTGACGCGTAGACCGGCGTAGAAGCTGCGTCCGATGGCATCGTAAACGCCCGCTGCTGTGCCTGTATCTGCGCTGCCACCTGGTAAACCTCCAATGATGGGCGGTGGAGTGGTGTCAAACAGGTTTTTAATCCCGAATGTCACTGTATAGTTCTCATCAAAGAAGTAATTAACCTGAGCATCTGCATAGACTTTTGCGTCAATCTTGAAGTTGTCTTTGCCTGCGTCTGCACCGTAGCGGTCCATCCAGTAAGTATCGTCAAGATATGACTCGCCGATATAGCGCGTGATCAGGTTCATATTCCAGGCGCCTTGCTGGTAACCGATGGCAATAAACGCCTTGTTTTCCGCATCACCCACTTCGCCGTCTGAACGGTCTGCTGCTTCGCCCTCAAGCGGGATAAGACCTTTTTCCAGCAGGTGCGTCCAGCTAAAATCAAGCGAAACATCTCCGGAAAACATCTCAGTCGTGTAGCGCGCAGTGACATCAAAGCCTTTGGTCCACTGACCACCACTGTTTACCAAACCAACCGTTACCTGTTCAACAGAGCCGGCACTCCAGGGCGTAGCCGCCGCCGGACGACGGTCAACAAATTCACAGAAGCTGGCAATGCCATCGTTGTAACATTTATCAAGAATCACCGATGGATTCACACGGGAAATCGCATCTTCAATCTCAATGTCGTAATAGTCGAGAGAGAATGAAAGGTCACTGGTGGGGGTATACACGGCACCAATGGTATAGCTTTTCGCCGTTTCTTCTTTAATGCCCGGGTTGTTGGTCGACAAGAGTCCGACACCCTGTACATCAGATTGATTGAGGGTTAACGAACCGTTCTCATCAATGTTTTGCTGTACACCCGCTGCGGCGCGACAGTTCTCTGCCAGCGCACCAGTGTCAGCGTTGGTTATCCCTTCGCATGGATCAGTAATGGATGTTGTGGATACAGACTCCGCAGCAAACAACTCGCCGATGTTTGGCGCGCGAACCGCGTGAGCATAAACAGCGCGGAAGCGCAGTTCTTCAGTAGCAGACCATTCAATACCCGCGTTGTAGGCAGACACAGCACCCACCGTGGAATAATCTGACAGGCGGTACGCCGCGTTAAGGGTTACACCGTCAATCACCGGCGCTACGGCTTCGATATACACTTCAGAAACATCCAGCTCCCCGGCGGTATCAGTGTGCTGAATGTAACCGTTCATATTGCTATTCGTCAGCGGGTCAAAATAGTGCTCGCTTGATTCTTCGCGGTATTCAATGCCTGCCGCGATGGCCAGGGCACCGGCCGGTAATTCGAACACTTCACCGGTGACGTTCGCAGAGATGACCTGCATATCCTGCACGGCATTCTGATACAGGCTGCCCTCAACATAAGCAAGCATTTCCGGTGTCATGGTGCCTTCGCCGTAGAAGTTAACCGGTACACATCCGCGACCACGTGCGTCGGCATCGACACAGATTGCATCAGTTGTGCTGCCATCACCGTCCAGGTCATAGACGTCCTGGGCCACCGTGAGTGCGGCTTTCAGATTCGGGCCGTGGAAAAGACCATCCATTCGACCGTCAAGCGTGGTGCGTCCATAAGAATAATGCAGATCGTATTCCCAGTTGTCGTTCAGATAACCTTCCGAACCAAGTACCACCCGGAACAATTCACGTTCGGTAGGCGTATCCCGCAGGCCATTTGGGCCAAACTGAGTCAGACGACGGTTAAGACCAACGTCCCGCAAGCCATCGTTATTTGAGTCAGTGGCGTTATCAATAATGATCTGTGGCAAAAATGGGTTTTGCGTCAGTGTGGTTTCGCCCGTTGCCGGGTTTAAAATATAGTTTTCCACATTGATGTTTTCACCGATACCCAGCACATCGTTGTTTGCAACAAAAGGCGATGGCTCAGCATAGCCTGAGGTGGTTACCAAACCATAGTTGGATTCAATAAACAGTGTATGGTCTTCACTGACGTCATAACTACTGCGCAGTGCCACGGTAAAGCGGTCTACCGGCGACACAATCGTTTTGTAAGGTCTGCGATTAAAACGCTCTTCCTGGGTACCATTCCACACCACGGCATTACCGGCACTGTCAAAGGTATAGTTAACACCACCTGAGTTAACCACCCCACCCGCGATAACACCTGAGCGGCTAATGGTAGGCTCAAATACCGTGGCAGGATCCCGGTTGTTATGACCGAGGCTGGTGTAGTCTTCTGAAGTGCGATCGCGATCACTTGATCTCACTTCACCTTGTCTGCTCCAGCCAACATTGATCATAAAATTACCGCGGTCATTATCAAAGTTGTGACCCGCAGTCAGATCAAATTTGTACTGTTCGTCATCGCCTTCTTCAGAAATGCCCGCCTGGCTGTTGAAGACAAGCCCTTCAAAATCTTTTTTGTATATGATGTTCACCACACCGGCAACGGCGTCAGAGCCATAAACCGCCGATGCACCACCGGTAAGTACTTCCACCCGGTCGATAAATTCTGTGGGTACCATGGACAAATCAACCTGGGTAGTCCCCGGAGAAGAGGCCACCATCCGCTTGCCATTGACCAATACCAATGTTCTGTCTGCGCCCAGATTGCGCAGGTTCACGGTCGCAGAACCCACCGTGGTAATATCATCATTGGAAGTGCTTCTGCTGGCGCCGGCAATACCAAACGCCGGATTGTATTGCAGTGCTTCCTGAACATTGATTACAGCCTGGTCTTGCAACGACTCAGCATCAATAGTTTGTAGTGGTGTTGCCGCCGTCACATCGGCACTGCGAATACGCGAACCGGTAACAGCGATTTTCTCAACATCCCTGAGGTTTTCACCAGAGTTGCTTTCATTCTGCTCCTGGGCGAACGCCTGTCCGGTAAAAAACAAGGACGACGATAAACCGACTACAATTGCTGTCCGCAGCGGACATTTGTTGAATTTTTTCATAATAATATGTGCCCCATATTTTGATCGACTCAGCACGCTGAGTATGTATAGCTCTCTGCGACTGAAGCTATAGTAAAAACGAATCATCCAGAGGGTCTCCAGGACGTGCGCTTTACTACTGCTGAGCTCCCTGTTGCACAAACCAGGCAGCTAATCAGTTGTTGCATGGTTTCTCATTTAAAAATGCGCATGTCTAATCGCGCAAAAAGCCATTAACATAAAATTTACCTCATTAACAATCATGTTGCAACACCTAAATAATCATTTATAATCGTTACCCATCATTTAAGGTCATTTAAATAGCCTGAACGCCCGGATTTACCCTATTTCCAATCGGGTAACAGCGGATTTATTGGGCTTATATCATTCTGACTCAGGCAAAAGTCACCCACTTATCTGAGCGATTAATGTCCAGAAACCCCATTTAAAGGCAGGATTCTGACAACAACAACAGATTATCACAGCAACCTATTTGAGTATTTATGAGTGTTTATGATTGTTATTTTAACAAATTCGATTGCGAGATGCTTAGAGTAAAAACAGTAATGTTAATTTTCTGTAGCATTTTTGTTCACAAAAGACGGAGAATGCGATGCAAGTTTTAAACAGGAGGCAACTGTTAATTCAGGGCGGATTACTGCTGGGAGTGTCGCTTACCCCTTTGAGCAAATTGGCGCTTGCTGCTATTGAAGATAGCCAGTCCGGTTCCGGACACACTTTTCTGTCCGGTTCTCTCAGAACCACGCTTGCGATCATCACTGACATAATTATTCCTGCCACCGACACGCCAGGTGCGGTTGCCGCAGGTGTTCCGGATTTTATAGAACAGATGTTGTCCCGTTGCGTGCACAGCATGGAGGCACAAGAGTGGCTTGCCGAATTCAGGAAGTTCCAGCTGGAATCCGGTTTTAATGCCTTGTCGAAGGAACAGCAACTGGCAGCGGTAAAGAGTCTGGATGAGCAATTGGGCCAGGTTCCCTTCTACAGCACCATCAAAGAGCTGAGCCTGGTGGGCTATTACACCTCAGAAATTGGCGGCAGTGTTGAATTGCAGCACGATCCGGTACCCGGCCCCTATTACGAAATTCCACTGAAAAACATTGCACGCGCCTGGTCATAAGGAGAACCCATGAATACAGATTATGACATTATAGTAGTCGGTTCCGGCATGTCCGGAGGGTACGCCGCCAAAGAGTTTTGCGAAAAAGGCTATAAAACTCTGGTACTCGATCGGGGCGAGCCACTGGAGCACGGCCAGTACAAAACCGAATTTCTGCCGCCCTGGTCGATGGAATATCGGGGAAGAGTGCCGGAGGATGAGCTCGCCACGGAACAGCCCATACAAAGAAAAAGTTATGCCCTCACCGACTTTACCAAACATCATTTTATCAATGACAAAAATAACCCCTACCAGCAAGACCAACCTTTTACCTGGATAAGAAGCGCTAAGGTTGGCGGAAAATCACTGCTTTGGGCACGTCAGTCTTATCGATGGAATGCGCTGGACTTTGCTGCCAATGCTCAGGATGGCCACGGCATTGACTGGCCCATTCGCTATAACGACATTGCGCCCTGGTATGATTACGTCGAGCCGTTTATCGGCATTGCCGGTAGCGAAGAAGGGCTTGAAGTGCTACCGGACGGAAAGTTCCTTCCGCCCCTGCCAATGAATACTGTTGAGCGGGAAATAAAAGCGAAACTGGAACGCGCATTTCCCGGACGCAAACTGATCCCTGCCCGGGTTGCCCATCTGACGCAACCGCAACCCGAGCATCTCGCATTAGGTCGCGGTATGTGTATGGCCCGCAATGAATGCCAGCGCGGCTGCTCCTGGGGCGGATATTATTCGTCACTGTCCGGCGCCCTGGCGGCAGCGAAAAAAACCAACAATATGACACTGCGGGCCAACGCCCAGGTACAACAAGTGTTATATGGTGAGCAATCAGGCAGAGCGACAGGCGTCGCCTATGTGGATACCAAAACCGGTAAGCGGATAGAGGTATCGGCACGTATCATTTTTATGTGCGCTTCAACCCTGGCCAGTGTGCAAATTTTACTTAACTCACGATCTGCGGCCTTCCCTAACGGCATAGGTAACCGCAGTACGGTGCTTGGCCATTATATTATGGATCACGTTGGTGCCGTGGGTGCCCGTGGCGATGTGCCTGGTCACCTGGACATGTATTACAAGGGCAGACGCCCGGGCGGGGTCTACCTGCCGAGATTTCGCAATCTGGAAACGCCGCGCAATGACTATTTGCGGGGATTTGGTTTTCAGGGCAGTGCAGAGCGACGCGACTGGCGGCGCGGCATTAACCAGCAAGGTATAGGGGCAGAACTGAAACAGCAACTGCGCTCACCGGGTGGCTGGAAATTTATTTTAGCCGGTTACGGTGAAGTATTGCCGGACTACAACAACAAAGTGTATTTGCATGAAACCCTAAAAGATAAATGGGGCATGCCACAGCTGGTGACCGATGTCGCCTACGGCGAAAACGCCATAAAAATGAAAAAAGACATTCAGCACTCTGCCGCAGAAATGCTCACCGCCGCAGGCCTGAACAATGTTGAGAGCTTTGATTACAATGTTTCACCTGGCGGATTTGTCCATGAAATGGGAGGTGCCTGTATGGGCAAAGATCCCAAAACCTCTTACCTCAACCAATGGAATCAAAGTCATGAGGTCAGTAACTTGTTTGTCACTGACGGCGCGGCGTTTTCTTCAATATCTTGCGTGAACCCTTCAATTACGTTTATGGCGCTGACAGCAAGAGCGGCGGATTATGCTGTAAAACAAATGAAAACAGGAAACCTATAAATGTTGCGATACTATCTTACTGCTGCTATCTCAGTGTTACCCTGCATTGGTTGCGCTGCAGACGCGGAAATTGAACACTGGCAGTCCATATTCAACGGCAAAAACCTCGACGGCTGGACCCCCAAGATCAGCGGCTATCCGCTGAATGAAGATCCGTTAAACACCTTTGTAGTACAGGATGGCTTACTCACCGTTTCTTACCAGCACTACCAGGATTTTAACGAGCAATTTGGTCACCTCTTTTATCAGACAAAACTGTCACATTATAAGCTGCGTTTCAGCTACCGGTTTATCGGTGAGCAGCTTCCCGATGGTCCAAAATGGGCCTACAAGAACAGTGGTGCCATGTTGCACAGTCAGGCACCGGAAACCATGTCCCTCAGACAAGCTTTTCCGGATTCCATTGAAGCGCAATTGCTGGGCGCTGACCAGGGCGATACCCGACCCACAGCGAATGTCTGTACGCCCAACACCAATGTTACTTTTGAAGGTAAGCCAGCCACTAACCACTGCACTGACTCCCGCTCAAACACCTACCCCACAGAGCAATGGGTACAGGTGGAATTTGAAGTCATAGGCCACCAGCAGATTACCCATTGGGTAAATGGCGAACAGGTTATGCAGTATAGCGACCTGGTCATGGATGATCCCGACAACGAGTTTCCCGTTGCCCCGAAACTCAGCAGTGGCTACATAGCGCTGCAATCAGAAAGTCATCCGGTGCAGTTTAAGGACATTGAGTTGTTAGATTTGTCTGGCAAACAGCACACCCGGCCCTAGTGCGAAAATAACGCCCCGGGCCAGTTGCTGTAGATGAGTTTTACTGTCTTAGATTTTTACTGTTGTGGCATAAATGGCTTGCTGACCGATAATGACCAGCAAGCCACTGAATGTCAGGTGATCCGCTCGACACTGGCCAGAATTTCCTCCCGCTCGAATACCTGTTTCCAGTCATCCCGCATCAATGCAGGGATACCAAATTCGATCGCCTTATTGCAGGCATCAGAGAACACGCCCTCGATTTCATTAAAGATAACGGCACTCAGAATATTCATGTGTCCCAGTAAAAAATCCCGGGCACACTCTTCTGAAACGCCCTTTTTCACCACCTCGTCCATCGCCTGGCGCATCACCATCAGCAAGGAGGCACAAACGGTTTCAGATAAACCGGGCTCCAGGTACGCCATCTGCTCAACAGTACAGCGATGGGTACGGGAAACCGGCGCATAAATGACCTTGGCTATTTCATCCCCCAGGGCATAATGCTCCTCGGGGCCTTGCATCAAGGCGTTTACAACAGCCTGTTTCGCTGCAATTCCACCGAAATAATCCTTGCGACCTGCCTCTGTAGTTTCATCATTAAAGATGGGGGGATGACAAGGGTGCGAAATAAAATAGGTAATGTCTTCACGCTCTGGCAGGTGACCGGCAAACGGCGCCGCACCATCCAGAATCACGACCAAAGTACCCGTCTCCAGTTTAGGTACCAGCACCTGTGTAACCTTGCCAATCACGGTATCGGGGATGGCCAGAATGACCACCTCCGCATCCTTGATGGCATCATCAAGGGCCACCGGGGTAGCGCCCACTTCAGCGTTTAAACGGGCAACCCCCGGTTCAGCCACCTCAACATGACGCACATCAAAATCCGTTTTCGCCAGGTTTTTGCTCAGGCGGATCCCCATTTTCCCACCTGCGCCCAATATTGCTACTTTCTTCATTTTCATCTCCAAAGGCGAATGCCCAATACGCGATATCTTTGCAGCTTACGCCGTGCTCTGCCTGCTCACTAACCTCAAAGATATCGATAAGTTATCCCGCACTGCCCACCATCACTATTGCATGGGGGCAGCCGGGTCAGATAAGGTCAGGACTGAGGTCGTTTGCGAATTGCCAATACCCAGTCAGTCTTAGTATCAGGAGGCGTAAAACTCACAGCCCGGGGCCATTCTTCACGGTTGTTGTTTCCCTTAGCGCTGATGTCCAGGGCACCGTAACCGGTAACCGGTTTCACCGGTTGGGTTTCCCCTGTTTTTGCGTTGATCCAGATGTTATTGTCATAGCTCCCTTCGGCTAAAAACAACGAGAAAGGCTCGCCGTGCATGGAAAACACCAGGTACTGTTCGCCTTCTTCCACCAGCGCGAACACCCGGAAAGGATCGTGGCCGGTGAGTTGATCACTTTGTGGGGTCAAAGTGTGAAACTGCACTTCGTTATTCATTACCTGCGCGATGATATCCACGTACTGTGACGATAAATAAAAGGGATTTTCTTCAAAAACCGGCAGGCCATAGCGACCACGGGCATACAAGCCTTTTTCCGATTCAGCACCATTCCAGTTAAAGGATGCGCCTGCCATTGTGGTGGCCCAGGCCGCCTGACGCAGATCGTCCTGACTAGCGCCGGAACGCGGATGCCAGTAACGCTGCCACAAGGCATTTCCTTCCATCATGTACACAGGTTTACCCTTATAGCCGACCAATGCGGCCATGTAGTGGGTCCAGGCGGTGCGCCAATAGTTGTAACGCTCCATGGTTTTATCCGGCGCCACGATTAAATGGTTTTCTACCGCAGCAAAGTTGTAGGCATCTTTTTCAAAATGATTTTCCCGGGGCATTTCATCCTGATAGGTGCGCAGATGATTGAAAATGTCGTATTTTTGCATCAGCTTTGCCCACCCCAGTTCGTGGGTTTCTCGCCCGCCGTCTACTTCCCAGACAAAATTCCAGCCAGCGATATTGGCAAAGGCACCCAGCCTGGCGACGGCATATTTAACATAGAACTCTTGCTCATCCTGGCTCAGGCTTTCCCAGCGCGGCCCGTCATTGCGGCTGCCGTCGAAGCCGATAAACATATATAGCCCGACATTGCGATCATTTAACCAGTCGACACGTTGCTCCATCATTTTCCAGACATTGAGCTTCATAGTGCTAGATGCTTTACCTTCCTCGTAGAGTGTCAGGTCAAGTGTGTCGGGTTTGGGACCGTCAAGGTAATATTGTTTATAACAACACAGTGACATCAACCAGTTGACCTGTAAGTGGTTGTAGCCTTTATCGATCAGAGGCTGAAACACATTGTCGCTCATCCAGTCAAAGTCCTGAGCAATGCCCCCGTGCCCCGTTTCATAATAGGACTTCAACCAGACCGGCTCCGTCCCATTGTAGGCAAACCAACGGGGGTTTTTCTCATACGGTTGAAGCATACCTTTGCCGGCATTTTCGGCCGTGCTCAAAAAGCTGCCTTCGCCCCCTTTGGTGCCATCACTCCAGCGATAGCTGTAAGTCCAGCGCCCGGTTTCATTGGGCATAAAACGCATCTTCCAGACATTGCCGGTTTGTTTATCACCGCCACCCTGGCCGTCACCGTCATAAAACCCCCAAAATGGCCATTTCTTGCCTGAAGGGGCGACATAGTCAACCAGTAACTGCACATCGTTAAACTTATTCTCGTATGAATTATTGTTTATGATCTCAGCTTCAAAAACGCGGTGATTGCCTACCGATGGTTCAGCAGCCATTACGCCGCAACCAGTTAGCCAAATCAGCAGCAAAGACACCAGATAATATCGAATAGGCTTGCATCGCATAGACTGTTTCCTCTTGTAGATTGGGTTGACGTTTAATTTCATTGCAGGAAAAAACAACAGGCAGTTGCCTCCACAAAAGCGGCTATTTGCCTGCTAAAGCGTTGATGTTTATTCACTGTGACTGCCACTTCCGTTTGATGGGATTGCATTCCCTTTGTTTTTGGTGGTGGCTTTATCCACCAAATATAAAATCGACTGGTAATCAATACCGGCATGGTGAGATAAACCGATTTCACAGGTTCGGCTATTGCTATACCCTGCGCTACAGCCTTGCGGCACTTGTTCCCGCAGACCAGACAAGGCGCTGGCGTTTAACTCCGGTGTGGTAAACCCCTTATCACCGGCAAAGCCGCAGCAGTAAATATGTTCCGGTACAACCACGTTGCGGCTGCACTGCCTTGCCAGACTATGCATCTGCTCAGCCAGGCCCATTTTTCGGCTTGAACAGGTAACATGCAGCATGACAGTGTCATCTACCGGCGTGAAATTCAGATGCGCTGACAATATCTCTGAGACAAATGCCACCGGTTCATAGATAGCTAAATGCTTGCTGGCATCGCCCTGCAACATAGCCCTGCAGGGGCTGGTATCCATTAAAATAGGATAGCGTCCCTGTTGGCTTAGCGTCTCCAGGCGTGCCAGCAATGATTGCTGTTTCTGTGCTGCGGCCTGGGCCATGCCTTTACTTTGGAATGGCATGCCACAACACTCCCCGTCAAAGTTAGGGCTGATAACGTTAAACCCGGCTTTTTGCAGCAGGCTCAGGGTAACCTCGGTGAGTGAGCGCTGCTCCTTCGCACCGATTGCCTGGCCCATCGTCCGGCTGGCACAACTGGGCATGTAAACCACCGTTTTCGCTGCCGGGGGATTGCCTGTCGTTTCTGATATCCAGTGATACCGGGCCTTTTGTGGGGTAAATTTGTTCCATTTTGGCAACTGATTAAACGACAGCGTTCTTGCAACGCCGGTCAGGCAACTCATTGCGCGATCGCCCAGCACCTTGTGCAAAGCTGATACCACCGACAGCGCGAAGCGGGAAACCCCTTCAACCCTGGCAAAATGTCTGGCTAACAAACTGGCTGTGCGCTGGTGTTTGTGATTTCGCTGTTGCCGACGCTCCCTGACAAAATCCCCGGTGTTTATTCCCACCGGACACCGGTCTGCACACAACCCCGTCGCTGCACAGGTATCAATTCCGGCATAGTCGAAGGCCTGCCCCAGTTCAGCGACCAATGCTTTATTCTCTTTGGAGCGCTCTAAACGGCTGATCTCACGGAACAGAGTAATGCGTTGCCGCGGCGTAAAACTCAAATCTTTAGAAGGACAGACGGGTTCGCAAAAACCGCATTCAATACATTTATCTATGATGCTGTTGGCGGCAGGCAACGCTTTTAAATGCGTGATATGTGCCAGCGGATTGTCATTGATAATCACCCCGGGATTAAGCAAATTTTGCGGATCAAACAAATGCTTTATTTTTTGCATGATGGCCAGACCCTTCGGTCCCCATTCAAGCTCCACAAAAGGCGCCATGTTCCTGCCGGTGCCATGTTCGGCTTTCAGGGAGCCACCAAAATCCACCGCAACCAACTGACATACGCTGTCCATGAACGATTTGTAGCGGTCTATCTCAACCTGAGTACCGAAGTCCTGGGTAAACACAAAATGCAGGTTGCCTTCCAGTGCGTGACCAAAAATGATGGCTTCGTGATACCGGTATTGCTCAAACAGCGCCTGCAACGCAGCCACCCCCTCAGCCAGGCGCTCAAGGGGGAAGGCCACATCTTCAATAATCACAGTGGTGCCATTTTCTCTGACTGCACCCACCGCCGGAAACGTGCCTTTGCGTATAGCCCACAACTGAGCACAGCGTTCGCTGTCGTCAGTAAAGGCAATACAATTGGTTTGTTTAAAGGTGGACAGCAACGCCTGTAACGCCTGCACCTGTGTTGCCAGTTTGTCGGCATTTGCGGCACGGGTTTCAATCAGTAACGCGGCAACGTTATTATCGAGATCATGGATAAACGCCGGCAATCCTGGCATGTCACTGACCGATGCCAAAGCGCGCCGATCCAGTAATTCGACAGCGGCGACGTTCGCCTCAGCGAGTGCATTCACCGCCAGGCAGGTTGTATGAATATCCGGAAAAAACACCATGGATGATGCGCGGTACTTATCTTCCCGCACGGTGTGATAGGTAATGGATGAGATAAAGCCCAGCGTGCCCTCAGAGCCAATCATCAAATGTGCCAAAATATCAATGGGATCAACAAAATCAATCAGTGAATTGATGGCATATCCGGTGGTATTTTTGAGCCTGTATTTATGTTTTATCAGGGCATGCAAAGCAGTGTCGTTGCGCACCTCCTCCGCCAGGTTTGCAATGCTTTGCAACAATACCGCGTGCGATGTCCGAAAGGCAGTAATACTGCTCTGGTCTGCCGTATCCAGCACCGCACCGTCGTAAAGTACCACGCGAATACTGGCCAGGGTGTGATAGCTGTTTTGCGCGACGCCACAGCACATGCCACTGGCGTTGTTCGCCGCAATGCCGCCAATCTTACAGCTGTTAATCGACGCGGGGTCTGGCCCCAGCTTTCTGCCATACGGCAGCAGGTACTTGTTGGCATCAGCCCCAATGACTCCAGGCCCCAGTTTAATTTTCAGCCCCAAATCCTGGATGTCATGGTTGCGCCAGCGATTCGTCAGGGTAATCAGAATGGAATCGGACTGGGCCTGACCAGATAAACTGGTGCCAGCAGCCCGAAATGTAACAGCCAGGCCAATGTCAGCTGCTGCTTTTACCACCCGTACGACTTCCTCTTCCGTATCCAGTATAAGTACCAGTTCGGGAACTAACCGGTAAAAGCTGGCATCAACTCCCATCGCCAGACGCTGAGCATAATCACTGATAATTCGCTCAGCCGGTAGAAACCTCGATAACCTGGCGGACAGTATTTGGTATGCCGACTTGTTCATTGTGTTTTCAGTCCGCCTGACCTGGCAGCTTACAGACAAATGAGTAACAGCCCGACAAAAGTTGTAAACTCACGCCCTGAGGGTGTTTTTCTACACGGGAAATACCATCGCACTCATCTAACGCCCTGCCGCTTTCGGTAACCATTTCAGTATCCTGCACGGGCAGAACTAATGTGGCGCTGGTATTCGCCGGAACCCTGGCCTGATAACGCAGTTGTCCGGCTTCGGTTTGCCAGCTGCTTTGGATTTTGCCATAGGGCGAGTCATAGTAAGCATCTACCTGTGTGATGCTCCGCTGATTATCAATACCGGGTTTCAGCAAAAAATGCTTAAAGCCCGGTTTGTCTCGTTGAATGCCCGCCGAATGACAAATCATCCATTGTGCGACTGCGCCAAAAGAATAATGATTGAATGAATTCATGCCGTTATTACCGGCAAACCCATGTTCAACGGTATAGCCATTCAGGCGTTCCCAGATAGTGGTTGCCCCCTGAACAACTGAATAAAGCCAGGACGGATAGGTTTCGCTTTGGATCAACCGGTAGGCAGTATCGCTGTAACCATTTTCAGTGAGTGCATCAGCCACCCAGGCAGTACCAATAAACCCGGTCATCAGAGAATATTCAGGGCGCTCTATGCCGCTATCATCTTTGTTTTTAGACTTTACTGTCCGGTCCAAATGGGCCGCCATGGTCGCTGTCAAAGAGTCGTCAAATGCCCCCAACGCCAGCCCTACTGCATAGGCGGTTTGTACATCCGCTTCCTTAAATTCAGGGGTACAATCCGATGGCTCCCAAATATTGCCGTAAGTCAGCCAGCCAAGCGCCTTTTTATCCGGGGACACAAAGGTATCGTTGAAGAACGCTTTGCGGTTCAGGTGTTGGCGATGAAACCTTGCAGCCTGCTTTTCGTCGCCAAGAATGCGGGCGACCTGCTGCATGATATTCAAAATATAAACCTGATAGGCGGTAGCCAGAAATGCGGAACCAACCTGCTGATGTTGCGGCCCAAGCCAGTCGCCTAAACCGTCATCGGTAATAAATCCGCTGTTTTCATCCGTGACGCTGTCCAGAAAGTCCATATAAGCCTGCATTGACGCGTAATGCTCCGCCAGTAAGCCAAAATCGTTGAATTGCAGGTATGCTTCCCAGGCCAAAGTAATACCAGCACTGCCCCACAATATACCGCCGAAACCACCTCCTACCGGGGCGATGTCGGGATATCGGCCTGCAGGGCTTTGAGTGTCCCGCATTGCTTTGAGATAGCGACGGATAAACTGCGAAGAGTCACTGATAAAAGTGGCACTGCGTCCAAACACATTAATATCGCCGGTCCAGCCCATACGCTCATTGCGCTGCGGGCAATCGGTGGGCACCGACAGAAAATTATCAATATTGGACCAGACGATATTCGACCAGAGCTGATTGACGTTTTTATTTGAGCTTGTGTAATTGGCGGTCAATCGGGACACGGAACTAATAACAATGCCTTTAACTGCAGATAACGGCAAAGCCTCGTCAATGCCGGTAATTTCAATGTACTGAAAACCATGAGAAGTAAAACGCGGCTGAAAACGTTGCGGCCCCGCCTTCATGATATAAATATCCTGACTCAGTGCTGAGCGATAATTTTCAGTCAGAATCATGCCTACATTGGGGCCGGATTCAGGTAAATCCGGATACAACATTTCGGCAAAGCGCAGGGTGATTTGCTGACCTTCGTTGCCATTCGCCAAATCAAGTTGTGGCACACCCACGATATTCTGACCTATATCATAGACGAACACCCCGGGCCGGACTTCCTCAACACTTTGCGCATTAAGCGTCTTAAATACCCTGGCTGGCTCACCAACCTGCCCCTCCAGAGCCATGTTTTCATAGCTCAGATGCTGAGCTTCAATCATCATGCTGGGCCGACTACCGGAGGTAGCAGAGTTTTCCAACGGCACCTGTCGGGCAGGTACCCAACCATCCGCGTTAAATCCCGCCTGACTCCAGTTGCTTATTTCAGCTTCTTTGCGGGCGTCATAGACTTCCCCCATCGTCAGACTGCTGTAGGTAATGGGTCCCTGATTAAAGAACTGCCAGTTCTGGGTATCAGTGTTAAACACCAATTCGGTACCGTCAGCTAAGGTGACCACCAGCATCGCCAGCAGCGATTGCTGATCGCCAAAGCAATGCCAGGTATTACCGTAACTTAACAGCCCGCTCCACCAGCCTTCTGCCAGCAAGGCCCCCATGGCATTATTGCCCGATAAAATATAGGACGACACATCATAGGTCTGGTACAGATGGGTTTCATTGTATTGTGTCAGGCCCGGATTATAGTAGTCGTTTCCAATCCGATGGCCGTTGATATAAAACTCGTAGATACCGCGGGCAGTAACGTAAAGACGCGCCCTGGCGATTGTCTTGCCTTGCAGATCGAACTCAGAGCGCAACATCGGCATACCATTTTGGCTGGGATCTGCCACGATGAAGGTGCCTTTAGTACCACCTGAAATCTGGTAGCGCTGGTTTTCAACCCGGAAATGAGGGGATGCTTGATGTGCCGCAAATATGCCGCTGTAAGGCAAGTTCAGGGATTCGGAAAACACATTGTTGTTGGGCGCATGGATATTGCTGACCCGCAGATTACTAAAGCTGGCGTGTTGCTCTGGCTCCACCCTAAATCCGATTGCGTTCAGCATCCCGTAGGGTAACGTATCGTGATCGCCGCCTTCCTCATTTAAGCAAACCCTGGCACCATGCATCATGGGGGCACGGGCTTTTTCTGAAAACAATACCGGCGTTCTGGGTCGTTGTGCCCCAAGATAAAAATCGCTATTGCCGTCAAGCTGTATGGTCAGGGTGCCATATTCACTATGGATAAACAGATGGTGTAGCGCGTAACGGTTGTCCTGGTTAATCACCTGGTGTTTAATTCTGAACTGCGCCACAGGCACTGCCGGGTTATCTTCGGGTAGATAACCCGCGCGATAAATGTTCAGCCGGGCATGACCCTGCACCTCATCCAGCCCGGCAATATCCAACTCAACACGGAAATAACTTTCATTAAGAGCACTTTCCTGCTGATAGATGTTTTTATACTTGTCCAGAAAACGAGGGTCATTGGCTGCGAATATAATACTGGCACACTGGCTCCCCGGCGCAATTTCAACATCCACAGACAAGTCATACAGTGGCAAGTAGTCGGCATACAAAGGCTTGTCATTGTCACCGCCGCCAATCCACTGTGCCCCTTGCCAGGCGCTGATATCCGAATTCATCAGACCGGTTTCAAACCAGGATTCAGTTTCGCTGACTTGCGAATCCTGATCCCAAACCGCCACCCGCCATTGGTAGCGGCTGCGGGGCTGAAGAGATTTGCCCTGATAAAGGATATGCACCGACTGATCACTACTTACTTCACCGCTGTCCCAAAACAGCACACCGGCATCATTACACACTGTAATACGGTAACCCAGTTGTTTCTGGCCGCGGCGTTCTGGTTGATGACGCATCTGCCAACTGAAGCGTGGCTGCAGTACATCAATACCTAACGGGTTCGCCTGGTACTCAACTTTTAAATTATCGGGCTGCATACTACTCAACGTCCAGTTTGCGCCAGAAAACACCTCCGCTAAGCTCTTATATTGGGTATCAGCCTGCGTGAATCAGAAAATGTATCCGGACCTGTTATCTTTGCAAGGGCACTCAACCTGCAACATTTTTTCAACATATTGCACCTGTTGCCGAAGCACCATGCTCCGGATATTACAACAAATGACTTAAATAGCAACATTTTGATTACATGCGATTGAAAAAAGTTCAACAAGCATAATTCAGACTTATGGCTGCTCACAAGGTACCTAAAAACCTGCCAGAAACAGCCTGAACACCCCAACATCAAAGCCACCAGCCCATTGCTACAGATTTTTATCTTGCGCCACATTAGCGCCACTTTCGATAAAAACAGTGATTTAACTGACAGTTAAGAAAATGAAACAACAAAACCAAATGACACCTTATGAGCGATATTGATTATTGTTATTGATTTTAACATTCTGACTCGCTAGTCTGATATCTATGATAGCAGACGAAACCTTCAAAAAAGCCACAGGGGGTCGTCACAGAATAATGAGATAACATGAAAACCAGTCAAGGCTCGTTGCACCGCTTGCAGGTTGAATACCGTCAAACCCCCTTGGGTATTGACGTCACTCAGCCGCGCTTCAGTTGGCAAATGGCTAATGCCAGGGGGATACGCGGCCAATATCAGCAGGCCTATCGCATCCTGGTAAAAAACAGCAAGGGCGAAGTCGCGTGGGATTCCGGCAGGGTGTTCTCATCTGACTCTTTACACATTGTTTATCAGGGCTGGCCCCTGCAGGCTTGTACAACTTACAACTGGGCGGTCACGGTTTGGGATCAAAATGCAGACACTCTTGAGGCCGGGTCGTGGTTTGAAACCGGCCTGATGAATTCTGACATCAGCGCATGGGAAGGTGCAAAGTGGATTGGTGGTGACGACAGCGATTTGTGTTTATACGCTGATTATCTGCCGCTGTATAATCTGTCGGCAGATTTGCGCATTGACCCCGGCAGCACAAGGGCTTCAATACTGCTGGCCGCCAATGATCCGCGACTGTGTCACAAAGACAAAAACATCTATCAACTGCACAATGGCGTAAATCAAAGCTATTTCAGTGTAGAGCTTGATGTGGGTGAGATATCCCGTCGGGGTGGTTTTGCGCATTTGCGCTTTTATCGGGCCGGTTACAGTGCCGATGATGTGCCCGACAAACCGCTATTTGATTATATTGTAAAACCCTCGGTTATTAATCACCATAACCAACATCAGTTTCATCATCTTTTGATCCATAACGCCTATGGTACCTTGACGGTGCAGCTAAATAATCAGGCTGATTTCTACCTCAACACTGTCGTACAGCCACCGGCCGATCCCAGATTTCCGCCACTCAGGCCACTGCTTCAGGGTGCCAGAGCACCGTTAAATCCCGCCGGGAACGATCATCGGGTAATAACCTACGGCATGCTTAATCATATAGGCTTTTTAGTAGAGCCAGGCCAACAGGCCCAGGTTAAAAACCTTGCAATAAACAACGTCCACGCGCCGCGCAATACCCTGTTCAGAGAACATCCGACGCCACACCAAAGCATCTTTTCCGATCAGATAGTGGCGGGATCTTTTGTTATTGAAAACGGGCACTATGCGCTGACTGGTGGAGTTGACGGGCTTTGTATACTGGCGAATCCCAGCCGCAACAGTATGCCTATGGTACGCCGGGAGTTTGCACTAAAAGCGCAGACAATCACCAAAGCCCGTCTGTATGTTACGGCCAGAGGCATCTATGAGTTTTTCATTAATGGCCAGCGAATAAGCAACGATTATTACAACCCGGGGCTGACCCAGTACAACCGCACGCATCTGTACCAAAGCTATGATGTCACCGATCTTCTCCGTACCGGTAGCAATGCAATGGGGGCTCAGTTAGCCGAGGGATGGTGGAGCGGGATGCTGGGCTTTGGCAACACCTGGCATGGCTTTGGCGACCGGCAATCATTGTTGGTAAAACTGGTTGTCGAGTATCAGGATGGCAGCCGCGATGTGCAGGTTTCGGATGATCAGCACTGGCAATTTTTTAACCAAGGTCCGGTAGTGTACGGCAGCCTGATACAGGGTGAAGTGTATGACGCAAACAAAGCGCACTCAGTCGCCGGCTGGAGCGAGCCGGGTTTTAATACCGCACGCTGGACACGCGCCCACGAAGTTCCGCTAACAGGCACAGTGACGCAGGGGATACATCCGAATCTCAGGCAAAAGCCACAACATTTAGACTTCACTCAACAGGCACTGATTGGGCAAATAGGGGAGCCGGCCCGTGAGTTCAAAGTAATCAGCGCCCGGGAAGTCCGGCAGGTGCGCCCCGGAGTATTTGTTTACGACCTTGGACAGAATATTGTCGGAGTGCCGCGTATTGACTTTAACCAAGGCCAAGCAGGGCAGGTTGTAACCCTGCGTTACGCAGAAATGTGTTATCCGGACCGCCCGGAATCAGGCGCCAATGCCGGTATGATTCTGACCGAGAATTACCGCGCAGCCCTCAGTCAGGATATATACATAATGAAGGCGGGCAAACAGTGTTATCAGCCCAGATTTACCTTCCACGGGTTTCAGTACATCGAAATAACCGGCATCGAAACTGCGCTGCCACTGACAGCTGTGCAGGGGGTTGTGATCAGCTCCATTGCCGAATTAACCGCCGGATATCAAAGCTCTGACACCGGGTTGAACAAACTATGGTCAAACATTGTATGGTCAAATATTGATAACTTCTTATCTGTGCCCACCGATTGCCCGCAACGCAATGAACGAATGGGCTGGTCGGGAGATATCAGCGTGTTTAGCCGCACGGCGTCTTACATCAGTGATTGTTCTCAGTTCTTGCGCCGACATTTGATAAGTATGCGCGATACCCAGTCTGACAACGGGCGCTATGCGGATATTGCGCCGATTGATGGCGGTTTTGGCGGCCTGTTATGGGGCTGTGCCGGTATCGTATTGCCGTGGGAAATCTACTGGCAATTTAATGATATTGGGATACTGGCAGAAAACTATACCGCCATGTTGAACTACCTGAATTACCTGGATACCACACTCGACCCGGCCACCGGACTAAGCCGCGATCAGGAATTGGGTGACTGGCTGGGACCGCAAAATCAACAATTAGGAGCGGCCTTTCCGGCGACGGCTTATCATGTGTATGCTTTGGGCATCGTCGCCAAAACTGCCGCTTTGCTGGGCCACGAAGAGGATGCAGCCTCCCTGAAAGGGCGTTACCACAAGCGCCAAGCATTTCTTAATACCCTGTTGGCAGATACTGCCGACACACAGAGTTTTTATGCCATTGGATTAGCCCTTGGCGTTTTTGAAGACCAGGATAACGCCCGTTTTGCGGCCAGGCTCAATAACTGCGTAACGCGACAATCCAGTGACGACAACGGCATAGTGCGACCGGAATATTCCCTGATGACCGGGTTTATCGGCACGGCATGGATAGGAGATGCGTTGAGCGCCCATGGCTACGGTGACACTGCCTACCGGTTATTCCTGAACGATCAATACCCGTCATTACTGTATTCAGTGCGTCAGGGAGCATCAACAATTTGGGAGCGTCTGAACGGCTATACCACTGAACATGGTTTTGCCGGTAACAACAGCATGAATTCTTTCAATCATTACTCCTTTGGCGCCGTCGGACAATGGCTGATGAGTCACTCAGCAGGCATTCAGCGGGCAACACCCGGATTTAAAAACTTTGCGCTTCGACCCGAAATCGACGGCAACGGTCAAATCTCAGCGGTAGACGCCTGGTACCAGTCACCCTATGGCAAAATCACCAGTCACTGGTGGATAGAGGACAACGCATTGCACTATAAAACAAAAGTGCCGGCCAACACGACAGCCACCCTGCAACTGCCGGTAACAGACATAAAGGCGATCACCGAAAGCGGCACTACATTACAAGACAGCGCGGGCATTTATGCTATTCAACACTGTGATGGTTATATCAGTATGCAATTGCAATCAGGTGAGTATCACTTTAACTGTCAACACACTACCAAACCCTAACAGCGCAAAAACCCCGACATTCGCCCTGCTAAAACCCACAATTCAACTTGTGGTAAAGGATTTGTTACCATTTTGTGAGCTATTTTGAAAACTTATGAGTTACTTTGTCTATTTTTGAGTTGAATGAGCGGCGAGTGAATGATAATGTTAAATCTGATGTTAATAAAATGTGACCCTGTTGTACGACAGTAATCACTCAGAGTTACAAGTCAGCAACATTAAACAACGTAACAGGTTGGTTTTTCCGGCCTAGCTCCAATGCAAAAAGGCACAGCACGAAAGCGACTGGCGTTACCCGTGCTCAGGCGAACCGGTTACAGTATAAATCTGAATTTAAGGTGGTATGTAATGAATGCTCTTTTACCAAAAGGCGAAATTAATAGCGAATGGACCGGTGGTTTCTGGGAAGAAAGATGGAATTTTTGTCGGGACAAAATGGTCCCGCATATGTGGAGCATTCTGGACAACAGGGAAGTCAGCCACTGCTGGGAAAACTTCCAGCTGGCGGTGGGTGAATCAGACAATGAAGGCGGACACTCTGGCCCTCCTTTCTGGGATGGTGATCTGTTCAAATGGTTGGAAGCGGCGATCAGGGTCTATGCCAATTCAGACAATGAAGAATGGCTGAAGCGCCTCGACTACATTATCGATACCATCGCCAAAGTACAGCGCGACGATGGCTATATCTTTACCATGGAAGCCATTGAACGCGCCAGAACCGGGGAAACCAATCCGCTGGAAGATATCAATAACTTTGAAGTGTTTAACATGGGGCATTTAATGAGTGCCGGGGTTATACACTACAGAATGACCGGCCAGACTAAACTGCTGGACCTTGCCAAAAAGGCGGCTGGCTGGCTGAAGACCCAATTTGACAACCTTGAAGAAGCGACTCCGCGTACAGCGGTTTGTCCGTCTCATTACATGGGCCTTGCAGAGCTGTATCAGGCAACCGCCGACGAGCAGTATCTCAACCTGCTGGAAAAACTGATTTTGTTAAGAGATATGGTGCCTGACGGTACCGATGATAATCAGGACAGGCACCCGCTCAAAGAACATCGTGAAATCTTGGGTCATGGCGTGCGCGCCACGTATCTTTATGCCGGACTGACCGACCTGTATTTGGGCAAAGGCGACGAAGATTATCGCGCCGTTTTGGAGGCAGTGTGGCAGGACATGGTGTCCAAAAAAACCTATATCACCGGGGGTTGCGCACCACTATATGATGGTGTGTCGCCGTACGGCGGTGATGACTATGACGCTATCCAGCGCACCCATCAGTCTTTTGGTCGGGCGTATGAGCTGCCAAACATCAACGGTTACAACGAAACCTGTGCCAGCATAGGTAGTTATTTATGGGCCTATCGTATGGTGAATGCGTTTCAACACGGCA
Source organism: Planctobacterium sp. R6 (assembly GCF_055755215.1). Lineage (NCBI taxonomy): Bacteria > Pseudomonadati > Pseudomonadota > Gammaproteobacteria > Alteromonadales > Alteromonadaceae > Planctobacterium > Planctobacterium sp. R6. Next base: position 58,719 of record NZ_JBVTQY010000005.1, read on the forward strand.
AATACGCAGATCAGATGGAACGGGCACTGTACAACAGTACCATTTCCGGAATTAATCTGGATGGCGACAAGTATTTCTATACCAATGCCCTGCGTTGTGTTCACGACCACGATTTGCCCTATGATCTGAAATGGAGCCGTCATCGCGAGGACTTCCTGTCGTCTTTTTGCTGTCCCCCGAACGTTGTGCGCACCATTGCGGAAACACAAGATAAGGCCGCGGTAGTGTGGGAAAATGGCATTGCATTTCTGATGTACGGTGACAGCAGAACGGCTGTGACCCTGGCTGATGGCGGCAAAGTTACAATGAAAGTCAGCAGCGATTACCCCTGGCATGGCGATATCGCATTTGAAATTGAATCCATTGACGCTGACGCTCCCTTTTCTGTGTACCTGCGTATCCCGGGCTGGGCAGAGTCCTATCAGGTGCAGATTAATGGGCAGCCTGCCACGCACCTGGAACAGGCTCACAATGGCTTTATCGAAATTAACCGACAATGGCAGGCGGGTGACAAAATAGCACTGTCTTTGCCAATGGAGGTGATACTCAACGAATGCCATAACCTGGTAGAAGAGAATCGCAACCACCTTGCGATAACGCGCGGACCACTTGTCTATTGTCTGGAAAGTGCCGACATTCCTGAAGGTTGCAGCGTTGCCGACCTGCATATTGATCCCAATTCAGCATTCAGTTTCGAAAAGTCCCGCATCAGCGGTGTCGATTTAGGGGTATTGAAAGGCACACTCTATACCCGCAACCCCAGAAACGACTCGCCAGAGGTGCTTTATAAAAAGTACCAGGCACCAACGTTTAAACAGGTAGATGTTACCCTTGTGCCCTATTTTGCGTGGGATAACAGAGACAAGGGCGAAATGACCGTGTGGCTGCCAATCTTGCCGGTGCAAAACTGAGCACCGGGCTGAACAAGTCAGAACAGCGTTGTTAGTACTATGACTAAATTACAGGTACCAAGATGAAAACTGAATGGGTAAATGGCTGGCGTGTTGTGTTAGCCGGATCAGTGGGCATGGGTACGGGTCTCGGCCTGTACTCGATGCTGAACAGTATTTTTATTATTCCACTGCAGGCGGAATTTGGCTGGGAGCGCGCCGACATGGCGCTGAGCAATATCATTGGTGTGCTTTCATTGTTCACCTTGCCAATACTCGGCATGATCGTTGACAAGTATGACAGTCGGCGGGTGGCCTGCATTGGTATGGGCTTCCTGGGGTTAAGTTATATTGCCTTGAGTCTGCAGCCCGGCTCAATATGGGTTTATTACGCCACGCTACTGGCAATGACCTTCCTGGGCCAGACCACCGGACCAATGATTTTTAGTAAAGTCGTAAACACCTGGTTTAACTCCTCCAGAGGATTGGCGCTGGGGGTAACTATGTCGGGTATCACCCTGTTTAGCATGGTGCTGTTCCCCCTGCTCAATTATGTTAACGAGACCTGGGGATGGCGTGTCGGCTTCATGTGTTTTGCCCTGGTTCCTTTGGTAATTGGTTTACCTATTGTGGCCTGGGCACTTAAACCGGCACCTGCTGGGTACCTGTCCAGCATCTCGCAAGACACCAGCGGCAATGATATTCAGACCGGCGGAATGGCCATGAAAGCCGCGTTGCGCAGTGCCAAATTCTGGCTATTGGCCGCCGCTTTAGTGACCTCAAATGTGGCAGTCGGCGGAATGATGCACCAATTGCAACCCCTGCTAATCGATCAGGGATTCACCTCCACTGAAGGCGCCAGTCTTGCGGTGTTCTTTTTTGTCGGCATTTTTGTTGGCCGACTGAGTTCCGGCTGGCTGCTGGATCGCTTCTGGCCGGCGGCAGTCGCGGCCCTGTTTCTGCTTACCCCTTTAGTGGGCATATTCATTTTCCTGTCTGATGCACCGGCAGTCTTTTGGTTAGGTGTGCCGGCAGTGTTTTGTTTCGGCCTGGCTCAGGGTGCAGAGGTAGACTTTATGGCTTATCTGGTACCCAAGTACTTTGGTCTGGTTAACTATGGAAAACTGTTCGGCATTTTGCTGTTCATTCTTGCAGCATCGCTGGCTTCCGGTAGTTATATCTACGGCTATATTTTTGATTACTTTGGCAATTATCACTTTGCGTTGTTGCTGGGGGCTGCCTGCTTTATCAGTAGTTCGGGGCTTTTCCTGATTGGTGGCATCATAGGTGAGGATTTTGATCACACTAAAGTTGCCACTGCCGCCTGACTGGCGTTTAATGTCTGCACAGTTGTTTCCGGCAAGCGGGAAACGGCTGATAACCCTTTAATGGCCCCTGCCCGTCATTGTTCTGATGGGTGGGGTTGGCACTAACAGGCTGACAGTAGCCACATCGAGATTGATATGAAACCGATATCCCTGAGTCTGGTGCTTTTCACGCTGCTGCTGAGCAGTTGTCAATCGCACTCACCCCGTTCATCCCTGCCCAAAGTCAGTGTCCAGCTGTGGTCTGTCAGAACACCACTGACAGAAGATTTTGACAACACCATAGCTCAGTTGGCAAAGCTGGGGTTTCAGGGGGTGGAACTGGCGGGGTACTTTGGACCTTATAAAGATGATCCGTCGGGTTTTTTGGCCTTACTGGCGAAACACAAGCTGGTTATCAGTTCGGCACACGTCAGCACCACCGATCTCAGTACACAAAACATAAACGCCACGATCGAAAAATATCGGCGCTTAGGTGTAGATACCCTCATTTTGCCATCTGACAAGCGTTCTGACGATGCAGAGAATATAACGCGCTTTATCGATGAACTTAACCGAATTCACGGTCAGCTAACAGATGCCGGTATGCGCTTTGGCTTTCACAATCACGACCGGGAATTTACCCAATATAAGCAACACACCTTTTGGGATGAGATCGCACAAAATACCGACCCCGCGTTTATCCTGCAACTGGATATCGGCTGGGTCAATCGCGCCGGATTGCAACCCTCAGAGATGATCAAAAAATATTCCGGGCGTATGCAACTGGCGCATTTTAAGGCAAAACTCAATGCCCCCTCAAGTGACAAGCGCCCCATTATCGGGGAAGACGATCTCAACTGGAATTCGATCCTGCGGGATAGTATTCGCTACGGCGGCATAGAATGGCTCGTTGTTGAGCAGGAAGAATATCCGGACAATTTAACGCCGCTGGCGAGTTTGGCCCTGTCAAAGCGCGGCGTGGATAACGCAATAGCGGCAATTCGCCAGAACGGGCACCATAGTAGAGATTAAGCGCCCGTGTCGGTGTTTTTTCTGGCTATTTTGCTGTGCAGGGATCGCCGTGAGGAATAAATTCAACCACTTCCAACCCGAATCCCGACAGCGCCATAAAACGCACCGGCGCACTGAGCAGGCGCAGCTTGTTAACCCCCAGATCCCGCAAAATTTGCGAACCGGTACCCACCAGTTTGTAGCCTGCTTCCTGATTTGGTCGGCGTTTTTGGCCACTCACTAACCGCTCTATTTCACCTTCCAGATCAGAGCTGGTTTGGGCATGATCTATGTAAACCAGTACACCCGAACCTTCTTCACTGATGCGGGCCAGGGCCGCCCGGCAATCCCAGGCCGTGCCATCGTCATCAACGCCTTGCAGGGCGAAAATATCCCGGGTTGCATTGCTGACATGCACCCGCACTAACGTCACGTCCTGTGCACTGATGTCACCTTTTACAAAGGCAAAATGGCGTTCATTGGTGGCGTTATTCAGGTAGGTTTTCAGTAAAAACTCCCCATACGCCGTCTGCACTGTTCGCTCGCGTACACATTCTATCGTGCGCTCCGTATGTATGCGGTGTTGAATAAGATCTGCGATGGTGCCGATTTTGATATCATGGGTTTTAGCGAACACTTCAAGGTCGGCGCGGCGGGCCATAGAGCCATCATCGTTCATCACTTCAACAATTACCGCTGCCGGTTCAAGGCCAGCAAGTTGTGCCAGGTCGCAACCCGCTTCCGTGTGACCAGCCCGGCTAAGTACGCCCCCTGCACGGGCCATAACAGGAAAGATATGCCCGGGTTGCACAAGGTCCTGCGCCGTTGCATCTGGTGCAATGGCGGCCTGAACAGTGCGGGCCCTATCCACGGCGGAAATCCCGGTATCAATGCCCTCTGCCGCCTCAATGCTGACGGTAAAATTTGTGCTGTGCTGACTTTTGTTATTTTGCACCATTAACGGCAATGCCAGATGGCGACAACGCGCTTCAGTCAAGGTTAAACAGATCAAGCCACGGCCATATTTTGCCATAAAATTAATCTGTTCGGCTGTGACAAAAGAAGCGGCGACTAATATATCGCCTTCGTTTTCACGGTCTTCATCGTCCATCAGTATGACCATCTTTCCCTGGCGAAAGTCATCAATGATTTCGGCATAACTATTGAGTTGCATAAGTATCCTGTTGAGAAATAATACCCGTTACCAGAAGCCCAAACGCAAAACGACTTCGGTGCACACACCGGAGTCGCTTCGATTCGCTTTGTTGCTGAGTCGATAAACTGTGGTTGCTATTAGTAAGAACGAAACAGAGCGTCTCTGGCAATATTGGTAGCAGTGACGGCGTCCTGGCGCTTTTGTGCGTCCTTCATGGCTTCGAAATCCAGGTTGTCGAGTGCCTGCTCGATGTGTTTTAAGAAGCTGATGGCACTGTTTGCAGTCGCAACCGGGTCTTCGCGAAACGGAAATTGATCCAATTGCCAGACACCTTCCCAATTGTTCTTTCTCAGGGTGTAGAAAAACTCAAACAATTCCATCGGATGCACAGAACCGGCAATCATATCATCGTCCCAGGCACGGAAATTATCGTTCACGTCCATACCAAACAGGCGACCGTGATCAATGGCCAACTGGGCTGCATCTGCAGGTGACTCACCACCGTATAAGGAATGACCGAAATCCAGCAAGATACCCACGTTCGGCAAGCCCATTTTCTCAATGCCCAACAATGTTCTGGCAACACTGTCATAGCTCATATGCGCGCGCGGTTCACGCGGCTTATACTCAATGACAAACTTGAGATCCGGGTTGTCACTGGCAACGGCAGCGATGCCCTCGACACTGAGCTGCCAAATTTCTTTGTGATCCACCTGAAAAGGATAATCCCAGCCGTCCTGTCCCGGCCAGAGTTTGACATAATCCGCACCAAAACGTCTGACCACATCCGCGGCCTCGTTAACCATGTCACTTGCAAGACGACGGATGCCTGCATCAGGGTTGGTAAAAGCCCCTTTGGCAAACTGGCGGGTGTATATTTCCGGGGTAATGCCCACCACTGATAAGTGATTTTTCTTTAAAGCCGCTTCAACCTTGTCTAAGGACAAAGACTTATCAACAAACGGGAAATTGATATCCACAACGGATAAATCATCCACCTGCCCCGCCAAATCAATCATTTCAAGCAGGCCCCGTGCCGGGCCATAGCCATCAGTTGCATAGCGGTCAACATAGGTTGCAAAGTGCCAGATACCGGCACCGAATTTTTGCTTCGTCTTCATTTTTGTATCCTTATACATATCAAGTTGTAACCGGGTCAGGATGCAATAATGACTTCCACCCCGATGTCTTCAATTTGTTGTTGCTGCTCCCGGGTAATGCCGCTGTCAGTTACCAGCATGTCGACCTGTTCCAGCCCCCCGAGTACGCAAAATGAACGCAAACCGATTTTGCTTGAATCCGCCACCAGACAAATGGATTCAGCGGATTTCATCATGGCCTGTTTCACCGCAATATCCGACAACGAGGGATACGACAGACCGTGTTTTATATCCAGCGCGGCCGTAGCCAAAAATAAACGCCTGGCATACAAGCCATTAAAATAATCAGCCGAGCGTTCACCACTTAACGACAAGGTAGGCGCTTTAAAATGCCCGCCTGTCATGTGCACATCAAAGTTGCGGTCGCCACCCAACATCAGAGCAATATTGAGTGCATTAGTGATCACCGTGATCTCTTTTCGTCCAAATAAATTAGCCGCAACTTCCGTTGTGGTTGAGCCGGAGTCCAGAATGATGGTTTCACCATCCTGCACTAACGCTGCGGCAGCCAGGCCAATTTTGTGTTTGGCTTCGCGGTTTTCCTGGTGTTCCAGGGTCATCGCCCGCACCTGTTCAGGAACTGATTTCAGGTAAGCGCCACCGTGTTCCCGCACCACGTGGTTTTCCGCTTCCAGCTTTTCCAGGTCCTGCCTGATGGTTACCTCTGAAACCCCGAAGGCTTTCGCCAGTACCTGCACCCGACCACTGCCCTCTTCCCGCAGCCATTCCAGCATTTTCTTGCGCCGGGTTTCGCCTAAACCCCTGCTCTTTGTTTTTTTATCTTTCATGAACGTCAGTTCCCATTTTTTACTCGCTCTTATTGCATCGCTTCCGAAGCATTCATCGCCGCTTCAGCAGAGCACAGCCCTGACAGCGCGTATTGATTTTGGTTTGGATAATCCTGCGAGCCTAAATGTAAACCTGTTTACGCGTCATGCCTACATCTAAACACCCATTTACGAAAAACGCAAGTATTCGAAAGTTATTTATTTACGATACATCTGGATCAAAGGTTATTTTCGGAATATATTGAATATAGAACAGTAACTGTAAATCAAAGTTTGAAAGGGTATTTTATGTACACAAACGAACAGCTAACCCTTAAGTCACTGCAGTATCGGCACAGTATTTTGCGCTGGATTAAAAGTGCGGGTGCCGGGCATACAGGGGGGAGTCTTTCCTGCATAGACATATTAAACGTCTTGTATAACCGCATTCTCAATGTGTCACCGGACACCTTCACATCACCGGATCGCGACCGATTTGTGCAAAGTAAAGGACATTCGGTTGAGGCACTATTTGTGGTACTTGCAGACCAGGGTTTTTACGATGAGAAAGAACTCGAAAGCTTGTGCGCCTATCAATCGCATTTTGTCGGTCATCCCACCAGAAAGGTACCAGGTGTGGAGCAAAACACCGGCGCCCTGGGTCATGGATTGCCCATTGCAACGGGAATGGCCATAGGAGCGCGCAAAGACAATCGTAACTTTCGGGTATTTACGCTATTGGGAGATGGCGAAATGGCGGAAGGCTCTAATTGGGAAGCCGCCATGGCAGCGTCTCACTATCAGCTTGATAATTTAACCGCCATTATTGACTGCAATAGTCTGCAGATCTCCGGTCGCACCTCTGAGGTGATGAACAACGAGCCACTGGCCGAAAAGTTTGCCGCCTTCGGATGGGCGGTCAGCACAGTCGATGGTCATAACTTAACGCAACTCAGTGCAGCATTGGCCGCACCACTGCAGGCCGGTAAGCCCAGCATGATTATTGCGAAGACAATCAAAGGAAAAGGTGTGAGCTTTATGGAAGACATTCCCAAGTGGCACCATGGCGTGCCATCGGACGAAGAACAAATCATGGCACTGAAAGAAATTGAAACCGCGATAGCAAAACTCACGGAGGGTTCTTTATGAGTGCACCAGCGCCGTCAATGTATTCCCCAAAAGCGAAACAAACCGCCGAAAATCTCGGCCTGTCGATGGGCAAAGCCAACCTGGAAATCTTTGCCGCCACACTACAGGATCTGGCTACACAGGACAGGCATATCCTGGCCGTCACCAGTGACTCCCGGGGCTCAGGTAAACTGGCTCCCTACGGGCAGGCACTGCCAGAACAAATTGTGGAAGTGGGCATTGCCGAGCAAAATCTGGTGGGTGTGTCTGCCGGTCTTGCATCAGTAGGCAAAAAAGTCTTTGCCGTCTCTCCTGCCTGCTTTTTAACCGCGCGCTCATTTGAACAGGTTAAAAATGATATTGCCTACTCGGATAATCCGGTTACTCTGGTGGGTATCAGTGCCGGCGTCAGCTATGGTGCGTTGGGCTCAACGCATCATTCGCTACACGACATTGCAGCATTGCGGGCAGTTAACAATATAACCATTATGTCGCCTGCAGATAACTATGAAATGCAGGAAGCCGTTAAAGCGGCGGCGCAACTGGCATCCCCGGTGTATATCCGGGCAGGAAAAGCACCGTTGTTTAATTTGCCCGGAAATGACCCCTTTGTGCCTGGTCGCTGTCGGGTGGTGAAAGACGGCCAGGACGCTGCATTTATCGCTACAGGAGAAACTGTCATTCACGCTTTACTGGCAGCTGAGCATTTACAACAAACCGCAGGCATATCATGCCGGGTGATCAGCGTACCGACGATAAAACCGCTGGACTCAGCCGGTATTCTGCGTTGTGCCCAGGAGTGTGGCGCGATACTCACTGTTGAAGAGCATATGGTCAATGGTGGATTGGGCGAAGCCTGCGCCGCAATCATTGCCCAGTCCAGCTATAAGCCACGCTTTAAAATCATGGGTATTCCGGATGAATACACGGTAACAGGAAGCCAGGCTGATATTTTTCGCCACTATGGCATGTCGATGGAAGGCCTTGCCGAATCCATGCTAAGACTCGTGAACAATTAACTATGTCGATGATAATTACACTGGACCAAAGCACCTCTGCCACCAAAGCACTGCTGTTTGACAGTTCAGGCGCGGTGTTAGATAAAGCGGTACGGGAGCACAAACAGCACTACCCGCAACCGGGTTGGGTTGAGCATGATGCCGAAGAAATTTGGTTAAACACCCTGGCCACCGTAAAACAGTTGCTGCAGCGCCATCACAACAGCCTCGACCAACTTGTTGGCGTGAGTATCACCAATCAACGTGAGACGGTGGTGATATTTGAGCGCAGCTCCGGCAAGCCACTATACCCAGCCATTGTTTGGCAATGCAGACGCAGTGAGCCGGTTTGTGAATCTCTTAGCGCTGCCGGGCATGACGAGCTGATCCACGAGCGCAGTGGCCTGAAGCTGGATCCTTACTTTTCCGGCTCGAAACTCTTGTGGATGATGGACAATCATCCGCAGCTCAGGTCCAGACTTGAGAGCGGTGAAGCCTTAATTGGCACCATTGATAGTTACCTGATTTACCGGCTTACGCAGGGTCAGGTGTTTGCCACAGATCCAACCAATGCCAGCAGAACGCTGCTGTACAACATTCATGATCTTCAGTGGGATGAAGCACTTTGCTCGCTTTGGCAGGTACCCATGAACGCCCTGCCGGAAGTCAGAGAGAGCAGCGCCTTTTTCGGCGAAACTGATTTTGCCGGCATCATCGACAAACCACTGCCTGTGGCGGGTGTTATGGGTGATTCTCAGGCTGCGCTGTTCGCACAACAGTGTTTTGCTCCCGGTGATGCAAAAGCAACATTGGGTACGGGCTCGTCAGTATTGCTGAATATCGGCAACAAACCACGTTTTTCAGACCAGGGCGTGCTCACTGCTTTGGCCTGGGTCCAGGATAATGAACCTGTGTACGCGTTTGAAGGCATCATTATCAATTCAGCGTCAACCCTGAGCTGGCTACAGACACAACTGGGATTGGCGCAAGACGTTGCGGAAATTGCAGAGCTTGCTGCGCAGGTGTCAGATAGCGGCGGTGTATATCTGGTCCCGGCATTTTCGGGGCTGGGACTGCCCCACTGGGAGCCCGGTGCGCGGGCCGCTATTGTCGGCTTGTCCAGTCACTCAGATCGGCGCCATGTCTCAAAAGCCGCACTTGATTCTATCGCTTATCAGCTGCGGGACGTACTTGATGTAATGCAGGCCGAAAGTGGCATTGCCATGCAGACCCTAAAAGTGGATGGCGGCCCAACGGCCAACCACCAACTCATGCAATTTACTACAGATATGATTGGCACAGACCTGCAGGTATCAGCCACTCCCGAATGCTCTGCGTTGGGAGCGACCATGATGGGATTGCTGGCACTGAAAATATACCCCTCAGTAACGGCGTTTTCAGATACCGGGTTTAACAAGCCCGTGCTTCAACCCCGCATGTCTGAAACCGACGTCAACCGCATGCTGGCCGGCTGGCGCGCGGCTGTTGCTCAGGTGTTAACCGGTAAAAAATCAGTTTAACTGCCTACCGCTGCCATTCACTATCACTTGGCAGTGGTACCCACTCTGGCCGGTCAGGCCTCAACTCCCTGCCCGGTTCAGCGCCCCGGTTAACAGAATGAGCAGATATCGGCAGCAGTTAAATGGCTTTTCGCTCAAATTTAATCATATGACCACACCTTGACTGAATATGAGTTGATTTTTCCGCTTTTTCACAGGGTTATTTATCGGCTTAACCTCAGCACATTGTGTTTTAGCCTGCCTGTTTATCATGCAATACACCACCAGCCAGATTGCTTTTCCTTCTTGTTAAAAAAAGTCGCGGCGATACGGAGATCAGTTGCCAGACCGGAAAATCAGTGCAATACCCCTGTAGTTTTGCGCTACATCCTGTTTCGATAGACGCAATCCCTGAATCACAGCCAGTGAAATTGTAAAATATTTGGGAATGTAATGTAAATTTTTGCCACCTTTATGATTGAATATGATTGACAAAGACCGATTTGGATGTATATTGAGTCACAAATGAACTGTAGTTCTCACAATTTTCCAGTTCCAATTATTTAACATCACAGGGTGCTCATACATGCCTTATCAGCCAGATGAATACAAACACGTAAAATACCTATGGGAAGACGAGGTAGCAGATCAACTCAGCCCCGTTGAAAACCTGGTATATCGCTCCAACAAGCTGGGGGAAGATCAGCGAATTACGAATACCGGCGGAGGCAATACGTCTGCAAAGTTAACAGAAGTTGATCCACTGACCGGAAAAGAAGTGGAAGTACTTTGGGTAAAAGGCTCGGGCGGCGATTTGCGCACCTCAGAAAAAGAGAATTTCTCTTCTTTATATCAGGACAAACTGAATGCGCTGGATGATGTTTATCAAAATTACCCGGATAAAGGTTATAAATCAGCGGGTGAAGACCGCATGGTGGGCATGTTTAAGCACTGCAATTTTTGCTTAAACCCAAGGGCATCTTCAATCGATACACCGCTTCACTCCATGATCGATGAAAAACATGTTGATCACCTGCATCCCAACGCGGTGATTTCAGTTGCATCATGCAAGGCACAAAAAGAACTCACAGAAGTCATCTGGGGAGGCAAACTGGCTTATGTTCCCTGGATGCGTCCAGGCTGGGAAGCGGCCAAACTCTGTGAAGACACTTATGCTGCCAATCCTGACATCTGGGGGATCCTGTTGGGCCAGCATGGTCACACCAACTGGTCTTCTGAAAGTAAAAGCTGTTATGAAACGTCACTTTGGGTAATTGAAACAGCCGCCCGATTCATCGATGAACAGGACAAAGGTGAACTGACATTTGGCGGTCAAAAATATCAGTCACTGGACGAAAACGCGCGCACCGCACTACTTACAGAATTCCTGCCGGTTGCGCGGGGCCTAATCTCTAACAAAGTAAAATTTATTGGCACGGTGCAAACCGATGATGCGACACTTCGCTTTGTAAACAGCGCAGACGCGCCGCGCCTGGCTGAGCTTGGAACCTCGTGTCCCGACCACTTTTTGCGCACAAAAATCAAACCTTTGCTGGTTGACTTTGATCCCCAGCAAGATGACGTTGCAGCGCTGATTTCAAAATTCAAAACGGGACTGAAAAAATACCGCGAAGACTACACGGCTTATTACGAAGCCTGCAAGCGCCCGGATTCTCCGCCTATGCGGGACCCCAGCCCCACAGTAGTACTCATACCTGGTATCGGAATGATTGCATGGGGTAAAAACAAGAGTGAATCACGTGTTACCGCAGAATTTTACAATTGTGCAATTGAAGTTATGCGGGGTGCCGAAGCCATATCTGAGTATACCGCTTTACCTCCCCAGGAGGCGTTCGACATTGAGTATTGGGCGCTGGAGGAAGCAAAATTGCAACGTATGCCACCGGAAAAACCATTAGCCAGAGATGTGGTGGTTATTATCGGCGCAGGCGATGGCATTGGTAAAGCAACGGCGCATCGCGTAGCAAAAGAAGGGGCTCATGTCGTGTGTGCTGACCTGAACATGGAAAATGCACAACGCACCGCGAAAGAACTGACTGATATCTATGGGCAGGGCATTGGTGTTGCAGGGAGCGGAATTTCAGCTTGCGGTCCGGCAATCGCGTTAGAAATTGATATAACTAAACGAGAAACCGTCGAGCAGATGTTTACTCAGGTGTTATTGGCCTATGGTGGAATAGACAAGCTGATTGTCACAGCGGGTGTATTTATTGCTGAGGGGCCGGATCTGGCGAAAAACGATGAAATATTCGACTTGAGCTTCAGCGTTAACGTTAAGGGTGGCTATGTCGTAGGTTCTACAGCACAGAAAATATGGGAAGCACAAGGGCTAAAAGGCTCAATGGTATTGACCACAAGTGTCAATGGTGCCGTATCCAAAAAAGGCTCACTGGCTTACGATACCAGTAAAGCAGCAGCCAACCACCTGGTACGTGAGCTGGCGGTAACGCTGTCACCACTGGTCAATGTCAATGCGCTGGCGCCGGCAACCGTTGTTCAGGGTAGTAACATGTTCCCCCGGGACCGGGTGATTTCATCGCTAAGGAAGTACAATATCAGTCATAATACCGATGAGAGTACTGAAGCCTTGCGAAATAAATTAGCTGAATTCTATGCTCAGCGTACCTTGACCAAACAACCTATTACACCAGATGATCAAGCCGAAGCGGCGTTCCTTTTGGTCTCCGGTCAGCTGAGCAAAACAACCGGGCAAGTGCTGAGTGTAGACGGTGGTCTGCATGAAGCATTCCTGAGATAAGGGGTAAGTTATGTTACGAAGAATTGATGCAGTCATAATCAGCGATGACAATAACAAGCAGAAAGCGGCACTGGATGCAGATTATGCCGCACTGGGGGATAAGCTTGCCCGGAACAATATCGATATTGATGCGATTACTGCGTTGGCAGGCAAATTTCAGGTTGCAGTGCCCTCCTGGGGCACCGGCACAGGTGGTACCCGCTTCGCCCGTTTTCCGGGTGAAGGTGAGCCGCGAAATATCTGGGAAAAGCTGGAAGACTGCGCGGTGATCAATGAGTTGTCGGGCTGTACCGATAGTGTCTCACCACATTTTCCCTGGGATACCGTTGAGGATTTCTCAGCGCTTAAACAAAAAGCGGATGAATACGGCATAAAATGGGTGTCGGTAAATTCAAATACCTTTCAGGACCAGCCAGGACAGGCAGTGTCGTACAAGTACGGCAGCCTGAGCAATACCCAACAAGCGGCCCGTGAACTTGCCATTCAGCACAACCTGGATTGTATTGAATACGGGAAACAGCTTGGTGCTAAAAGCCTGACAGTGTGGGTGGGTGATGGCTCAAATCACCCTGGTCAGCAACATTTCCAACGGGCCTTTGAACGCTACCTCGCCAGCATGGAGGAGATATACAAAGGCCTGCCGGATGACTGGGAAATGCACATCGAGCACAAAATGTTCGAGCCGGCTTTTTATTCCACGATTATTCAGGACTGGGGCTCTAACATTTTGGCCGCGATGCACCTGGGACCTAAATGTAAATCCCTGGTGGATCTGGGTCACCATGCGCCCAATACCAACATTGAAATGATCGTGTCGCGATTAATTCAGTTTAAAAAACTGGGCGGATTTCATTTTAACGACAGTAAATACGGCGATGACGATTTGGATAGTGGCTCATTGCACCCGTACCAGCAATTTTTGATTTTCAATGAACTGGTGGATGCCGAGCACCGTCAGCAAGCTGAGTTCAATCCCGCTTACATGCTGGACCAGTCACACAATGTCACCGACCCGGCCGAAAGCTTGATAAATTCAGCGATTGAAGTGCAACGTTCCTATGTCAAAGCTTTACTGGTAAACCGCGAAGCACTGTACGGTTATCAGCAAGAAAACGATGCCTTGATGGCCTCATTGGAGCTAAAAAATGCGTTTAACCTGGACGTATCACCGATACTGGCAATGGCCCGCTACCAAAAAGGGGCCGCGATCAATCCATTAGGTGTGTATCGCAGCGCCGGGTATCGCGCGGCCATGGCGGAGTTGCGACCCCGTGACCCGAATGCCACCGGCTCTGGTATTGTGTAATCTGAAATTGTTTATGACAGGCGGTATGTACCGCTGGTTTCCTTACAGGCAGCTTCCTTTTGGCGGTTGCCTGGTGAAACACAAAAACGGAAAACAACCATGCGATTAAGCCAGTGTTATAACTTCCATGATTTTCGCAATCTGGCACGTAAACGCTTGCCCGGCCCGATTTTCAACTATATTGATGGCGGGGCGGATGATGAAACCACACTACGCCGCAATACAGACGCATTTCAAAGCTGTGATCTCATTCCCCGGGTACTCACTGGTGTCAAAGATATCGATTTGGGTGTGAACGTCATGGGGCAGGAATTAAAACTGCCGGTATATCTGTCACCAACCGCCCTGCAACGCTTGTTCCATCATCAGGGTGAGCGCGCTGTAGCCGCTGTCGCAGAACAGTTTGGCACCCTGTTTGGCGTGTCATCGCTGGGCACCGTCAGCATGGAAGAAATAGCCAGACAATACGCCACACCACAGGTATATCAGTTCTATTTTCACAAAGATCGCGGCCTCAACAAGGCCATGATGGAGCGCGCCAAAGAGTCAGGCATTCAGGTTATGATGCTGACCGTAGACTCCATTACCGGCGGTAATCGGGAACGGGATTTACGCACCGGATTTTCCATTCCGTTTCGACTTAACCTGGCCGGATTGTGGCAATTTGCCAGTAAGCCTGCGTGGGGAATAAACTACCTGACTCATGAGAAATTCGCCCTGCCTCAGTTGGATGCGCACATTAAAATGAAAGGCGCCACCAGCTCAATAGGGGATTATTTTACCAACATGCTGGACCCGTCAATGAACTGGCAGGACGTGGCCGAGATGGTGAAATTCTGGGATGGTCAGTTTTGCTTAAAAGGCATTATGAGCGCCGACGATGCCCGGCGCGCTGTGGATATTGGCTGTACCGGCATTGTGATCTCCAACCACGGTGGACGTCAACTGGATGGCTCCCGCAGTTCTTTTGATCATTTAGCGGAAATAGTTGATGCCGTGGGTGATCAAATTGACGTGCTGTTCGACAGTGGCGTTCAGCGCGGCACTCATGTTTTAAAAGCACTGGCCCTGGGCGCAAAAGCCGTGGGTTTGGGCCGCTATTACCTCTATGCCCTGGCAGCCGCCGGTCAAAAAGGCGTGGAGCGTGCCATGAGCCAGATGGTGGCAGAAATTGAAAGAGACATGCGCTTAATGGGTTGCAGTAAAATTAGTGACTTAAATCGCGACCATGTGCGCTTTCGCTAATTCGCGTTAATCATTTCCCGCCAAAACTTATTGTAAAACAGTGGCCCACTGCTGGGTAAGATGCTGAAAGCGGGATTGCAAACGGGGCGTTATAAAATCAATAAAACTGCGCTGTTTTAAGGGTAAAACCGGTTGCTGAATATAGAGTAAACTCACCGGCCATACTGACGGGGCGTAAGTTTGCAGAACCAATTTTAGCTCCCCGCTAAGTAACCAGGGCAACGCCTGATATGACAACACCCGGGCAATGCCCAACCCCTCACGGGCAGCCTGCAAAGACACATCAATAGAATTGGCCCTGACTCTTGAGGACACGGGAACCAGAACTTCCTTTGCCCCGACATTGAAGCGCCACTGATTGGCCAGATCTAATCCTTCAAATGAGATACATTGGTGTGATGACAATGCTTCAGGGGAAGCAGGCGTGCCATGAGCAGCCAAATATTCGGGGCTGGCACACAGTATTTTCTGCACACTCCCCAGAGATCTTGCGACCAATTCACTGTCGGGTAACTCACCAACCCGAAATGCAATATCCACCACATCCTCATACATGTGCAGGTTTTGATCAGTGAGTATGAGTTTAACACTGACGTCAGCATAGAGTTTCAGGTATTCCGTAATCAACGGAAAAATATGCATTCGCCCCAGAATATTGGGCGCGGTTACTGTCAGACACCCTTTGGGGTCCTGATACTCCCCCTTCGCATCCCGTTCAATATCCGACACCATGGACAACACGTCACGACAGGATTGTAAATAAGTTCGCCCGGCGTCGGTGAGCACTAAATTTCGGGTTGAACGACGCACCAACTGGACACCGAGATAGTCTTCCAACTCTTTGACTTGTCTGCTTACTGTGGTTTGCGGTTTGCCCAGTTTTCTGGCTGCCGCGGAAAAGCTGCCGCATTCCATCACCGTCACGAACAAGTCCATTGCATTAAGCCTGTCCATCAATTCCCCCAAAAAATGACTAGGTGCTAAACGTTTTTGACCACTACACGAAGGTATCTGTCGAGCATACAGTTTAGCGGCGTGAAAAACACTTACTGAGGAAAAATTTATGTCACGACTCATTACCCCGGCAACAATAGAATCTGCCCCGGAACAATCTCAGCCATTACTTAAAGCCGTAGAACAACAACTTGGCGTTGTTCCTAACCTGTTTAAATTGGTCGCCGTCAACCCGGCAGCACTGGAAGGTTATCTCGGCTTGTCAGGCGCATTGAACAAGGGCTTGCTGTCAGTTGCGTTGAAAGAAGGTATTGCACTTGTCATAGCTGAAGCGAATGGCTGTGAGTATTGCCTGTCGGCTCATACCTATTTAGGCAAAGGGCTGGCAAACCTGGAAGAGGCAGAAATTATCGCTAACCGCAAAGCACTGTCGAAAGACGTTAAAACCCAACAGGCCCTGGCATTTGCCATAGAGGTGTTGCAGCAGCGGGGGCAGGTTTCAGATGAATCGGTGCAACAGGTAAAAGCAGCCGGATTTAGTGACGCTGAGATTATCGAAATCATCCTTCATGTAGCGTTAAATGTTTGGACGAATAGCATTAACAATGTGGCGAAAACTGAGGTTGATTTCCCATTAGTACAACCCTTTTAACTGCCCACATTAACGCCTTACACAAGGAAATTAACCATGCATGCTATCGAAGAATACCGGCCTCCGGTGCCACCTTTCACCCGCGAAAGCGCAGAAAAGAAAGTCCGTCTCGCTGAAGATGGGTGGAACTCCAGAAACCCGGATGTTGTAGCACAGGCTTACAGCGTTGGCACCCGATGGAGAAACCGCAGCGAGTTTATTCAGGGGCGTGAACAAGCCCGTCAGTTCCTGCAAAGAAAATGGCACAAGGAGCTGGAATACCGACTTATCAAAGAATTGTGGGCGTACACAGACAACCGCATTGCCGTGCGATACGCCTACGAATGGCGGGACGACTCGGGCAACTGGTTTCGTTCCTACGGTAACGAAAATTGGGAGTTTGATGAGCAGGGTTTAATGATAAATCGCTTTGCCTGCCTCAATGACTTACCCATACAGGAAGCGGAACGTCTGTTTAGGTGGCCGCAGGGACGTCGCCCTGATGACCATCCATCGCTGTCCGACCTGGGACTCTAACGCAACCGCACCTTGACTGCCGCAGGCAGAAAAGGTGCCGGCTTTCTCTCTCATGCTTTTTCTTATATGACTGAACTAAAGGTGACAACATGGTAAATATCAACAATATCTTACGGCGAATTTCCATCAAAGCTGAAGTGTTTTTCAGTGGAAAATTGTGCGGAATTCAAACCTTTGATTCTAAGGATAAAGGCCACCTGCACCTGCTGCGCGAAGGTACATTAACCATTCTGATGAGCAATGGCCAAAAAGTTGTGGCCAGTGAGCCTACGCTAATATTCATCCCAACCCCAAGTGAGCACAGAATTTTGGCGGATCAATCTTCCACCGCACAACTGGTGTGCGCCACTGTCACGATTGACACCATTCACCGGGGTTTACTGCTTGAAGCGCTGCCCAACATCTTTTGTCTGCCACTGGGGAAATTGCCTGATTTTAGTCGAACTGCACAATGGTTGTTTGAAGAAGCCTTTAGTCATTCCATTGCCCGTCAGGTGATCATCGACAAACTCAGTGAGATTTTTTTACTCCAGTTGCTCAGGTATTCTCTGGAGCGAAATTTGGTCAAAAGCGGTACCCTCGCCGCATTGACTCATCCCATGCTGGCCAAAGTCATCAGTGCCATGCATGAACAACCCGAAGTTAACTGGACTGTTGAAAGCCTCGCTGATGTAGCGGCAATGTCACGCTCCCGGTTTGCTGCTACCTTTAAAAGTGTGATTGGTATCACCCCCAATGACTACCTCACTGACATTCGAATTTCTCTGGCTCAGGATTTACTGCTTCAGGAAAAACCAATAAACCTCATTGCCAATTTAGTGGGCTACGAACACGGTTCTGCACTTGCCCGAATATTCCGAAAAAAGCTTGGCCAGGCCCCCAGGGACTGGCTCAAATCCAGTAAGAATAAAGAATCGCTATTTGATGCAAAGAACCATGCCTTGAGCTTGCCGGAAAACGAAAGGTTGTAAACAAAAGACATATGGGTTCATTACCGGTATGTCAAAAAGCTACATTGATTGCATCGCTATTGAATAGTTAAACCCCAAAAAACTGCTACTGAGGTATAGATCAAATGAAATGTTTAATTAGCACTACGCTCAAATCCCTGGAATCGATGTCATCGCTACTAACACCGGTGCAACCCGTTTTGTCCTTGTTTGCCCGATTTTATGTGGCCTGGGTATTCTTCGCATCCGGCTTAACTAAAATTGATGACTGGGAGTCAACCCTGTTTTTGTTTGAATACGAATACCAGGTTCCCCTGCTGAATTTTGTTCTGGCCGCATACCTGGCAACAATTGCTGAACTGATAGCACCGGTTTTATTATCATTGGGGCTCGCCAGTCGCTTTAACGCAATCGTTTTGAGTGTGGTGAATGTGGTCGCCGTGCTCAGTCTTGAAGACATGGCTCCGGCGGCCTTCAACGGTCATGTAATCTGGGGACTGCTATTATTGCAGGTTGTCTTCTGGGGTGCAGGCAAGTTGTCGGTTGACCATATAGTTCGCTCGAAAATGTCCCGTTCTTCGTCTTCTTGCGCATTGGCTTAAGCGCTATCAGTTGTCATGATTAATGCAATGAATGATGGTGAATCCCCAATCCCACATGCTCCCCTTGTTCCACTGGGACAAGGGGATTATTGTATTCCACAGCATTATTTGCGCTACACCCACTCCAAATCCTCCATTGAAAAAATCGTCGCGGAATGTAGTTTTGACAAAAATTACCTATTCTTCGTGGGCGAAGATGAAACTACGGGTCTTTACCTACAGGTGGGGATCGTAGGTTACGATACCTACAAACGCGGCAATAAAAAGATCGTATATGGCCGTAAATGGCGCGTCGATTCGCAAACCCCCACATCGGAAATTATTCAGACCCTGTTTTTAGCTGTCAAAAAAGCGCGCGAACACGAAATCCGGGAACTATTAAAACTGCAGGTAAACGGCAAGTGGAGCGCGCCGTTTAGTACCCATCAGGATCTCCCCCTGATAGCAAAACACGCAGCCCAGTTAAGCCTCCGTGATGAAGACTGTTCGTTTTCAGCCTTCAAACAGCATTTAACAATACTGACAAAAAATCTGACCTTTGATGGCAAGCCAATCCAAATGGTGAATATTGAAAAACGGCGCAACACGCAAATCCTGTTAGACCTGCGGCTCCCGGAGCAAGAGGATATCCACCTGTCACTACACACGTCACAAATTCTGACACTTATCCTGCCATCAGCCTGCCCTAATGTGTTTTTACACTTACTTATGGATGCATTGATCGCAGCAAGCGACGCGTATGTTGCTGAGCATTTTCGCTTTCAAAAGGTCAATCGATTTAGTACCGGGATATCAATATTAGCCCTTGCATCACTTTCGCTTCGCACCCGCGCCGCACAAGGCAATCCGGAGTTAGCACAAAGTTTGGCGCAACTAAATGCCCAGGTTGATCAGTCTCGCGTTCCCACCGTTTCCGGTAGTCAGGCCCGTAAGGTTCAGACAAAACTATATGAATTTGGCACACTGGATGGATTCTATCCGACGTTATTAACGGATTGACCGCTGTGGATTGATATACATCAACAGCGGCCCTGATTAACGTGACGATGTGGCGTGAGTACCGTAAAGAAAAACCAGAAAGGGCACACAATATCCCAAAATGGCTTTTACCGGTTGGATGCTTGCCTGCCCCAATAAAACTTCATATTGATTAATACACAACAAAACCGTACCCACCACCAGTGCAGTTTTAATACCCTGCCACATTCTCGAGGACAACATTTTTCTCATTTCCTTCTGATTACTGCTGTGCGGGAGGTGAAAGTGCGTCTTCTATTCCCGCAGGATAGCGATGGCTGCGATACATGATTTCACCGCTATCAGAAACAATGACAAAAACAGGGGTACCGAACACATGAAACTGCTGACTTATTTCGCTGTCCTTATCAAACATCACCGGAAAGTCCATTTGATATGAATGCACATATTCTGCCATTCGCTCCGGCGAATCATTGATCCCAACGTTAATAGCCAGGACATCAATGGCCTGTGAAAAGTGCTGATGTAATGCCACAACTTTTGGTGTTGCTTTTCGGCAATAGGGACACCATGTCGCCCAAAAATACACCAGAGTTGGTTTCTTCTGAGTCTGCAGGCGATCATAAAAGTTAAACACTTCGCCTGATCCTGACTGAAACACAAAATCCGGTGCCAAAAAAGATTGCTCAACGTCAGACTGTGCGGTTGCAGTATCCACAGTCAACAAGAAAGAAAAGATAAAACCCTTGAGTAATAGGGCATAAAAAGGTCGTACTCGCATAGGCATTGTTCTCACTATTCAATGTAATAGCAGTAATGATAGTGAGTTGATACCGCAGAAAAGCGCAGATACTCTTTTTTATTGAACCGAAACCTTGAAATGTTCACACACTCAGCGTTTGTTTCAATGCTCTAAGGTCGAAGTGCGTATACCCCGCAGAGAGCCTCGTTATAAAGTGGAATAGTTATAGGGAAATGGGATGTGAGATGAAATGATTGTTGATGCGGATGCTTCGAACACTTAACAGAAACGCAACAGCCAGTGTTTTTCAATAGCGATTGAAAGCCACTTTACAAAGTCAACGCCGGGGTAAGTATCAAGTAACGCCGAAACACTTAAACCTGCTGTGATTCCCCTCAACCACTGAAACTCCGCAGCATCCAGACTGTGGATGTCAGGCCGGACAGGTGTTTGAACTACAACACAATAATTGTTTTGCCTCCCCATCTCAGCAATGGCAGCGAGAGCACTCCCCGGTAACTCCTGTCCTTTGGCCAGATTTTGATGAGCCTGCCACATGGGTAAGACGGGATATTCACTTTCCAGCAATGACAGTGAGGGAGAAAGCTGCATAAATACCTGACTTAAATCTGGCTGCTCCAACTGCGACAGTGATTCAGCCACAAACGGGGTCGCCGGACTGCGGGACGCCTGGCTCACCAGCCATTCCAGTCGCGCAATGTCTTGCAAATAGGGGTATTCACTCCATAACTCGCTCTGCTCCAGTAAGCTATGCAATTGACTTCCCCAGTCTGCCCAATCCCCGGAATCCGGTAGCTCAGTCTTTAACAACCGTCGGCTTAACACCAAAAGCGCGTCGCTACCTATCATTTTATCCAGTACCGGATACGTGAGTGATAAACTTCGGGCAGCCGTCAACAACACATTGTCCTGATAGATTTGCAGCGCACGTGGCTCTATTGATGCCGTATTCTCGACGCCAAAGATATCCTGCAGCAACTGTGTCTGATAGTCGCTGACCGAAGACGTCAGATTCGTCATATTGCCTCGACTTCCACCAGGTTATCGATAATCCGGCGCGCTTTATTGGCTTCACCCAATAACACGCCCCACTGTGGAATATCATTGTCCCATTCCACCAGCACTGCCGCTTGTGGAAAACGATTATTGGCATACTGAAAGAGTTCCCAGCACTGCGCAGAAACCGGCTGACTGTGATCATCTATCAATATGTTTCCCTGCAACACCGGGCTGGCGCCAGCCAGATGAATTTCTCCCACGCTATTTTGCGGAATGATATCTAACCAGTTTCTGGCTTTTTCAGCCAAATTTCCCGAATCATGATTGTGCAAATTAATTAAAATATTGTTGAGATCCAGTAGTAATCCACAACCCGACTGCTCAGCGACCTGAGTAAGAAACTCGGCTTCACTGTATTCCTGATGTTTAAAACGATGATAAGACACAATATTTTCAATCAGAATTTGTCTGCCCAGTATTTGCTGTACCCGATCAATATTCGACACCAAAGTTTGCAGCGTGCTTTTGTCAAAGCGCAAGGGCAGTAAATCCCCGGCATGAACCAGAGAATTATTGATACGCCCCCAGGTAAAACAGGCGTGCTCAGAGACATAAATTGGATTCACTTTGTTAACAAGGTTGGCAAACTTCTTCAGATACTGACCGTCAACCCCGGCGGCAGAACCCAGCCCCATTGATGTACCATGAATACTCAAAGGCGTTTTGGCGATAACCTGCTCTAAAAACTCAGTTATCGCCGGACTTTCTGCAAAAAAATTTTCTGCATGAATTTCTAAGAAATCCACAGAGAGCGATGCTTGCTGCAAAACATCCTGGTAATGCTCAAACCGCAACCCTACACCCACAGCCGGTTGCCCGGCGACAGGTGGTTTTGCCAGATTTTCTACAAACATCGACGTTCTCCTGGTCATATTAATCAGCTTTTTCCAGCTTTACTTTCGTTGTAGCGTTTTTTAGCCTCAGCTTTGAGCATGCCACCCATGGTTTCACAGGTGCCTTTAGCGACTAATTTCCATTCACCAGGGTCCTTGTCTACCGTTGACTGACCGGCACAAGAATGCGTGCCAGCCAGATTACCACAGTCATTTTGTCCTGCTGCGGCAATGCCGTAACATTTTTCTTTGCCACCAGCCTGTGCCGGTGCAGCAAGTGTGGTTAATGCAACCGCCAGAGCAGCAGCTGCAATTGCATGTTTGCGATTCATAAATATTTCCTCAATTAAATAGCGGGGGTTAGGTTGGATTCCAACCATTGACTGATTTCCAGATAACTGGATAACCCCACCTGTGTGCCCAGCGTTTGGTCGTGACTGAGCAAAACTAAGGTGGGGATGGCTCGCACACCAAATCGCTGGGATAGTGCCTGTTCTCTGTCAGCATCCACTTTCACCACCCTTACAGCGCCTGCAAACGTTTGTGAAAGCATACTGATGACGGGCTCCAGCTGTCTGCAGGGGCCACACCACTCAGCACTAAACCACAACATTAATAATGGCTCCGGGTAACCGTGGCCATTACTTAGCAACTCCAGAGCATTGGTTTGCATCAACCATTACTCCTCAGCATTGGCTTCGGCAACGGTCAACCCTTCAATTCCGTCCCATACCCGATAGGCGGTTTTCAGGTTTCCAGGTACATCTTCCATCCACTTTTTCTGAACGGTTTTGTTCAGATTCAAATACAACTTGTCGTTTTTGATATAAAAAGCGTCCGGGTCAACGTCCAACTTCTTGTTTAACGCCACGCCCATCGCACAATAGCCGCCAAATTGGGGCGCATATTTATCAGCATTTGCCTTGAACAGATCGCGGTTCTTAGCGCTGGAAAAGCGGTAAATGGCACCATCATGGGTCGCAGTGTATTTTGCATTGCCTTCAACCGCTTTGTGCTGAGTGAAATATGAAACCGGATCATAACCATGAATGGCCACATCGTTTTCACCCAGATTGATTGAAGACGCGAAACTCAGACTGCTCATCAATAAAGACGCAGCGACACCTGCAAATTTTAACGTTTTTGAGATTTTCATAATTTTTCCTAAGAGGGTTATTCAAGTTAATTTAAAACCGTTGGGAAGTTGTACTCTCAAACTTCCTGTCACTTAAGGTATGAAATTTCAGGGAGCGCCAGGCAACAGATGCGACACATATTGATGCCATTCGTCCAGGCAAGCTGATTGCGGGTAACTGGCTATTATTCCTGACCGGTTATTACCTGCTTTGCCAATCAATAGCGGCGAATTCACTGGTTTAATAACAATTCGTGACGCTACCAGGCACCAGCACCTGAATAAAAGGATGAGGTTCTATTCAGTGTTTCACCGGATTGCAAATCTACTACAGTAAAGGCAATAGTCTGCTTAGTACTTTGCGGCGTTCCCTGGTAAGAAACGGGTAAAGCGGTAAGCTGATACTCACCAGGTTTGACACTAAAAACCTGGCTGCTCCTGATGCTGAAGTTCGGGTTGTTATCTACAGACACCTTGTAGTTGCGCACTTGCTGACTCTTATTCAGCGTTTTCAGCAGATAGGTGTTTTCGACTTTTCCGGCGGTATTGATGCGATACAGAGCCTGACGGTCTCGCAGTAAATTAACCTCAAACGTATTGCGGCTTATGCCCCAATACACCATTGCTGACAAGGTCAACAATATGGTAAGCGCGTAGCCGAGGTTTAGTCTGTTGGCTTTGACAGGCGTGGCCTGCCTGGCGTATCTGATTAAGCCTTTGGGGTAGTTAAAACGGGCCATAGTGGCATCACAGGCGTCTACGCATAAACCACAATTGATGCAGTCGTATTGCAAACCATCGCGAATATCAATGCCCACCGGACAAACCTGAACACACAACTTACAATCCACGCAGTCACCCAGCCCTGTGGCTTTCGGGGCATTGCGCTTTCTCGGCCCACGACTCTCACCACGAATGGCATCATAGGCAACCAGTTTGGTTGAAGCATCGAACAGCGCTGCCTGAAAACGGGAATAAGGACAAGCGTGTGTACACATTTTCTCTCGCAGAAAACCGGCATTGAGATAAGTACACAAGGTAAAAAAGGCAACCCAGCCCGTGATCAATGGAGACAATTCGAACCCAACAACCCCCTGATATAAGGCGTCGGCTGGCACAAAATAAGCCATAAAGGCCAGTGCTGTAAGTAAAGAAAGCATTGCCCACAGCAGATGCTTTAAGAGTTTTCGGGTGACTTTTTGGTGGCTCCAGGTTTGTCTGTCCAACGCCTGGCTTTGATGATGAGTTCCCTCAACCCGTCTTTCTATCCAGTTAAACATCAGTGTCCAGATGGTTTGCGGACAGGTATAACCGCACCACACCCGGCCATATCTTTTTGACACAAAAAACAATACGAAGGCCGCCAACATAAATAGCAATGCCAGGATCAGTAAATCCTGAGGAAACAGCGACAAGCCAAAAATGTCCATGCGCTGGCGGGCGACATCAATCAATATTGCCTGCTGGCCCTGATAACGCAGTAACGGCAATAACACGAAAGCGGCCAGGAGCAGGCTATTCAGTCGACGCCGCAGTCTCTGAAACTGACCAAACTGTTCGCGTATATAAATCTTGCCAGCTGCAACCTTGCTATCGGAAACAGCTGTCCGAAAGATAACATTCTGCTCTGCCACCCAGGAATTCTTCACCACACTCTCCACACTTAAGACATGGTGTAACAGTGTATGCAGCCACTCTGTCATTAGTAGATACAGTTTATTAACTTAAATCAGGTACAGTTTGTTATACTGAACGGTATGAGCGAATTTAAATACCAGCAGCTTGCCAGACTATTGAGCAAGCGCATCGAACAACACATCTTGCAGGCAGGCGACAAGTTGCCTTCCATTCGGCAGCTCAGCCAGGAATTCAGCCTGGCCAAAGTCTCTGTGCAACATGCCCTGCACTACCTGGAGGCACAAGGTCTGGTGGAAGCACGACCACGCTCAGGTTATTACGTCAAAGCAGCCGGAAAAGAACAGCAAATCGTACCGGGAATGGCATATGAAAGCCCTCCTGAGTTAGTAGATGTGCCTCATATTTTTCAACAAATAATGGCACGCGGTGCAGCATTTGATGTGTTTCCATCGGCACCTCTGCACGATCATCCGCCCCACATTGAAATATTACATCGCGACATCAGCCGGGCACAGCGACACCGGGCTCAGGAAAACGCCTTGTATTACGGTCCGCCTGAAGGTGACAGATCCTTACGGGCTCAAATTCAAAAACAATATAAGGCCCGCAACTGTGCCCTGGATGTAGACGAAATCTGTATTACCTCTGGCTGCCAGAACAGCTTGTTTATCGCGTTAACAGCCTGTTGTCAGCCTGGTGACACCATAGCAATTGAAAGTCCGGCGTTTTATGGGGTGTTACAAATCGCCCAACAACTGGGCTTAAAAGTACTCGAGATCCCTTGTTCCAGCAGTTCCGGGATGAGTGTCGAGGCACTGTGTAAAGTGATCACCCGTTGGCCTGTGAAAGCCTGTGTCGTTACCCCCAGTTACAGCACACCTACCGGTGCCTGCATGCCTTACCATGAAAAACAAAAACTGGTGGCGTTGGCACAACAACACCAGTTTTTCCTCATAGAAGACGATATTTATGGAGAACTGGGGTTTAGCCTGCAGCCAGAGCCACTGAAACATTTTGATCAACAGGGGCAGGTGATTTTATGCAGTTCTTTCTCCAAATCACTGTCACGGGATTTGCGTATCGGTTGGTTTAGTGGTGGCAAATTGCATGAAAAAATGACTTACCTGAAACTGGTTAATCAACTGTCTGGCAGTCAGACGGTACAATCCGGAGTCGCTAAGTTTCTGGCTGAAGGCCATTACCGACGCCATCTGAACCGATATCGCCAACGCCTGAAACAGCGGCGTGACAACCTGATTACTGCCCTGAACAACAACTGGTGTAACCATCAGGGTTTTAGCGTACCCGACGGAGGTCTGACAGTATGGGTAAAGTTGCCAGACCATATTGATACGCACAAAATGTACCAGCCTCTGTTGCAGCAAGGTATTACAATTACGCCCGGTGTACTGTTTTCCAGTCAGACAGGGTTCCGTAATTATCTGCGATTGAGTTTTGCTCATACCCTGGATAAACCACGAATGAAAGCACTGCGCACCGTGGGACAATTTATCCAAAATTGCTAACAGTCCATGCCACCGAATTGCCAAAATAAGCCGCTGCCTGATGCTTGTTTTTTAAATAATATTATGAAATAACAGTCACCTGCATCAAACAAAGGAATGTGCCATTGAGCAAACCTGTCTATATCATCGGTACCGGTCTCTCTCACAATGGCTCCTGCGTGCTATTAAAAGATGGCTATGTACACACCGCCATTGAAAAAGAGCGCTTAAGTCGAAAAAAACACGATGGTGGCAATGACACCTTAGCCATCCAATATTGTTTAAATACGGCAGGTATAACACTCAAAGATATTGATTTGGTGGTGCAAAGCGAAAATTTTGTCTATCCGGATCGAAACAATTTTGGTGGCCCCAGGTTATTCGCACAGTATCAGGCGCTTCCGGTTATCAATATTTCTCATCATTTGGCACATGCCTACAGTGCAGCCGGAACCTGCCCGTTTGAGGAGTCCCACATTCTGGTCGTAGACGGATGTGGCAGTCCTTTTGAGCAGGTTATCGACAAACCTGAAAATGCCATTATTACGCCGAATATCAATGATCTGGCACGTTCAAACCTGGTCTGTGAAAAAGACAGTTTTTATTACTTTGATGGCAGCAAAGTCACTCCTCTTTGTAAGGATTTTAGTGCAACAGGCCTTGCCGCCCCAATGCCGACAACACAGCATTCAATCGGGGGGTTTTATGCCGCGGTCAGTCACCACGTCTTTGGCGATATGAGTGATGTTGGGAAATTAATGGGGTTAGCGCCATTTGGCGACCCCACCCAAATTACCCAAACCGCATTCCTGTTCGAAGGTGACCGACTGCTGATGCATCCGCAATGGTCAAGACCTTTGGTCAGACCCGCCAGCGACCACCATGACATGCGACAGCACTTTGAGTACTACGCCAATATCGCCGCATGGGCCCAGGCAAATGTTACAGACGCGGTACTAACATTAGTGAAAAAGCGCATGAGAGGGCGCAAAAATAAAACGCTCTGTTACAGCGGTGGAGTCGCCCTGAATATTGTGGCGAACAGCAAGCTGCTAACCAATCGCGTGGTAGACTCGCTGTATGTGGAACCCGCTGCCGGTGACAACGGTCTGGCACTGGGCTGTGCGTTTTATGGCTGGTTAGAATACTTTAACAAACCCGCCATACCGCATAACAAGGGCACCTGTTTTGGTCGGAAATACCAGCAAACAGACATTGTCGCGGCGCTCACCAATCCGGCAGTGGCAGACGCAATTAAATACACCTTAAAAAGTGAACCTGAAATGCTCAGCGAATGTGCCGACATGCTCAGTGAGGGACAGGTGGTGGGCTGGTTTCAGGGTGGTTCCGAATTTGGTCCCAGAGCGCTTGGTCACAGAAGTATTCTGGCCCATCCGGGCATTCCGTCGTTACACCGCCATATTAATAATAATATTAAAAAACGAGAAGACTTTCGTCCATTTGCACCGTCGCTATTAGAAAGTGATGTAAGCACTTACTTTGAAAATGGCTCCGTTAATCCTTACATGTTGTCAGTTGATTTCACCAGACCTCAGTACAAAGATAAACTGCATAATGTTACCCACAGGGATAACTCTGCGCGCATTCAAACGGTCAACCACCAGCAGGATCCCAAATTTGCACAGCTGCTGCAGGCATTTAAAAACATCACCGGTTTTAGCGTGTTACTCAATACCAGTTTAAACCAACGAGGCCAACCTATTGTAGAAACGCCCGAAGAAGCTATTGGATTATTACTGAACAGTGCACTTGACGCACTGGTGATGGAGAACTATATCATCAGGAAACAATCAACAGGCCAGAACTAAGCTCGCCTCCCTGCCCGCCCAAATTGACAATAACTCTCTTAAATCGTCACGATAAATTCTATTTGTTGTACTCAAAAAACATCACAGCTCATACTCCGCAAGTAACCAATTTCGGTTTGATTTAAGGTGATCTAACATGCAACTAGAACAAGGTTTCGTCGTAGCAGAACCCTTTAGGGATCAAGTTAACTTTCCGTACGGCTTTGGTAAAAGTGGTGACTTTTCGATTAACGAAGCGCGTTTACTGGCTAGTTTAGGTTCCCGCCTGTCTAAACTGGAACAAGGCATTGTAGAGCCACAGAATCAGGTAGAAGAAGCCTTTGTTGAAATGTGCTTATCCTTCCGTGAGCCAACAACGAATGTTGAACGCTTATGGCGAAAATATCTGAGACTCACCACCACCCGTCGTTTTCACACGCTACACGGTTGTAGCCGCATTCATGGAAAAGATGTCGGCCCGGTAGAATTGGGCGACGAACTGTAATAATCAGACTGGGCAGGCCGGGCCTGCTAGTCCGGCCAATGCTGTCCTGACTCAAAGCAGATTATCAAAGTCCATCTGAGTGCGTTCTTTGAACTCTTCAAAGATACGAGACTTGTGGGGGCTTTCGTGGGTTTTCACGTAAATTTCAGGCTTTCTTCGGGTGTGAAACAAATCCCGTCTTAAATCTTCCAGGGCCTCAAAACCGGCCACACTGTACAACTCTCCCCAACTGGTTTGATAGGCGGTTCTGACGGTCTGAACTTCTGCAATATTTGGCCAACTTTCAAAATTGATCACCGTTAAGCACTTGATAATACGCGCCGGTGCCAGCAATTTATTTCTGGGAATATCGGAAATGCGAATAGGCGGAAACATTTCCTGCAATTGGGTAACAAACTGCAATAATGACTCGGCCGTGATAGGTTCACAATTTCGGGTAACCAGAATATTAGTGCGGGCATCTATGATGCGATTGAATACACACCACAACACCAGATCCATTGGGTCATTACTCTCTTTTAAAAAGCAAGATTCAATGTCTTTGTCATCCCAGTGATGTATTTCCCCACGGTACACAGTCCAGCGCTTTTTACCGGGGGAACTTAAATCCAGTTCGGAACGAATGGTGATATCAGACAGCAGTAAGCCTTCATCAAAGGCGCGTTTCAGATAAACGATCTTACCTTCTTTTTTGGTGTAGAAGGAATCCAGCTTTCGGCCAATGACGGTGGAATCTTCAATCTTAACCAACTGTTCCTGCTGTTGGATCTTGGCTGACAGGCGTCGATAGCAACCAATGAGAAAGTTGTGAATCTGCTGCCCCAGCGATGAAACTTCAGAAAAGTCCCAGTGTTTTAAATTGTCCAGATGTTGCAAACGGGGACTATTCCAATTCCAGCGAGTCACATACCCTTCGATGATTTGTCGTTTAAAATTGACTTCCCGGGCTAATGTTGGCTCGGATAGTTTGCACTCACTTTTAATATAAAGACACTTCTTAAGCAGCTCGACCACATCTTCTCGCCCGGCTTTGGAATAGTATTCGATCAACTGATCAAACATCATGGCGTAGGGATCCACCAGCCGCGGATCGTCACTAAAGCGTTCGAAGAAGTGCACCCGCTTTTTCAAAATATTGCACAGTGGCCGTTCCTGCTCAATATTTTCCAGAAATACTTCTAACTTGGCCATTTTCAGTACGGACTTAAAGGGCGAATCCATCGCTTTACTGATTTGCCAGATGGCAGCGCCAAAAATTTCCGCTTTAACCAGTCGCTCCACATTGCCCAAATCCATGAACCATTTGGGATCAGGTTCCGAACCTGCCTGCAAAATGCCCCACAATTTGCCATATTGCACATCTGTGGTTGACTCAGGTACCAGCCACCAAAAAGGTACTTTGCCGGCAATCATAATATTAGTGGCGTAAAACTCCGACTTTAAAAACACCGCCTGAGCCGAGCCTGCGCTCTCACCACTGGCCTCACCAAAATCGTTGTTTTTCACCATTTCGATTTCAGACAAAAAGAAGTGCACTTCAATATCGTGTACTTCATCTGCCCACTGTTCAACCAGGATGAGTTTTTGCTGCAGCAGCTTTTTTTCACGGGCACTAAACCGGGCACCATCAATACAGACCCAGTAATCAAAATCAGACTTTGCCGATTGTCCAATCGAGCCAATACTGCCCATTAACAAAATCGAATCGATAGCCCGTTTTTTAGGCCAGATGTCGCGTACCTGTTCAATCACTTCCCGGCTTTCCGGGAACAGTGTCAGCAACGCCTCCTTTAACTTATCTTTAAAGTTAAAGTTGGTCAGCCCGTAAGGCACATTTTCGGTTTCAATAAAGCCGGGAAAGTTTTTGTGATTAATGTGTAACAGAAAGGGGAGAACGTGAAACAACGGCTGCTTGCTCTCGGGTAACAGGGCTATCGCTCTGTCGGTGCGAAGCTTGTTGTACTTTAAAACTGACTTAAGTCGAATTTTAAGATTTTGTTGTACATTCACCATTGCTCAGGGACTCAGTCACTTTCTCTGTCATCAGGCAAAATGCCCGAGATAATTTAATTACATGCAGTGTGTTAAACGTAAAGCAGGCATTGTATTGAGTGCAGCTTTGAATGCCAATAAAATTAACGTTTAGTGTTTTAAATCGCTATGGATGTTGTGATTCCGTTACCTGTTTATATAGCTGTAGCGCCTGGTCCTTATCATTTACCGCTTCTTTTACCCTGGCCAACAACTGAATATCGTGGGCATTATTGTTGAGCCTGATGACCTTTTGCAGAACCTTCTCAGCCAGCGGAATATCTCCACAATTGTAGGATAATTCCCCTAATGTCGAAAGCAAATCCACATTATTTTCATCTTGCTTTAACCAAAACTCCAGTTTCTTTTTACTCTCTATCGGCTGTTTTAACTTTAATTTTCTGAAATAGGGCAATAATTCTGGCACCGGCGCTTTAGGTTGAAATCTGACCAGATAAGTTTCAGCTTTTTGATGGTAATTTTGTGCAATCAATTGCGCAATTAAGGCACTTTGTAAACTGCTGTCTTTTTTCGCTCTTCCCGGTTGTTGCTCCCAATAATCAAGCAGTGCTTCTGCACCTTCTTTACTGGCAACCTCACTAAAAATGCCTATCGCAAGTTTGCGTTTCCAGTCATTGAAATCCTGTTTGCTCAACTGCCGTTTGCTGGCTTCCAGTAACGTCATGGCTTCGCGCCATTTACCACCACCAGACAAGGCATTGAGTTTAATGTGCAGCGCCATTTTATGAGAAGAGTCAGTTAACAGCGCAGCGGCTTCGTCGGGATTGTTATGAGACTGGTAAAAATCCGCCAATTGCAAGGTTGCGGATTGCTGCGTTTTTTCAAACTTTTGCGCCTGCAACAAGGCCTTTTTCTGCCCGTCAAAATCAGCCTTGCTGGCGGCAATTTTTGCCTGCATCAACAACACCAGGCCATCCTGGTAACTGATATTTACTTTGTTCAGGTGTTTTTCTGCTGTATCAAAGTCCTCGGCAATCCAGGCCAACAGCGCTTTGTCGTAATTGGCCTTTTGCCGGTTACTGCCAAAATCAGTAAACCAATGCCAGGAGTAAGCTCCCATAGACGTAAAGGTGCGAATCATTTTTAGGCCTATCCAGCTAACCAGCGCCGTACCCAGGAGCAGGATCAAGGCCGATACCACGGTCATTTCAATTTTATAGGTGCCCATGCTGATCAAAACATAGCCGGTGTCTTCGGCAATCGCTGAACTGTAAAACAAGCCCAGCGCTATCAAAGCAATCAAACACAATATCAGAATAATGGTTTTGCTCATTATCTTTCCCCGACCAGGTGTTCATTCACGTACCTTACCGACATAAATGACATAGTAACCACCTTAGGGAACGGTTGCCTGGCCAGTTCTGCCAGATCCTGTTGCAGGGTATTAAACACCTGTCCCTGATGGTCAAACTCCATCAGGGTTGATTGTGCCTGTTGCAGGGCCTGTTGATACAGGGCCTCATCGCGTTGCAGCACCGCATGGCGCATGGTTAACATCTGATAATTTAACGAAGCTCTGGTAAGCGCCTGTTGTTGTACGGACAGATAGGGCGTAAGCGGCTGTTCCAGTTTTTCTATCGTTAAAAAGTCATCCACCAGATTTTGCCACAGTATTTTAAGATTGCTCCACCATTGCGCGGTATCATCAGAAGGCTGCAGTGGTTCCGCTGAAAAGTGCGCTTCCGGCGTGGGGAAAGTCAGCTCTGGCACCCGTTGCAACATCGCCCCAATGACAAAGGCCATGGTTTCAGGTTTGTCCTGTTCCAGTTCCCTCAAAGCGCGGATATCTGCTGCCAGCATTTCCCGCAACGGCAGCAGATTTTGATCGGCCTTGCGCAATAGTACGGCTTCCACTTCCCGCAACAACGCCAGTGCTGAAGCAATATCCTTCTCGACATTCGCCTTGCGGGCCGCCATGCGGATCAGATAACTGATTTCAGACAAATCCAGATCCTGTTCCGCGCCTGCCAGTTGTTCTGCGACATCGGCTTTTAACGTAGTGACAGTATTGCTGACCTGTTGTTCCAGTGCCGACAGGGCTTGGCGGGTTTGGGCCAGTTCAGCCTCCGTTGCCTGTTGAACAGAGCGTGTCTTGTCGCTGAACTCGGTTTCTAATTGTTGCCTGAAAACACTGCGCTGCTGTGCCTGTTCGTCTTGCACAGATTGTAGCTGCTGCCACTGAGTCCACCCCCACCAGGCACCACCGGATAACGCGGCAATCAACAAGGTATTGAGCAACACTAAAAACCAGATAGCAGGATTAGTGCGCCGCGCAGGCCTGGCGACTTCGGTTTTTTGAGGGCGGGTAATTTTGCGTTGTGATTTGCGACTATTGGCAGGACTGGGCTTATATTGACTGGTTTGTTCTGCCGTTGCCGGGCTCGCTGAGGGGGTTTGTGCCGTCTCAGCACTTTGTTCCTTGTTGTCCGGTTGAACAGACGTTGCGCCATTGGTGTTTTTTTCTGAATTCGTCATGCACCTTTCCTGTCCCGCAGCACCTCAAGCCAGGCTTTTGGTGTCGCGCCATTAGCAATTAATGTGTTATTACAACCCTGTCGCTTAGCCGCCAGGGCGACCCGTTCACTGGGCACTATCAGCGTCATTTGCGTTAATTTTTTCGGCCAATTTGCATAGGCCGCCTGAAATAAATCTTCACTACCGATGATAGCAGTATTCACAGCACAATCATCAATAGCTTGTGCAATTTCTTGTGAGTTAATGGCGTTTACCTGTCGGCGATACAGATTCAGGTAACGCACTTCGGCACCTGCTGCTGATAAATGAGAAGACAGATAATCCCGCCCTCCTACGCCTTTCACAATGGTGACCCGTTTTCCTGCTGCGATCATGGGCTTTATGGCCTGCCACAGCCCTTCACTGGATTCTACCCCGGGAGATGCCACTGTGCCGGTATACCGGGATAACCTGTCGGCTGTTTTGCGCCCTACTGCCCACACTGCGCCGCGGTGGTGCAACTGCCCCTGATAAAAATGCAATTGTTTTACCGCATTTTTGCTCAGGCAAATAATAAGGTCACTGTCGCGAAACCGGTTGGCAATCAATTGCGGACTCACCGCCAGCGCAGATATTTTAAGCACCGGCGCCAGCAGTGTGCCATAACCTGAAGACGCCAGCTGCGCATTGAGTTCGGCGGAGCCCTCCCGGGTTTTAACAATGAGCAGAGTTTCGGTCATAAACTAGTTATACAACGCCGTTAATAGTTCGGCGGCACCCCTGGATAATAACTGTTCAGCCACCTTTATGCCTAGTGCCTGGGCATCGGTTCCGGACGCTTCTGCCTGTAGCAAAGTGCCACCGTCCGGGCTGCCCACTAAACCGCGCAGATAAATCCCCTCTTCCGTCAGTTGAGCGAACCCTGCAATCGGTACCTGACAGCCCCCCTCCAGACGCTTATTCATTGCTCTTTCAGCATGAACTCTGCGGGCCGTATCTGCGTCATTCAATGGCGCTAACAGAGCAATCAGTTGTGCATCATCGGTGCGGCATTCAATGCCCACTGCGCCTTGTCCAACCGCCGGTAAACTCAGTTTATAGGGCAACGTTTGTCTGATGCGTTCTTCCATGCCCAACCTGATCAAGCCGGCGCTGGCTAAAATAATGGCGTCGTAATGACCATCATCTAACTTTTGCAAACGGGTATTCACATTGCCCCTGAGGTCTTTAATTACCAGGTCCGGGCGATAGTGTTTAATCTGACATTGTCTGCGCAGGCTGGAAGTCCCTAATACGGCACCCTCAGGCAATGCTTCAAGCGAAGTGTAATTATTGCTGACAAAAGCGTCTCCCGGGTTTTCCCGTTCGCAAATCGCAAAAATGTCGAACCCCTGGGGAAACTCCATGGGCACATCTTTCATTGAGTGCACCGCAATATCCGCCCGCCCTTCCATCATGGCGATTTCAAGTTCTTTGATAAACAGCCCTTTCCCGCCGACTTTAGACAAGGGGGAATCCAGGATCTGATCGCCTTTGGTCACCATAGGGACCAGTTCTACCTTTATACCCGGATGGGCTTGCTCCAACCTGGCTTTGACATCTTCTGCCTGCCAAAGCGCCAGGGCACTTTTGCGGGTCGCTATTTTTATTACTCTTTCTACCGTCATGATTACTTACTGGTTAACCCCGATTTGGCTAGTCTATCACTCCTGGTTTTATCAGTCGCCTGTTTGAGTTTTCCGGTACTCACACCCTCCGGAAATAATACACAATCCCATGCGCGCGGGGTGTCTCTCTGATATACTGCGCCCCGGTATTTTTTACTTCGAGAGGCTTGGCCGTGTACGCAACTAGCAAAACATTTTACATCGCTAAGCCCACTGACTTGAAAACTGGTTTTTAAACAACTCCTTATTAGAGCAACAGGACAACTATGATGAAGATACTGGTAATTGGCGGTGGCGGAAGAGAACACGCTTTAGCCTATAAAGTGGCACAATCTCCCGATGTGGAAACGGTATTCGTTGCACCGGGCAATGCCGGCACTGCTGAAGAACACAAATGTCAAAACATCGATATCGCGGCGGAAGATATTCAGGGATTACTGACATTTGCCCAATCTAATCAGGTTGAACTAACCATTGTTGGCCCTGAAGCGCCTTTAGTATTAGGGATTACAGATCTGTTTGAACAACATGGGTTAAAGATATTTGGTCCAGGTAAAGCGGCAGCCCAGTTGGAAGGTTCAAAATCGTTCAGCAAAGACTTTCTGGCCAGGCATCAAATCCCTACCGCAGCGTACGCGGTATTTGACGCAATTGAACCGGCCATTGCTTATGTCAAAGCCCAGGGAGCACCTATTGTTGTTAAAGCCGACGGACTGGCGGCAGGTAAAGGCGTAATAGTGGCGGAAACCGAACAACAAGCGATCAACGCAATTCAGGACATGCTGGCAGACAACAAGTTTGGTGATGCCGGTTCCAGAGTGGTAATCGAGGAATTTCTGGAAGGTGAAGAGGCCAGTTTTATTGTGATGGCCGATGGCAAAACCGCACTGCCTTTTGCCACGAGCCAGGATCACAAACGCGTTGGCGAAGGTGATTCAGGCCTCAATACCGGCGGCATGGGCGCCTATTCACCAGCCCCCGTGGTAACACCTGAGATCCACCAGCGCATTATGGATGAAGTGATCAACCCTACCATTAACGGCATGATTCAGGACGGCATGCCCTATACCGGCTTTTTGTATGCGGGTTTAATGATCACGAAAGAGGGTGCCCCGAAAGTAATCGAATTTAACTGTCGGTTTGGCGATCCGGAGACGCAGCCAATCATGATGCGCCTGGAATCTGATCTGGTGGAATTAGTATTGGCCGCGTTAGATAAATCACTGCACACCACCAGCATTTCCTTTTCAGAGCAGGCAGCGGTTGGCGTCGTTTTAGCGGCAGGTGGCTATCCTGAAGCCTATGCAAAGGGACAAAAAATCAACGGATTAGACGCAGCAAAACAACATCCGGGTAAAGTTTTTCATGCCGGCACCAAAACCGAAGGTGAGTTTGTACTTACTAACGGTGGTCGCGTATTATGTGCAACAGCACTGGGAAATTCCGTTACTGAAGCACAAAAATCAGCCTATGAGCT
The DNA here is from genome assembly GCF_055755215.1 of Planctobacterium sp. R6. Taxonomy (NCBI): domain Bacteria; kingdom Pseudomonadati; phylum Pseudomonadota; class Gammaproteobacteria; order Alteromonadales; family Alteromonadaceae; genus Planctobacterium; species Planctobacterium sp. R6. Next base: position 95,513 of record NZ_JBVTQY010000005.1, read on the forward strand.
GGTGCAGTATATAAATTGGGAAGAAATGTACTTCAGAAACGATATCGCGTGGCGTGCCATTGCCCGTGAAGCTTAACTAAACAGCATTTTGCAAACCTGTTCGATTAATTTAGCTGCTTAATCAGAAATTTTAGCTGCATTTTATCCGATCGTTTGTTGCTATATTAAAAATCCAGGCAAATGCCTGGATTTTTTGTATTTGGCTCATTGGTTTTCCCTAACTGTATGAAAAATAGCGACTTTATAGTACAAAAACAGCGAAATAAGCTACGTTGAAGCCCACATCAGTCTGTTTTTACCGGGTGCAAAAAATCCAGGAAATATTTGTGAGTACTCACCAACCTAAAAAATCACTCATTTTTCACTCATCTCCTACAAATATGACAGAGCAATTGCTTATCAGCTTCTGATGAGCGCTGCAATAAATCAGAGTTTCAGGTGGTTGGTAGCGATTTCAGGGTAAAACCTGACTTTATAACAAAATCACATTAACCGAACGACGTCCTGAAAAGACCAACCAACACTTTGTCAGCACTTTCGACACTTTTAACACCACATAGACGACAAATTGGTACCTTAAAATTTTTCAGAAAACCACATGACTTTTTCTTCCTTTACATTTATCTAACCGTTTAAGGCATGCGGGAAAACACTAAAAAACCCCACCCAGCAAGCACTCACTTTCAATATAACCACTTATATTTATACATTTATTCGATTCTAAACTGGCTAAAAGGCTGTGAAAACAAAAAAGCTCCTTTTCAGGAGCTTCATTTTTGGCTAAAAAACACCACCGGCCTGTCAGACGCCGATGTCTTCGTTCCAAAGTTCCGGCCTGGCAGAGATAAAATCCTGCATCATGTTAACGCAGCGTTCGTCATCTACGACGACGACGTCAACACCCCGGCTCTTAAGCAAGGCTTCTTCTCCCATGAAAGTGCGGTTCTCACCTACAATAACCTTGGGTATACCATAGAGTAAGATGGCACCGGAACACATAGAGCAGGGCGACAAGGTGGTATACAAAACGCTATTCTGGTAAACGCTGGCAGGTTGTCGCCCGGCATTTTCCAGGGCGTCCATTTCACCGTGCAAAGTGCAACTACCCTTTTGTACCCGCTGATTGTGGCCGCGGCCAATCACTTTTCCATCATGCACAATAACAGAACCGATGGGGATGCCCCCTTTTTCTAACCCTGCTTTTGCTTCAAGAATGGCTTCATCTAAAAACCTGTCCATTTATTCTCCTCTCATCTCAAGAATGTCTGCAATGTCTAAACGCTTGTCATTTAGTAACGTCTGCAGCAGCACTAATATATTCTTCACATCAAACAAGGCATTGTGTTTGTGCCCCGATAATGGTTTACCCACAAATGCGGCCAACTCACCGCTAATACAATCTTTAAAATCCAGATTTAATGTCAACAACTGACTTTTCAGATCAACAAAATGCGGCTTTTGATGGTCCCAGGTCAAATGATTAATTCTGAAATTTTCCATCAGCACCTGCTGATCTGGTCCCCAGGAAAAGCAAGGCAAACTGGCATTTTCGGTAAATTCATAAAACAGTTCGGCACAGGAAACAAAATCGACACCATGATCATCCAGCACACTTTGTTGGATCCCCGTTAACTGCTGAATATAGTCACTCAGCTGTGGATTTTGTAGTGGCTTTACCAGCACGTTGAGGGAGGCCACTGTCTTCAGTTGTTGGTTATCGATGGTCACTTTGATGGCAGCCAACTGGATAATCTCACGCGCCTCCCCCTCACCTGACCATTGCCGCTGTTTTGAACCGGGCCATGCTGTGAATTCAGTATCGTAAATGATTAACGCTGCCATGTGCTGAGCCTGTTATCTTTGATCCAGGCTCTATTAATAGCAAATCTTTACCCCGGAAGCAGGCATAATTATTTACAGCGCTGCTTGACCTTAGATCCACAAATGCCTATAACAGTGTTTCGCAATCAGATACGAGCCTATTGCTCATTTCCTGAACAGAGTAAATATAGATTACCAAAACACACTGGATCAGGCCGGTGGCAACGCCACCCGTAATTTACATGTTTCGCCCAACAGGCCCATGTAACTCATTCATCTAAGCAAAGGTCGATATACGCAAATTAATTATGTCAGTTAAACACCCAATTATTGCCATTACCGGTTCATCCGGCGCCGGCACCACGACCACCACCAATGCCGTGAGACACATCTTTCGGAATCTGAATATAAATGCGGCAATGGTATCTGGCGACAGCTACCACCGTTTTACACGCCCGGAAATGGAAGTGGAAATCAGAAAGACCCAGGAACAAGGTCGTCATATCAGCTATTTTGGTCCCAGAGCCAACGACTTTGAAATGTTAGAAAAAACGTTCAAAGAATACGGTGAAACGGGCCAGGGCAAAAGTCGCCAGTATCTGCATACCTTTGACGAAGCGGTTCCTTTCAATCAGATGCCGGGTACCTTTACCCCCTGGCAGGATTTGCCAGAAAACACAGATTGTCTGTTTTATGAAGGATTGCATGGCGGTGTCGTAACCGAAGAGATCAATGTTGCCCGTCAGGTGGACTTATTGGTTGGCATGGTCCCCATAGTCAACCTGGAGTGGATCCAGAAGATTGTACGTGACACCTCAGAACGAGGCCACAGCCGCGAAGCTGTGATGGGCAGTATCGTGCGCAGCATGGAAGATTACTTTCGCTTTATCACCCCGCAATTTAGTCAGACTCACATAAATTTTCAACGGGTGCCCACAGTCGATACCTCCAACCCCTTTAGCCACAGAACGATTCCTTCTTCCGACGAGAGCTTTGTGGTGGTGCGTTTCCGACGGGAAATGAAGAATGTAGACTTTCCATTCTTGTTACAAATGATTGATGGCGCTTTTATGTCCCGTATCAATACCCTGGTGGTGCCCGGTGGTAAAATGGGTTTAGCCATGGAATTAATTCTCACGCCGCTTATCGAAGAAATTATGGACAAAAAGCGTCGCTCCAGTTTTCAGATGGACTGGGTTGCCGACAATTAGCGCAATTAACGTACACCGGGTCTGTTACAATTTAAATGACCACAGGTCATTAAGGCCCTGTTGTAACAATTAGAAACACTTTCAGCCCTCTGCTTACAATCCCAACGGTTTATTTTTAGCCCAGTTCACCTATATTGTTGATAAGTGCAAACAACAATTGGAAGCATCATGGGACAAGAAACCCCGAAAATTTTGGTGGTAGATGATGACATGCGGTTACGCAGTCTTTTAGAGCGCTACCTGGTGGAGCAAGGCTATCAGGTAAGAAGTGCAGCTAATTCTGAGCAAATGGATCGTTTTCTGGAAAGAGAGAATTTCCACCTGATGGTGCTGGATCTGATGCTACCTGGCGAAGATGGTCTGTCGATTTGTCGTCGACTTCGTCAAAAAGAGAACAAACTGCCAATCGTCATGCTCACCGCGAAAGGCGATGAAGTAGACCGCATTATCGGGCTGGAAATGGGCGCCGATGATTATCTACCCAAGCCCTTTAACCCCAGAGAGTTACTGGCCCGCATTAAAGCCGTGCTAAGACGCAATGCCAGTGAGGCACCCGGAGCGCCTTCCAGAGAAGAACAGGTGGTATCGTTTGGTCAATACAGTCTGAACTTAGGCACGCGGGAAATGCTGGCAAATGGCGAAGCCATCACGCTGACCAGTGGTGAGTTTGCGGTATTAAAAGCGCTGGTAACACACCCCCGCGAACCACTTTCTCGCGACAAGTTAATGAATCTAGCCCGTGGCCGTGACTACAGTGCTCTGGAGCGTAGTATCGACGTGCAGGTATCCAGACTAAGACGCATGCTTGAGGAAGACCCGGCCAATCCACGTTATATTCAAACGGTTTGGGGATTGGGTTATGTATTTGTGCCCGATGGTGACAGTGCTCCGGCGGCTGCGAATCAATAAGTTAACCGGGTTCTGCTGAACCCGGTCCGCAAAGAAGTTCTCATGCGCATAAAACCACAAAGTGCTTTTGGTCAAACAGTGTTGCTCATAGGCGTACTGCTGTTGATCAACCAGGTCGTGTCTTATTTATCAGTCACTTATTACTTTATCGGTCCCAGTTTTAAGCAAATCAACAGTCTGCTGGCCACTCAGATCAAAGTGTTATTTATTGATGGCATGGACCATCGCGATCCCATTTTTCATCAGCGCTTTTTTGAAGCCACCGGCATTCGTATATACAGTGAAGAGCGCGCACTGGAAAACGGCCTGAACGACGCCACTTACTATCAGTTCTTTACCCGTGAAATGTCTCAGGAGTTGGGCGGACCAGCCGAAGTGCGGGTCAGAGTTACTGAGGAAGGACAAAACATTTTTTGGATCCAGCCGCCACAGGCACCCAATTTCTGGATAACCGTGCCCCTGAGCAGTGTTAATGATCCCAACATTTCACCACTGACCTTCTTTTTAATGGTTATTGGGGTACTGAGTGTGGCCGGGGGTTGGCTGTTTGTGCGGCGTCTGAACCGGCCCTTACTGGCATTACAAAAAGCCGCGATAAAAGTGGGTAAAGGCGACATCCCTCCACCGTTAGCGGAGGAAGGATCAACGGAAATCATCGCCGTTACCCAGGCGTTTAACCAGATGGCCAAGGGCATTAAACAACTGGAAGACGACAGAGCACTGCTAACCGCTGGTATCTCCCACGACCTGCGTACCCCGCTCACCCGCATTCGCATCGCCACAGAGATGTTGCCACAGGATCAGGACTGGATATCAGAGGGCATCATCCATGATATTGAAGACATGAACGATATTATTGATCAGTTTATTGATTACGTGCGCCAGGACAAATCGGAAAAACGCGAACCGACCGATATCAACGAATTGATTAATGATGCGGTGCTGGCCAGAAATATTGAAGAACATCACAATATTGAGCTAAAGCTATCTGAACTACCGCTAATTTTGGTGCGTAAAGTGGCCATCAAGCGGGTACTGGATAACCTGATTGAAAACGCCTTTCGCTATGGCAGCGATAATATTTTGATCAGTTCAGAGTTCAGTAAAAAAACGCAAACCGTCACGTTTTGCGTCAGAGACTTTGGTAAAGGTATCCCCGATGCCGACATTGAGGATCTGTTCCAACCTTTCAAGCAAGGTGACAAAGCCCGGGGCTCTCTGGGTTCGGGGTTGGGACTGGCCATTATCAAGCGCATCGTGGATATGCATGGCGGCAAGGTGCGCCTGGAAAATCATCCACAGGGTGGCTTGCAGGCCATTGTAACCCTGTCCACAAAAAAATAAGCCCGGTAGATACCGGGCCTTGTCCGTTGTACAGTCTGTTATAGTTTTGGACCGGCATTTCTGATGGCGTCTGACACCTCATACTTGTCAAAGTTTGCAGTGAATTCAGCAATCAGTTTTTCCAGATACTTTTGATACTCAGCCTGATCCTGCCAGGTTTGCTGCGGATCCAGCAACTTGCTGTCAACACCGGGCACCGCGACAGGAATGTCCAGACCCAGTTGCGACAGACGACGGGTTTCAACACCGTCTAACTGACCTTCGACAATTGCCGTAATAATGGCCCGTGTGGTGGGAATATCGAAACGTTGACCTACGCCATATGGACCACCTGTCCAACCGGTATTGACCAGGTACACCTTACTGTTAAATTCCCGTACCCGCTTCATCAACAGCTCAGCATACACGCTTGCCGGACGGGGGAAGAACGGCGCACCAAAACAGGTGGAAAATGTGGATTCGATGGCTGCCGTTGAGCCGATTTCGGTGGAACCGACTTTGGCGGTATAGCCACTCAAAAAGTGATAAGCCGCTGCTTCATCAGAAAGCACAGAAACAGGCGGTAACACACCACTGACATCACAAGTTAAAAACACCACAGAGCGCGGTTCACCGGCACGATTTTCCGGCTTGCGCTTTTCGATGTGTTGTAACGGATAGGCAGCACGGGAGTTTTGGGTTAACTCAGTGTTGGCATAATCAGGTACGCGGTTTTTATCCAGGTGGACATTTTCTAAAATGGTGCCGAACTTAATGGCATTCCAGATCACCGGCTCTTTTTCTTTAGACAAATCAATACACTTGGCATAACAACCCCCTTCAAGGTTGAATACACTGCCTTTCGCCCAACCGTGTTCATCATCACCGATGAGGAATCTGGCCGGATCTGCGGAAAGGGTTGTTTTACCCGTTCCTGACAAACCAAAGAACAAGGTTACACTGTCATCCGTTCCGACGTTTGCAGAACAGTGCATGGGTAAAATATCGTGCTCCGGCAGCAGGTAGTTTTGCACCGAGAACATGGCTTTTTTCATTTCACCGGCATAGCGCATCCCCGCCAACAACACTTTTTGTTGTTTGAAATTGATCATTACCGCACCGTCACTATTGGTGCCATCAACAGCCGGATCACACTTAAGGCCGGGAACATTGATGATTTGCCACGGTGTTTTCGCGTGTATATTCCACTGCTCTGGCACTATAAATAAATTGCGGGCGAATAGCTGTTGCCAGGCGGTTTCAGTGCGCACTACTACCGGTAAACTAAATTGTTGGTCTGCACCAACTTCCAGATGCGAAGCATAATAGTGCTTCTGTTGTAATAAATACTGCTCTGCCTTGTCCCATAAGGCATCAAAAACGGACTCATCTACCGGTTTATTGACTTTACCCCAATCAATGTTTTGCTCAGTGCTGGACTCTTTTACCAAAAAGCGATCGTTAGGAGAGCGACCAGTGCGTTCCCCGGTTTTTACGACAAAGGCGCCGTTTGCTGCAAACTGACCTTCGCCCGCCAGCATGGCGCGCTCCAGAAGTTCAGATGGAGTTAAGTCGATAAGTTGATTTTTCGGGGATGCCGTCATTTTTTGTTTGCCTCTGAGTAAACTTTCAGGATGAACTACACTTTAAAAACCGGCGCAATTCTACTCAATTCAGGCGCTTAAACAAGTCGCCAGCCCATAGAAGTACCACAGAGCTGACTAAACTTTCATATTTACTGTATTTATATTTCAAATAAGCCTACAAAATAAACCAACCGGAAAACCATAGATTATTGTTTTAAAAGGAGTTAGCGGAGTTGTAACCTGAGCTGAAAGTCTGAATGGCAAATTTCAGAAAAATGGAATGAATAAGTATTTTTTTTAAGGATGTTTGAAAAATTGCGAGATGTTGGGGCGGGTTATGTCAACTTTATGCTACAAACCGCCCAAAACCCGGCGTACTTGATGAATATAGGAACTTACTGAATGGCCTGCGACTGTTCAAAAGTGCCGGCGTGAATAGCCTCCACATCCATCGCATCATAAAGATACTCGGAGTGACAAAACTGGCAATTCATCTTTATCTGGCCCTGCTCTTCAATCAGGCTCAGTAGTTCTTGCTTATCCACGCTTTTCAGGGCAAGTGCACTTTTCAACTTACTACAGGTACATTTGAATTGTACCGGTTGAGGCTCAAACAGGCGTACCGCTTCTTCGTGGAACAAGCGATGCAATACCTGCTCAAAAGGTAACCCGGTCAGTTCTTCTGTTTTCAGGGTTTCCGCCAGTTTAGTCAGATGTTCAAACTCTGCGTTATCTTTATTCACTGAGCTTTCCGCCGAGTCAGGGATCACCTGTAAAAATAAACCAGCAGCTTGTCGGCTGTTGCTATCTACCCTGAGTTCAATATGGGTGGGCAGCTGTTCCGACTGCACAAAATACGCCTCCAGGCATTGCGCTAATGTGGGTTTATCAATGGCCACTATTCCCTGATAACGCTGACCATTTTCCGGCGTTATAGTGATGGTAAAAATACCCCCTTTGAAAATATCCACAAAACCAGGTTGCAGGGGTTCTTCCTGCCAGCGCGCAATGCCGCGCATTTCCTGCCGGTCATTGGCGGTTACCAGCGCATATTTTACGGCGCCATTACCCTGCACCTGCAAACTCACTTCACCTTTGATTTTCAGGGTCGCCACCAACATGGAAGCTGCCACCGCCATTTCTCCTAACACAACCTGCACCGATTCCGGGTACGGTTGTGCGGACAATAAGGCGTCAAAGGTGTCAGATAATCTGACTATCTCACCGCGCACATTGATGTTGTCAAATAAAAATCGTTGTATTTGGTCCATGAAGGGCTCCAATAGCAAACACGTTAGGGCTTTAGTTTAGCTGTGTTTCAGTTTAATAATGTCGCGCCGCTGCTTTTTGTCAGGGCGATGATCCGGTCGCGGACTATGGAACGCGTTGAGTTTTCTGGCTGCAGCATTTTGTGCACGCTTTTCAGCACTCAGTTGGGTTTCCTCGTAAAGTCGTTGCGCCAGTGGTGCCGATAGCCGTTGTTCTGAGACGCGTAAAACAGTAATGATCTTTTCGTCGTAGCCCTGTGGTACTTTAATCAAAGCCCCGGGCTCCACGATTTTGCCCGGCTTCGCTTTGGCCCCGTTATAATGAACCTTCCCGGCATTAATATTGTCTCTGGCAATGCTTCGGGTCTTAAAGAAACGGGCTGCCCATAACCATTTATCCAACCTGACGGCGGCTTCCTGATTGTCCTGATGCTGGGTTTTGTTACTGTTTTTTTGCATAGCTTCCTAATTTAGGGCCTGAGGGTATGAATTCAAGTAAAATATAGGGGTTTATTCAGTCTGTATTTAGACAAGTTGCATAAACTGCTAAAAACACATCATTTTCGGATGACCCGGGTATTAATTTTTTTGTAATTAATCGCAATTAGAGTTGTACGGCTTTAAGCGACTGACTATGATGGTCCCCCGAAATAAAAGCTCAATAAGAATTAAACGCCCTATAAAGAGCCTAAAGCAACGAAATTTTTAAATGGCAACAGCACAGATAACGACAGACCAGCTATGGTCAATTTGGCAAAAGCATCAAAAAACCATTAATTTATTGGTAGTGATCCTGCTCAGTATTTATTTGCTTGCCTATGCGGCTGAGCTTTTCTGGCGTCTTTTTCCTGAACCAGAATCAGATCATTCTCAGGTTGCCGTCACACAGCTCAATAGCAGCAACAGCAAAAAACAACAAACCAACATTGATGCCATTAAACGTCTTAAATTGTTTGGAGACCCAGGCGCAGTAAAAGAAGAAGTTAAACAGGTGGTACAGGATGCCCCTGAAACACAGCTGAATCTGACCCTGACTGGCCTGGTAGCCAGCACTGAAGAACAAGACGGTGCAGCCATTATTGAAAATCGCGGTGAACAAAACACCTATGGTATCGGTGAGAAAGTCGATGGCACCCGGGCGGTAGTCAAAGAAGTGATGCCGGATCGCATCATCATAGACAACGGTGGTCGCATGGAGACCCTGATGCTGGATGGCCATGATTTTAAACAGGCCTCTGCCACAGCAATATCCGCCAGCCAGACACGTCAGGGGCCGGTGAACGCGCCACAAGACAGACTGAGAAAGCCAGCAATACAAACCTTCGACAAAAGTACCGCTGATGCGGCAAGAGCCTTGCGCGAATCTCCCACTAAATTTACTGATTTCATTGCTATCCAGCCTCACCGGGAAGAAGGCAAAATTGCCGGATATAAGGTGAACCCAGGAAAAGATCCGGCGTTGTTTGAAGCTGCCGGTTTACAAGCAAATGATATCCTGACTGAAATTAATGGCCTGGACCTCACCGACATACAACAGTCGATGGAAGCAATGAAAATGCTGCGTTCTGCCGAGTTTTTACAAATTAAGCTGTCCAGAGACGGGGCAGTCACCACACTTGATCTTGAACTACCCGCCTCTGCCGGAAACTAAAAAAGGAAAGACTTATGAGGAAATTTCGTCCGCTGATAAAAGGCCTGCTGGCTGCTTCTATCGCGTCTATGATAGCCCTCAATTCTCCGGCGTTTGCCGCAGAATATTCGCCAAACTTTAAAGGTACAGAAATTACCGAGTTCATTAATATTGTCGGTAAAAACCTGCAAAAGACCATCATAGTCGATCCTAACGTGCGGGGTAAAATCACCGTTCGCAGTTACGATTTGTTAAGCGAAGATCAGTATTATCAGTTTTTCCTGAACGTGCTACAGGTCTACGGTTTTGCGGTGGTGGAAATGCCCAGCGGCGTACTAAAAGTAGTACGGGATAAAGATGCCAAGTCCTCTAACATTCCGGTTGTTGATGGTCAGCTGTTCGACGGCGACGAAATGATCACCCGGGTTGTGCCGGTTTACAGCGTACCGGTAAGAGAATTAGCGCCCATTTTACGACAACTCAACGACCAGGCAGGTGGCGGTAACGTCATCAGTCACGATCCATCAAACGTGATGATGATCACCGGTCGTGCGGCGGTGGTGAATCGCCTCACTGAGATTATTGAACGGGTAGACAAAGCCGGTGACCGGGAAGTTGAAATCGTTAAATTGCGCTTCGCCTCCGCCAGTGAAATGGTGCGCATTTTAGAAAGCATCAACAATTCCCAGGGCAAAGGCACAACGCCGGATAACCTGGAGCCGAAAGTAGTTGCCGATGACCGCACCAACAGCGTTATCGTCAGCGGTGACATTAAAGCCAGAAAGCGCATTATCACCCTGATTAACCGACTGGATAAAGAGCTGGAATCCAACGGTAATACCCGCGTTATTTTCCTCAAGTATGCCAAAGCGGAAGACCTGGTTAACGTATTACAGGGTGTCAGTGCCAGTATTGCTCAGGAAGAACAGGGCACACAAAACAATCGCAACGCCCGTCGCAACTCCTCAAGAGACGTCAGCATCGATGCTCACATGGATTCGAACTCACTGGTTATCACTGCTGAACCAGACATGATGTCATCACTGGAAGAAGTGATTCGCCAGTTGGATGTGCGTCGTGCTCAGGTACAGGTAGAAGCCATTATCGTAGAAGTCTTTGAAGGCGACGGCACAACTCTGGGTATTCAGTGGGCCACAGAAGCCGGCGGCGGTCAGCAATTTACCAATGGGGTTGTCCCCATCGGTTCGTTGGCTGTGGGTTACGATCAGGCTCAGGATAGAACGGTAACAACAACAACGACCAACACTAATACATCAGACCCTCTGAATCCGACTGTAGTTAACAGCACCTCAACTGAGCAGGGCGACCCTTCGTTGTTAGCGAATCTGTTAGGCACAGTAAACGGCTTTTTAGTGGGGGCAGTAGAAGACGACTGGGGCGCAGTACTTCAGGCTGTCAGCACTGATACCAACTCAAACATTCTGGCCACGCCACACCTGACCACGATGGACAATGAAGAAGCCTTCTTTATCGTGGGTCAGGAAGTGCCCATCATTACCGGTTCTTCCACCGGTTCTAATAATGCCAACCCATTCCAGACAGTAGAACGAAAAGAAGTGGGTATTAAACTCAAGGTGACACCGCAAATTAACGAAGGTAACGCCGTGCAGTTAGTCATTGAACAGGAAGTATCCAGCGTCAGTGGTGCCACGTCGGTAGATATCTCTATCAACAAACGTGAGATTAAGACCACCGTGATGGCCGATGATGGCGGCACGATTGTTCTGGGTGGCCTGATTGACGAAGACGTGCAGGAGAGTATTTCGAAAGTGCCACTGCTGGGTGATATCCCTTATCTGGGTAATATTTTTAAATCCACCACCACCAGCAAGCGCAAGCGCAACCTGATGGTGTTTATTCGTCCCACCATCATTCGCGATGGTATTACCATGAATAAGATCAGTCACAAGAAATACAACTTCATTCGCGCAGAACAAATCAAGCGCGAAGAAGAAGGCGTTGCTTTGATGCCATTTACCGATACGCCAACGCTACCGGAATGGAATGACGAACTGGCTCTGCCACCTTCTTTTGAAGAATATTTAAAAGAAAAGAACAAGAAAGATTAATCCATGAGTGAAGAGCTTATTGCGGAACAATTAGAAGCGGAAGAGCAGGCTCTTTCGCCGGAGGAACAGGCGCAACTTCCTTCGCAACTGAGTTTTGGCTTTTCCAAGCGACATCGGGTACTGCTGGACAGCATTGCTGTACCCGCTCAGCTGTACCACACCGCTGACACTGCACTGAGTGCATTTCAGGAAGTACGTCGCTTTTTAGGTGCCCCCTTCGAATTGCAGGAAGTGGATAACGATCGCTTTGAAAAACTGCTTACCGATGCATTCCAGCGCGACACTTCCGCAGCCAAACAACTGATGGAAGACATCGGCAATGAAAGCGACCTGTTTTCGTTAGCCGAAGAGCTACCTGAAACCGAAGATTTGCTGGAAAGCGAAGATGATGCGCCCATTATCAAACTGATTAATGCCATGCTGGGGGAAGCTATCAAAGAAGGCGCGTCCGATATTCACGTCGAAACCTTTGAAACTCAGTTAACGGTGCGCTTTCGGGTGGATGGCGTATTGCGGGAGATCCTCAAACCCAACCGCAAACTGGCTTCTATGCTGGTGTCCCGTATAAAGGTTATGGCCAAGCTGGATATCGCCGAAAAACGGGTACCGCAAGACGGTCGTATTACCTTGCGCATTGCCGGGCGTGCCGTGGATGTGCGGGTCAGTACTATGCCCACCGGACACGGTGAACGCGTGGTACTGCGTTTGTTAGACAAGAACAACGCCCGCCTGAATCTGGAAGATCTGGGTATGACCCAGGCCAACCGGGATAAGTTTTCCGATCTTATTCGCAAACCTCACGGCATCATCCTGGTTACAGGCCCAACAGGTTCCGGTAAGAGTACCACCTTGTATGCCGGTCTTAGCGAAATTAACTCCAAAGATCGCAACATACTGACGGTAGAAGACCCCATCGAATTTGATTTACCCGGGATCGGTCAGACCCAGGTAAACAGCAAAGTAGACATGACCTTCGCCCGTGGCCTGAGAGCGATTTTGCGCCAGGACCCTGATGTGGTGATGGTAGGTGAGATACGTGATCTGGAAACCGCACAAATTGGTGTACAGGCCAGTTTAACCGGCCACCTGGTGATGTCGACCTTGCACACCAATACAGCCGCAGGTGCCATTACTCGTCTGGAAGATATGGGCATAGAGCCGTTTCTGTTGTCTTCCAGTTTATTGGCGGTACTGTCGCAACGCCTGGTGAGAACCTTGTGTGAAGATTGCCGGGTACCACACCATCCTACCAGTCAGGAATTGCACATTTTGGGCATTTCTGAAGAACAGTTAGAACAACATAATGTTTATGCCGCTGGCGGCTGTGTGGCCTGTAATCATACCGGTTACAAAGGAAGAACAGGTATTCATGAATTGTTGCTGGTAGACGAAAACATCCGTGAACTGGTACACAATGGTCACGGTGAACAGGCCATCGAAAAATACATTCGCAAATCCACCCCCAGCATCAGAGAAGATGGTTGCCGCAAAGTATTACAGGGCGCAACGACACTGGAAGAAGTGTTACGCGTAACAAGGGAAGAATAAATGGCGGCCTATTCCTACAAAGCCATTGATGCCAACGGGCGCAATAAAAGCGGTATTCTGGAAGGTGACAACGCCCGCCAGATTCGCTCACAATTGCGGGAAAAAGGGTTAATTCCACTGGAAGTGGAACAAGCCGCAGAAAAGGAACAGAAGCTGTCCAAAGGACTGCAACTGTTTCAGCCCAAAATATCCCCCAGCGATCTCGCTTTGCTAACCCGCCAGTTGGCCACCCTGGTTGAATCGGCGTTACCCCTGGAAGAAGCGTTACTGGCGGTAGCGGAACAATGCGAAAAGCCGCGTCAGAAAAACATGATGATGGCGGTGCGCAGCAAAGTGGTAGAAGGTCACTCACTGGCAGACGCCATGGCTGAATTTCCCTATGTATTCGACCAACTTTTTCGGGCTATGGTGGCAGCAGGGGAAAAATCCGGCCACCTGGATACCGTCCTGAATCGTCTGGCTGACTATACCGAGAAAAAACAACATACCCGCAGCATCATTATTCAGGCCATGGTTTATCCCACTATCATGGTGGTGGTGGCACTGGTGATCGTCACCCTGTTGCTGACCTACGTAGTACCGAAAATTGTCGGTCAGTTTGACACCATGGGTCAGGATCTTCCCGGTGTAACCCAGTTTTTGATCAACCTGAGTGACTGGGTTAAAGCCTATATATTCCACACCATAGGGCTTATTCTGGTGAGCATTATGCTGTTTAAGCACCTGATGAAAAAAGACACCTTCAGGCTGCAGGTTCACCGACGCATGTTGTCTTTTCCGGTGTTTGGCAAGGTGATCAAAGGACTGAATACCAGCCGCTTTGCCAGTACCCTAAGTATTTTAACTGCCAGTGCTGTGCCCATTCTGGAGGGCATGCGTATTTCCGGTCAGGTACTGCTCAACGATTATATTAAAAAGCTGATTTTAGAAGCCGCGGAAATGGTGCAGGAAGGTTCCAGCCTGAAAGTGGCTCTGGGCAAAACCAAAGTATTCCCCCCTATGATGATGCACATGATTGCATCAGGCGAAAAAAGTGGTGAATTACAACAAATGCTTGGCAGAGCCGCCAACAATCAGGACAGGGAGTTTGAAATGCAGGTGAGTGTCGCCCTCAGTATTTTAAGTCCCATGTTGATACTGGTGATGGCGGGCATTGTATTTTTTATCGTAATTGCAATTTTGCTACCTATAGTGTCGCTAAATTCGATTGTGTAACAGGAGTAAGAACATTGAAAAACAAAGGTTTTAGTTTAATCGAAGTCATGGTGGTCATTCTGATCATCGGTATTATGACTGCCATTATTGCCCCGAATATTCTGGGTAATACTGAAGAGGCCAAACTGAAAAAGGCCGCCATTGATATCCAGCAACTGGAAAGTGCACTGGAGATGTATAAATTACGCAATAATGTTTTCCCATCTACAGAGCAAGGGCTGGAAGCTCTGGTCACGGCCTCAAACATTGAGCCGGTACCGCGCAACTTCCCCACTGATGGTTTTATCAAACGTTTACCGCAGGACCCCTGGGGCAATGATTACCAGTTACTGAATCCCGGTGAAATGGGCACCATTGATATTTTCAGCAATGGTCCTGACGGCCAACCAGGCAGCGACGACGATATCGGCAACTGGAACATCAACGATTTCCTGAACTAAGCAACTTATGCAGGCTGCAATCACCTCAATGCGAAAAAACACTAACGGCTTTAGCCTGATTGAGGTGATGGTGGTGCTGTTTATGATTGGCCTGTCAGTCGCTGTTGTGGTGTTGAATTATTCCGGCAGCGACTTCGACAAAGAGCTACAAAAGAAAGCCAGGCGCTTTCAAATAGTGTTCGATATGGCCTCTGATTACGCGGTGCTCAATCAGGTGCAACTGGGTTTGCGAATAGAGCCGGAAAAGAATCAGTATTTTTTCATGTTCCTCAATGACGAAGATAAGTGGCGTCCGATTCAGGGAGAAGACCTCTTCGCAGTGCAGGAATTTGAGCAGGAATATTCGCTGGAGCTGGAACTGGACGACCTCCCCTGGGTACAGGAAGACAGTCTGTTCGATGCCGATATTTTTGATGAAGAATTATCAGTCTCAGAAGAAAGTACTGAAATTGGCAAAGAAGAAGAGCAGGAACCTGAGCCACCTCAGGTATTTATTTTCTCCAGCGGTGACTTTACGCCCTTTAGCCTGATATTTAAATTTGAACCACAGTTTGGCGATGCCTTTCCGGTGTATTTCCGGGTAAACGGTGAAGAGTACACGCCACTGATTGTTGAAGGCCCGTTGGACTCACTATGAACAACAAAGGCTTAACACTGCTGGAAGTGATGGTGGCACTGTTTATTTTTGCCCTAACCGCGACTTCAATCATGAAAGCGGCCAGTGAACACATTCGCGGCATCAGTACCCTGGAAGATATGACCATGGCCACCTGGGTTGCCAATAACGAACTCAACAAGTTAGTCACCGAACGTCGCTGGCCGCCAGAGAACAACCTCAAAGGCAACACCGAACTGGCTGGCAGAACCTGGTATTATCAATACCTGGTGTCCGAAACCCAGGATAAAGAGTTTCGTCAGGTAGAAGTCGTGGTGGCCCAGGACCAGCAAATGGAATCGGTGATCACCTCAGTTATTACCTATATTGCCAACCCCTCACCGGCACCTGTGGGGTAGCCCGGTGCGTAATCACTCTGGTTTTACCTTACTGGAAATCCTCATCGCCTTGTTTGTATTTACACTCATTGGGCTGGCCTCCCACAGCGTGTTGAACACCGTGCTGGACACAGACCAGTTATCCGGCGAGCGGTTTGATAAATTGCGGGATTTGCAGCGGGCAATGACCATTATTGAACGCGATCTGCAACAAGCGGTTGAGCGGAAAATCAGAATTGAAGGTGAATCCAGCGATATCGTTATAAGTGGTGGACTCAATGCCTTTGAAAGTGATGCTGACGGCCTGGCATTTGTCAGAGCCGGTTGGGCAAACCCAAAGCTGGTGCTACCAAGAAGCACGCTGCAAACCGTCGGGTATCGCCTGCAGGGTGACGAATTACAGCGGGTGTACAGCAACTATGTGGATAATGTCATAGGTGCAGAGCCCAAAGTACGGGTACTACTGCAAGACATAGAAGATCTGCAGTTCCAGTTTCGGATATCCAGAGAAAAAGCCAGTGACGATAACAATAATCAATGGCAGGACACCTATACCGGCTCACAACTCCCCTACGCCATCACGATCGAAATTGTCAGCACCGAGTTTGGTTTAATCCGCCGGGAATTTTCACTGGCCACCGGACTGGGGGTCCCTTAATGAATCGGCAAAAAGGCGTCGCTTTAATCGTGGTTTTACTGGTGGTAGCCCTGGTTTCTATCAGCGCCGCTGATATGGGCTCACGCCTGCAGTTACAGGTTAAGCGCAGCATCAGCCTGAAGGACAATAACCAGGCCTTTTGGTACGCCGTCGCAGCAGAGCAGTTTGCACAAAAAACTCTGGCTCAACTGATTCTGGAAGGCAATGATACTATTCATATTAACGAACCGTGGGCACAACAGGATATTCAGTTCCCTGTAGAAGGTGGCATGATTGAAGCCACACTGGAAGATCTGCAATCCTGCTTTAACCTCAACGCGCTGCAGGACCAGTCCGGTAACAGCTCAGGTAATAACAATCAAACAGAAATTCGCAATGCCTTTTTAAACCTGCTCAATACCCAGGCGTTTAATATCCCGTCGCTGAACCAGGAAACCCTGCGGGACTCTCTGGTGGACTGGCTGGACGATGACAGTATATTGAGCGGTAATTACGGCGCAGAGGATTCAGATTACGAATCTTTGCTGCATCCCTATCTGGCAGCCAATAGCCTGATGGCCTCCAAGTCTGAACTGCGCCTGGTAAAAGGGGTGGAAATGGCCTGGTTACACAAAATTATGCCGCTGGTGTGCGTGATCCCGGGAGAGACCGCCCTGAAGCTTAATGTCAATACGCTGACGGCTGAAAAAGCACCACTGTTGGCCGCTATGACCGGTTTAGATGTGTCCACTGCAGAAAGCGTTATTAGCGGTATCCCTTTTGCCGACAAAAACGCTTTTTTAGCGGATCCGGCAGTGAATAACATGAACCTGACGGACCAACAAAAAGAGCTGTTTGACGTGACAACGCGATTTTTTATACTGCACGTTAAAACTACGTATAATAACGCCACATTTAAAATGTCATCAGTTTTCAAAGTGGCATCAGATAACAGTGTACACCTAGTCAGACGCGAGTTTGGAGGAAAACTTTAATGGAAAAACTGGTCATTCGCCTGCCGGGCATGCCAGACAGTCAGATCAACTGGTTAGTCTGGTCTGCCGACGAACAAGAGATCATCGCCTCGGGTGTGCTGGATAACCTGGAGCAGATTTCCTCTTTGCCAGAGCGCACCGGTAAAGATGAAGCCATTCTGATTGTGCCAGGTAGTGAGATCACCCTGAAAACCGTTACTTTACCGGGTAAAGCCAGCCGCAAATTACTCAGCGCAGTTCCCTTTATGCTGGAAGATGAGTTGTCACAGGACGTTGAAAAGCTGTTTTTCGCCTGGCATAAACAAACCGAAAAAGCCCAACAGGTGGCCATAGTCAGCAAAGCCAAAATGCAATACTGGCTGGATACTTTGCAAGATGCCGGATTACACTGCGACAAAATCGTACCGGATACCCTGTGCCTGCCAGTTCCCGAAGAAAACTGGCATGCCTTATCGCTGGGAGATGAGGTGATCATTCGTCAGGCCGAGTGGCAAGGTATCACAGGAGAAGCTCACTGGTTGTCAGCAGCCATTGAACTATTTGCCAAAAAACAAGAACAGAAAGTCTCAATAGAATTCAGTAGTGACCCCACCCTACACAACCTGGCTAATATCGAGATAACCTATCAGGCGGGTCCGTTGCCTATGCAAACCTTGGCACAGCAGGCGGTTGCCAGCTCGTTCAATTTACGGCAGGAACAGTACAAAGCCAAAAAACGCGGCAAAAAAACCACCAGCCAATGGCGCCTGGCGGCCGTTTTGGCCGGCGTTGCCATACTAACCACCTTTGTAGACAAAGGCATTCAGGCCACCCAACTGAGCAATCAAAATGACGCCCTGAAGGAGCAAATAGAGGCCGAATTTAAGCGCGCATTTCCAGAAACCCGTCGCATTGTGAATGTCAGAAGCCAGATGAAACAAAAAATGGACGCGTTGGATCAAAATAGCAGCGGAGTTTCCATGTTGGCGATGATGTCGGTGCTGGAGCAGGCCTTTGCCAGTAGTCAAATCAAGCCACAAACAATGCGCTTTGATCGCAGTCGCTCTGAGATCCGCATGCAGGCTGTCGCCGACGGTTACGAATCATTAGAAACCTTCAAACGTCTGGCCGAACAGCAGGGATTTACCGTGGAACAAGGTGCCATAAACAACCGTGATGATCAGGTTGTTGGTTC
Source organism: Planctobacterium sp. R6 (assembly GCF_055755215.1). Lineage (NCBI taxonomy): Bacteria > Pseudomonadati > Pseudomonadota > Gammaproteobacteria > Alteromonadales > Alteromonadaceae > Planctobacterium > Planctobacterium sp. R6. The sequence continues at coordinate 114,353 of NZ_JBVTQY010000005.1, forward strand.
TTTGGCCATCAGAAGTTAACGGGCCAGAATATATGAAATATCTCAATGAACTCAAACAGCGCTTTCAGCAACTGACTGAACGCGAGCAAAAAATGGTACTAATCTCAGCGGTTGTGGTATTGGTGGGTGGCATCTACTTTTTTATCTATGCCCCCATGCAGGCCAGTATTGAGAAGAACAGCGCTTCGCTGAACGCCCAAAAAGAACTGCTGACCTGGGTAAGTCAAAATGCCAATCGCGCCATTCAGCTCAGACAATCCGGGGGAGAAGGCGAGCAGTTCAATGGCTCCTTGCCTCAGGCCGTTAATCAGACGGCGAATAACAGCAACATCAGTATTTCCAGGATGCAACCGCAGGGCGACGATATTCAGGTATGGATCGACAATGCTCGCTTTGAGGATGTACTCAATTGGCTACAATCACTGGAACACATGGGTGTCCAAATCATTGAGGCGGATATTGCAGAAGGCGACAGTGTCGGCAATGTCAAAATACGCCGCCTCAGACTCAGCAAAGTATAATCGTAAAGGGCTATGAAAAAACAACTCAGTATTACGCTCGCCGCTATTGGTCTTTTTCTCATTTTTTTAGTGGCTAATCTGCCCGCCAGTCAGGTGATAGCCAGGGTGACACTCCCCAAAGAAGTCAGTGTCATTGGGGTCAGTGGCACCTTGTGGGCAGGCCATGCCGATCAGGTGATAGTGCAAGGGCTGGCCCTGTCCAACGTAAACTGGGATTTGGCCTTTTTGCCATTGCTGCTGGGTAAAGCAACAGTACACATAGATGCAGGCAGTGCCCGTGACAGTGATCAAATTTCGCTGCAGGGTGATATCACACTCACGCCTTCAGGAATAAGCGCTCAGAACACCACATTATTTGCCCCGACACCTCTGTTAATGGCTCAGGTACAGTTACCCATCGCCGTCGATGCGGCCGGTCGGGCGCGGGTGCAAGTTGAAACCTTCAGCTACCACAAGGAAACCGGTTGCCAGTCTCTCAAAGGCACAGGCAGTTGGTTAAACGCGGGGGTTGCTGGTTTTAATGGTCAGGTTAATCTGGGGAACTTTGAGGCAACCCTGGAATGTGATCAGGGGCCGATTAAAATCACCACCAGACCCGATAATTCGCTGAATCTTGCAGCCGCAACACTGATTCATCACAATGGTAAGTTCAGTGTCGAAGGACAATTTAAGGTATCCGATGCCCTTCCCAGAGAAGTGCACGATGCCGCTAAATTTTTCGGAGCACCGGACGAACAAGGGTTTTATCAGATAAAATTGTAACCTAATTCAAAGTGGCGGCCTGAATATCCGCAATGATGTCCCGGTAGTCGCTGATGGATTCAAAATCCGTGACTTTCACAGCTGGCTTTTGACTATCCGGGTTTGCAACGGCAAGTAAGTGCTTAATACCAAACCTTTTGGCCGTTGCCAGAATCCCCAGGCTGTCATCCACAAATAAGGTTCTGTCGCTGTCGAATCCAATTTCCGACTGTAGTTTTTGCCACAAGCTCAGAGATTCTTTTGTGACACCAAATTGATGGGTGGAATACAAAACATCAATGTGTTTATCCAGCTGAGTTTTTTCAATTTTCAGGGACAGAGAATCCGGATGTGCGTTGGTCACCAAAAAGACTTTTCGTCCGGTATTTTTCAGGGCATCCAGAAAAGGAATTGCATCGGGACGCATTGAGATCAGATGCTCAATTTCCCGTTTTGCCTCCACAATATTCATATCCAGTTTTCTTGCCCACACATCCAGGCAATACCAGTCCAGCGTACCGAATACTTTTTGATATTCATCGCTCAGAAACTGCTGTGCCTGCTCATAGGAAATGCCGCGTTTTTGTGACAATCGCAGGGGCAAATGATGCAACCAAAACTGATTGTCATAGTGCAAATCCAGTAATGTACCGTCCATGTCTAATAAAACGGTGTCGATTTCCTTCCAATGTAACGTAGGCATTTGAATTTATAAGCGTTATAGTATGGTTTTGACATATTGTAACGCGGCACCAGAGTGAGTAAACCAGATTCTGAGAAACAACTACCTGTCATCCATGATCGGGAAATCGTAGCTCGGAGTCGGCTATTCCGGCTCGAACAAGTTCACCTGGAATTCTCCAACGGCGAAAAACGCGTATTTGAACGCATGGCAGGCTCAGGCAGAGGAGCTGTCATGATTGTGCCCATGATAGATGACAAACGCTTCCTGTTGGTCAAAGAATACGCTGCCGGACTCCACGAATATCAACTGGGCTTTCCGAAAGGACTGATCGACCCCGGAGAAACGCCTGTACAGGCCGCAAACAGAGAGCTAAAAGAAGAAGTCGGCTATGGTGCTGATCGGCTCGAATCACTCTCTACGGTTACCATGGCCCCGACCTTTTTCAGTGCCCACATGCATATCATGCTGGGCAGTGGTCTTTATCCTGAAAAACTACCTGGTGATGAACCAGAACCCTTAGAAGTTGTAGAGTGGTCATTTGATGACATGGACGCCTTACTGGCCCGCTCTGATTTTACCGAAGCCCGATGTATCGCAGCCCTGATGCTGGCTCACAGGAGGTTATTGCAAAACAGATGAATCCCTATCAAGAATTACTCAATATCGCTAAAGCCGCGGCACTCGAGGCCGGCGCTGAAATTATGCAAATTTACGACAGCGGTGACTTCACCAGCTACAGTAAATCCGACGACTCGCCGGTGACCACCGCAGACTATAAAGCCAATGAGATCATTACCCGCTACCTGGATCAGCATGCACCGGATATTCCCATTATGTCGGAAGAGAGTAAGCATGAATCGCTGGAAGTACGCAAGCGCTGGCAACGGTACTGGCTCATCGACCCTATCGATGGTACCCAGGAATTTATCGCCCGAAGCGGTGACTTTGCCATTAACATTGCGCTGATCGAAAACAACGAGCCTGCCATTGGCGTAATTTACTGGCCCGTAGGTGAAACCCTGTATTTTGCCAGCAAGGGCCATGGCGCGTTTAAAGAAAGTCCGAAAGAAGACAAGCAGATTTGGGTCCGTCAGTTAGACGATCCTCAAAATGGTGAAGTACTGGTGGCCATCAGCCGCAGACAACCCCGTGACAGGGTTATGTCCCGTATGACCAAAGACAGAATCTACAGCACCATCCCCCTGGGTAGCTGCTCACTGAAGTCCTGTTTTATTGCCGAAGGCAAAGCGGATGTGTTTTTGCGCATCGGCATTACCGGTGAATGGGATACCGGTGCCCCACAATGTATTGTTACCGAAGCAGGCGGCAAAGTATTAGCTGCAGATTTTGAACCATTAACCTACAATCAACGAACAAGTCTTATCAACCCGGATTTTGTGGTACTAGGCGACCAACGGGTAGATTGGGAACAAATAGTCTTGTATCAACTGGTGAGTAAAAATGATGAATAAACTACTGATTACCCTCTTATTTTTTAGCAGCACAAGTTTCGCTGGCTGGCAATTAGACCGCGACAATTCCAACATCAATTTCGTATCCACGAAACAAACTCACATCCAGGAAATTCACCAGATAACCGAATTTGAAGTTGAACTGAAAAGTAACTCAAAACTGGTACTCAACATGGATTTGAGTTCGGTAGAAACCGCCATTCCAATTCGTAATGAGCGAATGAAAGCCATGTTGTTTGATGTCGCCAATTTTCGATATGCTACCTTAACTGTGGCATTACCGCAGGGAATTGATGACTTCACCAGCACTACAGTAGTAAACGCAGAAGGCACCTTAAGCCTGCATGGCAAATCCCAACCTGTGCAGTTGTCGCTGTTGTTAACCCCTACTGACACCAGTATTACAGGCACATTGCTGCAACCGCTGATTATTAATGCTGCGGACTATGACTTAGTGCCCGGCATTGAAGCATTGCGTGAAGTGGCGGGGTTAAAGTCTATTGCCAATGCCATTCCTGTGTCCGGCAATATCGTATTGCACAAGAAATAGAACAGGATAAGCAAGCAGGCCTTCAGGAACCCTGTCAGCAATGGAGCTGAATCAGATAACCTTGCCGGTAAATGACATGGCAAAAGCGGTGGACTTTTACCGGTTATTGGGTTGTCAGCTTATCGTAGATACGCCCCACTACGCACGTTTCGCGGCTCCTGATGGCGACAGCAGCTTTTCCCTGTCCCTGGAAGAAGAAACATTCTCAAATGGCGCAATAATGTATTTTGAGCATGAGCAACTGGACACACTCTATGCTGAACTTTGCCAACGTGGTCTTACCTTTGACCAACCTCCGACAGAGCAGCGTTATTTGTGGAAAGAAGCGGTACTCCATGACCCTTCGGGCAACAAGATCAAGTTGTATTGGGCAGGTAAAAATCGTCTGAATCCGCCCTGGCGGGTAAGTGCTCAGGGTTAGCAGTCTTGCCGGTATTGCGCTTCCATCAGAGACAAACTATCACGACTCACAATATCGAAACTCTCTTCCAGTTCAGAATAAACAATCACAGCTTCCCCGGATTTTAAGCGAGCCAGTACCTGCTCAACTTTAGCCTGCAGTGAAACCTCCTGCTCTCCGTAATCCGTACCTTCCCTTAATACAAAACCTGAAACCAGGTTACGCAGACTTTCTTCCGGTATTTCATTAAGCGGCACTACGACAGACATTACTAACTCCAACTATTTTTTAAAACATATAGGTGCAAGCACTAACTTACTTAAATTCTTAACCTTTTGACAGGCTGCTGAGCAAGACTGCAATGCGCTCATTAACCCAGAATCTGGGCCGCCAAACCGGACCGTGTAAAAAGCCAACGTGCCCTCCTTTTTCGCTCAATTCTATGGTAACCGCTGGCGAGATTTGCTCGGCAGTGGGGACAATATCTGGCGACATAAAGGGATCGTCTTTAGCGTGTAGCACCAGAGTCGGAACGCGAATATTGTGCATATAACGGTAAGCACTACAGCGGGTATAATAGTCCTGTGCATCACTGAAGCCATGCAAGGGTCCGGTGATGCGGTCATCAAACTCATAGAAACTGCGCAATCCCTGTAACTCATCAAGCGGCAAACCCAACAGTTTTGCATAATCGTAACGTACATATTTTTGCCGGAACTTACGACGCATACTGTTGAGTAAATGTTTTTGGTAGATCCGGGAAAACCCCAGTGCAATCGATGCTGAACAACGGGCCAGATCAAAAGGTGGTGAGACAACTACGGCTTGCTGCAACAAAGCGTTGTTATCTGCTTCGCCCAATAATTTCAGTAACATATTACCACCCAACGAGTACCCAATGGCGATCAGAGGTATACCCGGATGACGTTGCTTGAGCGCCTCCAGCACCAGGCGATTGTCATCTGTCTCTCCGCTGTGATAAGAGCGTGCCGTCTGGTTTTGAGAAGGGCCACAGCCGCGAAAATGCACCAACACGTAACGCCAGCCTAGGGATTCCAGCATAGCCATTAAATGTGCCGCATAATGGGATTCTGCGGAACCTTCCAGTCCATGGAATATCACAACCAGCCCATTTTGAGAAGGTTCATTCTTACTCCAGGCCAGCTCCACAAAGTCTCCGTCAGGCGTATCAAACTTTTCCCAGCTTAAGACGGGTTTTGGTTTTCTGACAAAAAACCGCGGCCAGATCGTCTGCACATGGCGATTTCTGGCCCAGAAAGGAGGATTAAACGAAGATTTTACAATCATAGAAACTCAATAATGTGGCACCGCTCAACGGTGGCTAAAGCAGTTCAGGAGGTTATTCATCCAGTCTGCTGCTGTTACCTTTTCTGCGGCCAGATAGTGTGGCAGGCTATGTCTGTCGGCAAGGGTAACCGTTTGTTCGTTCAGCGCCTTAATAATGTCCTGCTGCAGCTGTTTTTCCAGTACCAGTTCACGGGCCAGACACAGTTTGTACTCCGGCGTTGCTTTTGCCAACCCCTGTCGCTGGCGTCGCTGGCTAATCACCTGCTCCCCGGTGACCCTGATCGCATCTTTTATGTTATTAAAACCCTCTGTCTCCAGGGTGCATTGTTGTTGGTACAGCCAGTGGCACAATAACACCAGGTTGACGTTTAGCCCAAAGCGCTCCTGTCCTTCTAAGCACAACGCTTTAACCCCGGGTTGCGCATACAATTCACAGGAATATTGCCAAAAGGTACTGGCATCAAAGCGTTTGTCTAAACTCATGCTCGGCCTCTTCCAATGCTTCCTGTGCTTCCAACCAACTTTGCTCTGCTTCCTCTAAACGACCGGTGAGCTGGGCCTGTTCTGCCAGCAATGTTTTCAGTTGCTCTTTGTTATGCGCTTCATACAAGGAAGTGTCGGCCAGAGTCTCCTGCAACTCTGCAAGACGTGCCTGACACTGCTCCATTTGTTTTTCACCAGCACTGATTTGCTTTTTCAGCGGTTGTACCGTTTTGCGAAACTCCGCTTCCAGTCGCTTAGTTTCTTTACGGGTTACATTACTGCTACCGGATTCAGAGGATTTTGGTTCAGTACCAGGTTTGTTCAACACCCACTTTTCATAATCATGGATATCACCATCAAACCGACTCACCTGCCCGTCATCCACCAGGTAATAGTCATCCGATACTGCCGAAATTAAAAAGCGATCGTGAGAAACAATCACCATAGCACCTTCAAAAGACTGCAGAGCCAGGGTCAAACCCAGCCGGGTTTGCATATCCAGGTGGTTAGTGGGCTCATCCAGCAGCAACAGATTCGGTTTTTGATACACAATCAACGCCAGAGACAATCGGGCTTTTTCACCACCGGACATGGGGGCTACCGGTGATAAAGCATCATCACCGTGAAAACCAAAACTGCCCAGGTAATTGCGCAAAGCCTGTTCTGTTGCCTTAGGGTCCAGCACCTGAAAATGTTGCAGAGCCGACATATCAGGTTGCAGTTTATCCATTTGATGCTGGGAAAAATAACCTACTTTTAAACCGGCGCTGGTGCTGTATTCGCCACTCAGAGGGGCAAGATCGCCCGCCAGTAATTTGATCAAGGTAGACTTACCCGCGCCATTGCGACCCAACAGACCAATACGACTACCAGGCACCAGATTGAGTTGAATGTTCTTAAGAATACTTACATCGCCGTAACCGGCTTCGGTTTTTTCCATGTGAACCAGGGGGGTCGGCAGCTTTTCTGGCTCAAAGAAATCAAACGAGAATGAAGATTCTTGGGTTTCAGGAATAATCTGCACCAGCTTATCCAGCTGTTTTTTGCGGCTTTGTGCCTGCTTGGCTTTAGAAGCCTTGGCACCAAAGCGGTCAATGAACTTTTGCAGGTGCGCGGCTTTTTCCTGTTGCTTGCGGGCAGTGGCTTCCTGCAATCTCAGGCGTTCCGCTTTTTGCTTTTCAAAGGCACTGTAATTACCTGCATAGTGGCGCAGTACTTTACTTTCAAAGCTGGCAATATTGTTTACTACGGCGTCCAGAAAATCCCGATCATGGGAAATTAGCATCAGGCAGCCTTCATAACTGCGCAACCAGGATTCCAGCCAAATCACGGCATCCAAATCCAGGTGGTTGGTAGGTTCATCCAGCAGCAGTAAATCAGAACGCTTGAGCAGCGCCTGTGCCAGATTCAAGCGCATACGCCAACCGCCGGAAAAACGACTTACGGGCAAGGCGTGTTGCTGCTGAGCAAAACCCAAACCATTTAAAATAATGCCTGCCCGGGCTTCCAGCGTGTCTGCGCCGATATCCTGTAACTGACCATGAAGTTCAGCGATTTTTATTCCGTCATTGGCCTGATTGGCAGCATCGAGTTGTGCTTCCAGCTCCCGATAGCGCACTTCACCGTCCAGTACATATTCCAGCGCGGTTCGTTGCACAGATGGGGTTTCCTGAGCAACGTGGGCAATTTGCCACTCCACAGGCACTGACAGTTCACCTTCTTCAATCGGGAATTGTTGCAAAATAGCCTTGAATAACGTGGACTTACCGCAACCATTGCGCCCGATGATGCCAATCTTTTGCCCGGTGTTGAATTGCAGGCTGACATCACGTAATAAGTATTCCCCACCCTGCATTAACGCAAGCTGTTTAAGTAAAATCATAATTTCCGTTTTATTTTTGCTACCCAGGCCGGATAAAATGGTGCTTATTGTAGCCCATTGACCTTTGATAACCTGATGACTAAAAAAATTAAAAAGCGCTTTATCGCAGGCGCCGTTTGTCCACATTGTAAGGCCAGTGACAGTCTGATGCTATACATGGAAAACAATGTAGAAAAAGTTGAATGTGTTTATTGCGATTATCACAAAACCCAGTTGGATGACCAGACAGAAAAAAGCACCCGAAGCAATGAAAACGTAATTGGTATCTTTAAACCCTCTAACTAGTGCGCACAAACCTCTGCGGTTAATAATGTGGCGGGGGTGTCTCTTCATCCAGGGAGGCGATATTACTGGAAGACATCTCTTTCAACTTATTGGTGACATGCTGCATTTTGAACTGCAGCTCATCAATGAGACGTTGTTGCTTTATCAATGCCTGATTCAGTGCTTCTATGGTGTCTTCCTGATAAGCGACTTTAATCTGTAGCTGTTCAATCTCGTTCAATTGTGTTGCCTGTTTGCAAATAAACCGGCGCCTATTGTACGTCCCAAACCTCAGCCCAACCACTACTACTTTCAGAAATCACCTGATTTTCATTGTAGAAGCCAACCCCATACACAATGGCACTGTTGCCCACCGCTTTTTCATTGGGTCTGACCCGCCAACCTTCTATCTGATTGCCACTTTGCACTTCCCACAGAGCCAACAACCGATTTGGGGAGCCCGTCAGTAATCGGCTGCCATCGTCAGAAAACACCACTGAGGAGAAGATCATTTGCCTTTGTATAAACTGCAAACGGGAGACCTCTTCCCCGGTCTGGGCATCCCAGATACGGGCTGTTTTCTGACTGTCGGCGGTAAACAAATAGCGTCCTTTAGGATCGATCAACACTTTGGTCACCCGGCTGGGATGATCAAAACGATGTACCACCTGCCCGGTCCGGGTATCCCATAAATAAGCCACGTAATCATTACCGCCCGTCAGTGCATAATAACCATTGGGAGAAATATCCACGCTGTTAATGCGTTCAGTGTGGCCTAAAAACTCCAATCGTCTGCCGGTAAACGGCTCTAACATCATCACTTTACCGTTACTTCTGCCAACAAGAACAGTTGTTCCTTGATCAGCTATCGCCACGTCGCGAATAGTGGATTCATCGATACGCCAGAAGCCATCCGGTTCGCCGGTGTTCAGACTCCAGATTGCAAAAGCGTCGCGATCAGCGCTTACCACATAAGAGTTGTCATTGGCGATGCGCACCATGGATACCAGATTAATTGTCTCGCCATCACCCTTGTAGGCCCACTGGTATATTTTCTGATTGTATTCCAGGTCCCAAACCAATAAGCCCAAATCGATACTGGAAACCACACTGATTTTAGCGTCCCGGGAAATATCAGCAGCCATGGCGCCATCTTCAGCATGCTGAAACTCTAAGGCCGGCTCTTTGTGATAAGTACCGCAGGAAAGAAGTGCGAAAATACCGGATAAGTACAGGAAAAAACGAACGAGTTGGTTACTTTTTAGTCTGATCATCCTTTTATTTCTTGGTTATGGTTTCGAAATAGTAAAACTCTGTTTAGTATATGCGCTTTGCGTGGAAACTGCCCGCCACAATTTCTGGCTTTTTTCAAACAAATTCCAAAACCAATAAATCGGAGCAATTCATGAGAAACAGATCACTTTTGATAGCACTTGCTAGTGTGATTGGGTTGAGCGCATGTCAACAGGAACAATCTTCTAACAACGCCAATACTGATAAGGCAGCAGCAATGACAATGACTATTGAACAGGTAAATCAGTTACCTGAAGCAGAAAAACAAGCCTACGCCCTGGGTGAGAACATGGGTAAATATGTAACAGCACAGGCAGAGCAATACGCTGAGTTTGGTATGACCTTCAGTGCTGAACATGTAAAACAAGGTTTTATGGCCGCCATCGACGGTAACGCCATTTTAACCGACGAAGAATCCACTAAATTAATCCAGGCCCTGCAAGCCGCTGCACAGCAAAAGCAGACGGAAATGGCCGCAGTGGAAGGTCAAAAAACACTGGAAGAAGGCCAGGCATACCTGGCTGAAAACAAACAGCGTGAAGGCGTAATGGAAACTGAATCAGGTATCCAATACGAAGTCCTGACAGAAGGTGAAGGCGAAAAACCTTCTGCTGAAGATACCGTTAAGGTGCATTACCACGGTACCTTGATTGACGGCACTGTGTTTGATTCCTCGTATGATCGCGGCGAACCTGCGGTATTCCCGCTTAATCGCGTTATCAAAGGCTGGACCGAAGGTGTGCAACTGATGAATGTGGGCTCTAAGTACCGTTTCCACATTCCCAGCGAACTGGCCTACGGCTCGCGCGCTACTGGCAAAATTAAGCCAAACTCTACCTTAGTATTTGATGTGGAATTGCTTTCTATCGAATCTAAGTAATTTTAGACTTTGAATAGCAAAAGCCGGGCAACAGCCCGGCTTTTTTAGTTTTTTATTGTTCGACTTTCCTTGCCGATCCACGTCCTCATCGGAATTTTCGAATGGTATTGCGCCTGGCAATATTAATAAGTCTGCATTAGCAGAATCTGATTTAAAACGTTGCAGGACTGTCGTTGTTGTTCAATCCTGTAGAGAGATAAAAAATGTTATACCTCCGTTTTCAGCGTTTTTGTTAATATAACTTTAGCTCAAAAGCGTTTTTTTTCCTGGAAAAAAAGCACTTTTGTGGGACAAAAAACACAACTTATTGAACTTACGAACAATTTAATTTTACGAACTATTTATCATCATGCGCACACCTTTGATCACCCGCCCCGGATACATCAAGCTCAAAGCCGAACTGGACTACCTGTGGCGAACTGAAAGACCTGAAATTACCGCGAAAGTTACCTGGGCCGCCAGTCTGGGGGACAGAAGCGAAAACGCAGATTACAAAGAAAACAAACGCAAACTACGGGAAATAGATCGCCGGGTACGCTACCTGAGCAAACGCCTGGAAGCATTAAAGATTGTCGACTATGCACCTCAGCAAGAAGGCAAAGTATTCTTTGGCGCCAGGGTGAGTGTAGAAAACAACGATGGTGATGAACGCCAGTTTCAGATTGTTGGCTATGATGAAATATTCGCCCGAAAAGATGTGATATCCATAGACAGTCCCATGGCCAGAGCCTTGCTCAAACACAGTGTTGATGATGAGATTGTGGTTGCGACACCGGAAGGTAAAAAGCACTGGTATATCACTGAAATTGACTACCCGGACAAGCAATCGACAGCCGAATAACAGGAAAACCGACGAATAACATTGTAAAGTTGCGCTCAGGCCTCATATTGCCTGGAATATATCTAACGAATTAATGTCACTCCCTGATGGAAGCAAGCATGGCTAATCAAATAATATTTTCTCAACTCAGTCAGGAACTGAACATCTCTGCAACGCAAATCTCCTCAGCGGTAGAGTTAATGGATGGCGGCGCAACCGTGCCGTTTATCGCCCGATATCGAAAAGAAGCCACACAAGGGCTGGATGACACACAACTGCGTAACCTGTCGCAAAGATTAACCTACTTGCGGGAACTGTGGGAACGCAAAGAAGCCATCATTAAATCCATCAGTGAACAGGACAAACTCACCGATGCCCTGAACGATAAAATCAATGCCTGTGTTTCAAAAGCTGAGCTGGAAGAGCTGTATTTACCCTATAAACCCAAGCGACGTACCAAGGGCCAGATCGCCATCGAAAACGGCCTGGAACCTTTAGCCGACGCACTGTTTAACGATGCCTCGTTAGACCCGGAAGCACAGGCGGAACAATTCCTCAACGACGCAGTAGCCACCACCAAAGACGCCCTGGACGGCGCCAAATTCATTTTGATGGAACGCTTTGCCGAAGATGCCGATTTGCTGCAGAAAATACGCAGACACCTGCAAAAAAATGCCTTTATCAAAAGTGTTTTGGTACCTGGAAAAGAAAAAGAGGCCGCTAAGTTCAGTGATTATTTCGAGCACCGTGAAAAGCTGACCACGACCCCATCGCACCGCGCTTTGGCGATGTTCCGGGGCCGCAATGAAGGCTTTCTCCAGGTTTCTCTGGAACCCGACCCGGAAAAAGAAGAATCCGACAAAACCTCTTATTGCGAATCCATTATTGCTGACCATACCGGCCTGGCCAGTCAGCACCTGTCGCAAAAAGCAGCCGGTAAATGGTTAACCGGCGTAATCCAGTGGACCTGGCGCATCAAAATTCTGATGTACATGGAAAATGAACTGTTCAGCCAATTGCGCGAATCAGCCGAACTGGAAGCGATTAATGTATTTGCCTCCAATCTGAAAGACTTACTGATGGCGGCGCCTGCCGGACCGCGAGTTACCATGGGTCTGGATCCAGGTTTGCGAACTGGGGTAAAAGTAGCAATAGTGGATCAGACCGGCAAAGTGTTGGCTACGCAGGTTATTTACCCGCACGCGCCCCAAAACCATTGGGACAAGTCCTTGCGGACTCTGGCCAATATCTGCCGACAGCACAAGGTAGAACTGATCAGCATTGGCAATGGTACCGGTTCCCGGGAAACGGATAAGTTAGTGGCCGAGCTGATGAAAAGCGAGCCTGATTTAACACTCACCAAACTGATCGTCAGTGAAGCAGGAGCCTCAGTATATTCCGCTTCTGAACTGGCCTCTCTGGAATTACCCGACATGGATGTGTCCTTGCGCGGTGCGGTTTCCATTGCCCGACGTTTACAGGACCCGCTGGCAGAACTGGTGAAAATCGAACCCAAGGCCATTGGTGTTGGCCAGTATCAACACGATGTCAGTCAGAGTCAGTTGGGGCAATCACTGGAAGCGGTTATCGAAGACTGTGTAAATGCCGTTGGTGTAGATTTAAATACGGCCTCACCGGCAATTCTGGCCAATATTTCCGGATTAAATAAAACCCTGGCGCAGAACATTGTGGAATATCGCAATCAAAATGGTGCCTTCAACAGCCGCAAAGAGCTCACTAAAGTGGCGCGCCTGGGACCGAAAGCATTTGAACAATGTGCCGGATTCCTGCGTATTAACAATGGCAGTGAGCCGCTGGACAGTTCAGCGGTGCACCCTGAGGCTTATCCCGTTGTAGAACAAATGCAACAGGAAGCAGGTTGTGACGTGCGACAAATGATCGGAAATGCCGACGTTATCAAAAAGATCATGCCGGAAAGCTTCGTCAATGAGCATTTTGGTTTACCCACCATCAAAGACATTTTGGCAGAGCTGCTGAAACCGGGGCGCGATCCGCGTCCGGAATTTAAAACGGCCCAGTTTAAGGAAGGGGTTGATACCATTAATGATCTCAAGCCCGGTATGATTCTGGAAGGGGTCATCAGCAACGTGGCGAACTTCGGGGCCTTTGTGGACATCGGAGTGCACCAGGACGGTCTGGTACACATTTCCTGCATCACTGATAAATTTATTTCTGACCCGAGGGAAGTGGTAAAAGCCGGTGATATCGTCAAGGTGAAAGTAACTGAAGTGGATGTGGCACGTAAGCGTATTTCGCTGACCATGCGCCTGGACGACAAAGCACCGGTACAAAGCCAGGGCGCAGGTAAGCCTCAGAAACGCCATGAACAGCGCACCAATAAACCGACGCGCGCACCACGTCAGGACAACAAAGCAGGCAACAGCGCTATGGGCAATGCGTTTGCAGAAGCCTTTGCTAAAGCGAAGAAGTAGTCTGTAATATCAGATGCAGTATCAGGTCGGGCAATTTGCCTGGCCATCTGCAATAGAGCCATCAGGCGAATTGCTGAAAGCCTTCGGTACGTGGGGTAGAAGTTTGTTGGTAGAAGTTGGCGATTCTCAACGCGCGCTGAGTAATCTCTTCGTCCCGTTGTGAGTTGATTTCGGTTTCCTCACCATTTTGCTGAGATAAAAAGGCATTCAGGGCATTGTCGACAAATTGTTCTGGCCGCTCAAGAGAACGGGTGGGAGCGCCCACATCACCTGGGTCGACGATTTCATCCAGTTCAGGAATAGTCTCTTCAATTGCCTCTGCGGCACTGTTGTCTTGTCTACCAAAGACCCGATCAATACTTTCCTGCTGGGCGTCTTTTTGCTGCTCTATCTCGTCCTGTGCTATTTCAACACGGGCTTCAGCCGCAATACGTGTCGCTTCACTGGCTACCCGAAAATCCTGTGGTGAAGGTTCAGCGGGTGCCAGCGCAGCCGCTTTAACCTGCTGCATTTTATTCAGCGTATCTTCGGGCTCGGACTCTTTTGAAATATCGATAGAGACTTCACCGCCCACCGCATATTGCTGCCCATCAGGTCCAGTTTCAAATTCGTAGCTGGGTGAACCGGCATACTGACCCCCAACAGCCGCATGGGCCTGTTCGTGTGCCCGAACTTCCTGATCCCGCGTTTTCAGACGCTCCAGTTCCTGCTTATCGGCTGCTTCTTTTTGCTGCTTCTGGCGTTCTTCAGCGTCTTCTTTACCGGCACTTTCCTGCTTAGCATTATCCGGTGTATCACCTGCGGTATTGTTTAAGCCACTGGTGTCTGCATTGGGGTTTTGTTGTACAACCGGACGTTCATAAGTGGGTGCCTGGGCGGGTTGAGCTGATTTTGCCGATTGTTTAAGACGATCTGATTCTGAACCCAAACCGGCTTCTGCCGATGAGTTTTCCGGTTGTGATAATTGCGGTATCACTTCCCGCTGCACATTATCACGGCGCGCAGATTCCGTGTTCACATTGGATGTAGTGAACGGGATAGCTGTTGGCACCGGCGTAACGATATTCATACTCAGCTCAAATATGAATTATCAGGCGATTTCGTTGATGATTCGACCAACGGTCTCGTTGGCAACATCCAACACCTTGGTGGAAGCCTGCGCATTATTCAGGTTGTTCACCAAAGACAGTAAATCACCGGTCATTGAGTCGCCACCCGAGGGCAATAACCTCGACACGCCGCCCAGTTGTTGCGTTGCCACATCAGACAATAAATCACTGGTGGTGCGCAAAGACGCCTGTTTTTGCGCCAAACTAATCGATGTCCCGGCGATATTGTCTGAGGCACGTTGTACCCCCAACACACCAGACAAGATAGCGGAATTGACGCTATTTCTTACATCAAAAGACATACACTACTCCTATTACCTCATGTTTAATTATTATACAAATCAGTAAAGAAATAAATCCTTTGATTAGGCTATGTTTAGATTAGCTGCAGCGCGGTTATAATATTTTTGACTAAAAATCGGCCATAAATTGATTAAAGATTTCCAAAAACTGCCGGGGATGGGAGATAAAAGGCGCATGCGATGCTTTATCGATGATGTGGACGATTGCATCAGGGTCCAGCCTCTGAATTTGTGCCGCGCTGGCTTTGGGCACTAAGCTGTCCTGACTGCCGAATATACGCAAGGTTTTGGGCAACTTCGATGGCAGTAACGGGCGCAAATCTACATTGTGCAGGTAATCTAACCCTTGTGCCAGGGCACCATGATTGGCCATGCCACCAGCGTGTACCTGTTGCCGGATGGTTTTAAGGTCTTGTTTGGCGGTTTCACTACCCATGGCCTGAATAGCTAAAAACCGATCCAGGGTTTTCTCAAAGTTTTGCAACAGTTGCACCTGAAATCCTTCCAGCACTTGCGGTTTAATTCCCGGCCACTGATTTTCCTGCATAAAACTGGGGGTACTACAAATCGCAATCAGGCGCTGCACGTGGCATTCGGGATGAGATGCCAGATACTGTGCAACAAGCCCCCCCATCGACCAACCAGCCAGCGCTGCACCTTTCGGAATATAGGGGATAAGCATCCTGCAGTAATGCTCAAAACTCAGCTCCTGCACCTCTATGTGGTTATTGCTGCCAAACCCCGGCAGATCGATAAATCTCACGGCATAATGCGCGCTTAACTGGGGCAGTAATCCCCTGAAAACACCGCTGTTCACCCCCCATCCATGCAAAAAAACCAGTCGCGGTTGAGGGTGAAAATCCTGTACTTTTAACTGCAAAATAGCGCCTGCTGATAGTGTAATATTGAACCCTGAGCCTATTCAGGGACTGACATTTTATGCTGACCAAAATAATAACGCGAATGCGTGAACACACCAACCATTGCTACTTATGCCAACAACCGGGCAGCGATGCGGTTTGTCAGGTTTGTCGGCAAACAATTGCGGCATTTGGAAGCCCTGAAGAAGACCTTGATTTTCTCAATGTACAACCCAGGTTTTCCCGGTATCTCCCCAAATTAAGCCACCTGGATACCCTGTGTATTGGTCCACATCATGGGGTATTACAAAGACTGATCAGTTTGCTGAAATACCAATATAAAATGGAGATTGCCAACTGCCTGAGTCGGTTGCTGCTCACCAGGATTCAGCGCTGCTATGCCAACCTGCCGCTCCCGGAAGCCTTAATACCTGTGCCACTGCACCCTTTAAAAAGGGGGCGCCGGGGATTCAATCAAACAGAACTCATTGCACAGCATCTGAGTTCGTCGCTGTCTGTACCGGTATTAACGCGGCTCATCCAGAAACGCTTTGTGGGCAAAGCACAGGCCGGGCTGGATGGCAGACAACGCCGTCTGGTATCCACCAGACAGTACCGGGTGGTTCAGGCACAAACGCTACGCCAGCTGAACCACGTTGCCATCCTTGATGATGTGATTACTACGGGAACCACCATGCGCCGACTCTGTGACCGACTCACCGAGGTCAATCCCGGGATTAAGATTGACCTGTGGAGTTTATCGGTCAGCCTTCCACATCAATGAAGTGGCTCAGGTATATCGCATTGCTCAACAATCTGCGGGTACCTAGCCAGTAACCTCTGAAACTGACATTGTCAGAAAACGCGATCACCCGGCCATCACCTTTAGTGTGGGCAATAAGCATCGATGAATCCGCAATCAGACTTTCAATTTCATCGGAGGCATAACCCGCCAACAATGGTGCCTTTTGATAGATAACCGGACTTACAAAGGGCTCCGAGGCTTTGCGCATGATCACGGTACTATTGCGAAAAACCGGCAGAGTCGTCTTATCAAAGCCAAATAATAAGGGGTGGCTCAAGTCTACATTGGTATTAAACACGGCTCCGGCTACGCGCTTTTTCCCCGACAAGGCTTCCTGATCGGCAAACCCCAGCTTGCTGGTATCAAAAGCGGCATCAATGGCGTCATCGTCTTTAAATTTGGCTTTTAACCAGTCTTGCTCTGCGGCCCACTCTGCAGCGCGCTTTTGCGTGATCAACACGCCACCTTGCTCCAGCCAGACTTTGATTTTTTCATTGCTCTTGTCGGTGATGCTTCGGTAGTTGCCATCAACCGCGATAATGTGGCTGTAACGACTCAGGTCAGTGCCTGAAAGACGCTGAATGTCAATGATACTAGGAGCAACGCCGACATATTGATCCAGATAGTGCCACACTTCGCCAGCCTCATATTGAGACACACCGGCACCACCCAGCAACAGAATTTCCGGCTTGTTGACTACGGCAACGTGACGACTGCCCAGATCAACACCTTGTGGTGTCATGCCGGACATCAATCCATGTAACTTCACATTGAGTTGCGCCGCTCTGGCGATCAGCTCCTGTGCAATATTGTCCGGTTGCTGCAATCCCATGGGTAACAACACTGCACCGGGTTGGAAGATAAACTCGCCGTCCTGCGTTACACCGGTGAAGGCTTTAACCGACTGTTTCACCAAAGCCCCTTTTTTCAGCAGAAACTGCAATAATGCCGGCGCATCAGAATCCTGCCAGTTAAACGCCCAGGCCACAGCATCAGCATTATAGTCTGGTGATTTTACCTGCAACTGTGTAACAGGCTGGGCAATAAATGGAATTTTACGCCAGCGACTTTTCTCAATGGGCGTGAAATCGTAGTTGAATGCCAGTGCAATATTCCAGTTAGATACGTCGTAGAAGGTATTGTCTTTAAAGCGCTTTTGCGTTGAGAACAGTGATTTAATCAGGCGGTACTGGGCTTGTCTGCCCGGCACAAAAAAGCTCTCGCCGGCCACAAAGGTGGTATCGTCAATTTTAACGTTTTTCGACAGTGGATAGATATTCACCTGATGCCGTTGCAATACATCCAGGAAATAACTAAACCGGCTGGCATCTTCACCCGGAGTTACCATAAAGCCTGCCACATCATCGTCCAGAGCTTCTTCGGCCGTATCACGTCCGTAGCTATCCTGAAAATCCAACATGGCATGTTTGTTTGCCATGGCGCCCGCAAAAGTGGACAGTGACAAATTAAACTGATTCTGAATTGCCTGTGAAAAGGCCAACGGACCGTTTTCAGACTCCTGCAAATGTCCACGGGCGCTGGCCTGTTCAAACAGTATTCCGACACTTCCGTGAGCATCCGGATAGGTAGACCCTTTGCCGTAGTAAAAGTCGTCAAAGGCCTCCTGAGTAAAATACAGGCGCTTGTCGGAATCCATTTGTTTGGCGTGAAATCCGGCCAGGGCATTGGTCAGTTCAATATTTTTTAGTGGTGTGTGCGGATTGGTCCGGGAGGGAATTCCCGGCTGAAAAAAGTAAGTACTGTTGGTGCCCATCTCATGAAAGTCGGTTAAAACATGGGGCCGCCACTGGTGAAACTGCTCAATGCGGGCCTTTGATTCGGGGTGAGTAAGTAATAACCAATCGCGATTCAAATCGAACCAGTAGTGATTGGTTCTGGCACTCGGCCACCCCTGGCGGTGTTCCCGGTTTTGCGGATCAGACACCAGGTTCAGACTTTTGTGAGAGTTCGCCCAGTGTGCGAATCTGGCCAGCCCATCCGGGTTTAATGACGGGTCAAGAATAACCACACTTTGGTCCAACAGCTGGTCGATTTTCTCACCCTGCGCGGCCGCCAGATAATAGGCCAACAACAGTGCAGCATTGGAACCACTGGGTTCATCACCATGAATGCTGTAACCCATCCATAGTACCAGTGGATAACCACTGAGATCCCTTTTTTCCTCGTGGGATTGCCAGTTTTTCAGGTGGGTGGTTCTCAGGCTCTCAATGTCGGCCAGGTTTTTCGCATTACTGATATGTAAATGAATTAATTTACGCCCTTCATAGGTGCGACCGATTTCCTGCAATTGCACCCGCTCCGACTTTTCAGCCAACAATGTCATATAAGCCAGTAACTGGTCATGCCTGACATGCCACTCTCCTACTGTGTGTCCCAGCACCTCCTGAGGTAAAGGGATAGCCGGATCATAACTGACATCTTTGGGCAGATATTCCGAATCATGGCTGTAGATACGAGACATATCGGCACTTGCGGCACCGGTCACCAGAAGTAAAAAGAAACAGGATAAAAAACGTATTGTCATTGAATATTAAGCCTTTAAGTCATTGCCTTAACCATAAGGGAAACTTTGCCGATAGGCAAAAATTGTCTAAAAGAGTCGATTACTTGAGTGTTTTACTCAAGTATTTTTTGTTAGAATTCTCATCAGTTTATATTTTGGTTCCCGTTATGATAAATATTTCCGAGTCTGCACAAGCTCATTTTCGCAAATTACTGGAAACTCAACCGGAAAACACCAACATCCGGGTATTTGTAATCAACCCAGGTACTGCCTCGGCTGAATGCGGCGTTTCTTATTGCCCGGCGGATGCTGTAGAAGATTCCGACCAACATTTGCCCTTTGACGGTTTTGAAGCCATTGTCGATTTAGAAAGTGCCCCGTACCTGGAAGAAGCCGAAATCGACTTTGTCACTGACCAAATGGGTTCGCAGCTTACCTTAAAAGCGCCCAATGCAAAAGCCCGCAAGGTCGCTGAAAACGCTCCCCTTAAAGAGCGCATTGAGTATATGCTGGTATCAGAAATCAACCCGCAATTGGCCAGTCATGGTGGTCAGGTAATGTTGATGGACATTACTGATGACGGTATTGCCCTATTGCAATTCGGCGGTGGTTGTAATGGTTGCTCCATGGTGGATGTCACCCTGAAAGAAGGCATTGAAAAACAAATGCTGCAACAATTTCCCGAGCTGAAAGGGGTTAAAGATGCCACTGAACACGAATCCGGAGAGCACTCTTACTACTGAGTTATCGGTGGCATGTCGTTAACAGTTGAGCAACGCATTGCACTGCACCAGTACTGGACCCGGTTTATTCAGGGGTTGATGCAATTTGTAGCTGGTAGCCTGTTGCTCTTTGCCGGTTATTTGTGGTGGATTTGGTTACAGGTCCCCGCAGCGCTACTGATGTTGTCTGGCGCGGCTTTTGCCATCTATGGCTATACCGGCATATTGCGTTTTCGATTGATAGCTTCCTTTTCGCTTCGCAGCAAATCAAAAACCAACGACCCTCAATAATCCTGACAAGCGCGATCAGTCAGCCTCAAGTTGCGCTTTTAATGACAGAATAACGGCTGCCAGCTCATTGGCGTGCTCACTGTCCGCGATAGTATCCATTGCCAGACGTTCAATTTCAGCGGTCACCCTGGTGATTGCATCCAGCTGAAAGGAACGTGCGGTTGAACTCAGACTGTGGGCCAACAATGCCACATGGCGCCAGTCCTGACTAAAGAACGCATTTTCCATCACCTCCAGTCGCTCCGGCAGATCGCGTTTGAACTGTTCGATAAAACGCGCTTTTTCACTCTGATGTGAGGACCTGCCAGCTGAAGGCGGTGTCAGCTCCGGTAAATACATAGCCAGCTTTCGACTAAACTCTTCGCGCTGAATAGGTTTGCTGAGATGATCCGTAAATCCTTTACTTATGTATTGCTCCACTTCGTGTTTCATCGCATTAGCTGTTAATGCAATGGTTGGGATGTCAATGTGGGCTTCCTGCAACCGGGTAACCGCTTCTTCCCCGCCCATCTCGGGCATGTGTATGTCAGTTAAGATTAGATCAAACGAATTCGCTGTTGCTTCGTCCAGTAATTGCAAACCATTTTCCACAGCCACTACCTCAAGCCCCAATTTGTGCAGCATCATGGTGATCAACAGACGCAATTCTTTCTGATCTTCTGCCAGCAACACTTTGCCCGTCAGTACCGGTTGCACCGGCTTTTGAGCTTTTTGACAGTGAATGACGTTTGCATAGCAAAGCTCGTCGCTGACCGGCTCAGCATTTTCTCCGGTGCGCAACGCGATACTGGCGCAAAAGTCACTGCCAATACCGCTGACACTGCTGACTACCAGGTCACCACCTAATTTTTGGGCCAGGTATTTGGAAATATTAAGGCCCAATCCGGTGCCGCCAAATCGCCGTGTCACTGACACATCTGCCTGCTCAAAAGCACTAAAAATACGTGTTTGTTGCTCTTTACTGATACCCACGCCGGTATCAATCACGTTGAACTTTAACGCACCATCGCTTTCTGCCACCAGCAACCGAATCACGCCTTCTTCAGTAAACTTAACGGCGTTGTTTAGCAGATTCAGTAACACCTGTTTCAGGCGGGTAGGATCGCTGACAATGTGGGAAGGCAAAGGAAATTGCAGGCCCAACTCAAAGGCAAGATTGTGCTGCTCTATTTTAGGTTTAATGAGGGAAATGAGCTCTTCCAGCAGCAAAGGTAAGCAAAACTCAACACACTCTACCTGGAGTTTTTTGGCTTCGATTTTAGATAAGTCTAAAATATCATTGATTAAATTAAGTAAGTGCTTACCACTGTTAGATATGATATCTATTGCCTGGTCATTATCCATGCCGGACAATTCGTCATTTTGCAACAGCTCGGTATAGCCAATAATTGCCGTAAGCGGCGTGCGAATTTCGTGACTCATGTTCGCTAAAAACCGGCTTTTCGCCTGATCCGCCTCTCTGAGTTTAACCGACAATGCCCGCAGTTCCTTCGTTTGACGAATTAATTTCAGATGCGTAGCAATGCGGGTTTTTACTACTGCGCCGTTAAAAGGTTTGCGGATGTAATCCAGCGCACCGAGGTCCAGGCCGTATTTTTCGTTGTCTACGGTATCCAGACCGGTAATAAAGATAACTGAGGTGTCTTTTAACTGTTCATCCTGCTTAAGCTGTTTCAACGTCTCAAAACCATCCATCTCCGGCATCACGATATCCAGCAAGATTAAATCTGGTTTTAGTTTGCTGGCTTTCCACAAACCCTGTGTACCGCTTTTGGCCACGGCAACCTCAGCTTCCGAGCTAAGTAAATCAGACAAAATTTTAAGATTGGACTTTTCGTCATCTATGATGAGGATTCTGGGTCTTTCCAAAGGCTCAGTGATTGACATAAGCGTTACTCAACCTGTTCCCAGCACACGGCAGTATCTGCCGCTTGCTGTGCCTGATTTAGTTTTTGCCGAACTTTCAACATAACCTCATCCAGAGTAAGTGACATGCTGGCCCGCGCGGTAACTCCTCCCACCGAGACCGTTACACCAGCGACTCTGCCCGTCCCGCCCGGCATTTTTAGGCCGCTAATGGCGCTGAGGCATTTTTCTGCAGCTGTTTGCGCTCCCTGGCGCTCTGTACCCGGCATTAACAATACAAATTCCTGTCCACTGAAACGCGCGACCAGGTCTTTGGCACGGCGTATTTGTTGCGCCAATTGGCTGGCAACTTGTATCAGTAGCTCGTCTCCCGTGGCATAACCGTGCATTTCATTAAACGCCTTAAATCCATCCAGATTTAACAACGCCACTGAAAAATCACCGCCATAACGCACCGCAGCTCGCCATTCAATATTGGACACATCTTCATACTTTCTTCGGTTGCATAAGCCCGTCAACGGATCAATTAAGGCCACCTGCTCTAACAACCTTTGTTGTTTCACTAGCTGCAGATGCAGTTTTACTCTTGCTCTGACCAACTGCTCGTGTATCGGCTTGATAATATAGTCACTGGCACCCAGCGCCAGGCCTTTTTCTTCAAACGTTACATCGGTTAATCCTGTTATAAAAATAACCGGGATCAGTCGGGTGCCGGGCGCGGCTTTTAGCTGTTTCAGGACTTCAAAACCATCCATATCCGGCATTACCACATCCAACAATATGATGTCCGGTAACGCCCTGGCAGCCTTTTCCAGCGCCTGTTTTCCACTTTTGGCCAGCATGATTTGCCCATCACCACCAAGAAACTCGGACAGGATCTTTAGATTCGACTTTTCATCATCGACGATGAGTATTTTTGGCTTATCGGACAACATATATTTTCTGGCTCTACAGTCCGTTAACGTTTATTTTCCCGCAGCCACACTTGTAAAAAGTCAGCCGCTTCCTCAAATTCCATTTCAGCAATCAGTGCATCAATGTTATGCAACATTTGACGTTCTGCTTCAGTACTGCATTGCTGGTGTAGTTGCTTAATTTTAGCCTCGACAGAAAAGTCCGATGCTTTTAATAAGGGTAGCATTGACTCGGGATAAAAACTGCCCTCTTTGTTATTTTCACTGTAAAAGTTCGCGGCATGCAAGTCTACCTGCTGAAGCTTTTCTGCTAACCCCTTGTGCAGCTCCATCACTTCTGCCATCACCCTTTCAAGTTCCAGAATAAAATCGTCCCCTTCCCGAATTCGCGGCTCGATCATAGCCAATCGGTGAGACAGTCTGAATCCCCCAATGTAGGCTATGTTGGATTTCAGGGAGTGGACAATGCGATAAATTTTCTGTCGCTCGGAGGCGGCGAAGTGTGCCATCAGTTGCTCATCGACGCCGTCATAATCCCGGACAAAATCCTGCACCAGATTACAATACAGTTTGCTGCGCCCCTGAATACGCTCTAACGCAGTGTCCAGGTCCAGCGCAGTAATTTCTCTGAACAGCGCCAACGCATACTTTTCATTTTCCGACTGCCCCGTATCCTGGTGCTCCAGGGGCGCGCTCGCTCGCACGGTTTTTATGTCACTACCGGTGATAAACTCACTCATCACTGAGTACAGCTCCACCGGGTTGATAGGTTTTGCGATGTGCGCATTCATGCCTGCCGCCAGACTGCGCTCTTTGTCTCCTGCCATTGCATGGGCGGTCATGGCTAAAATTGGGATGTCCGAATTAAATTGCCGGATCCGTTTTGTGGCTTCCAGACCATCGATTTCCGGCATCTGAATATCCATCAAAATCAGGTCATACTGCTTTTGTTTAACGGCATTGATTGCCTGCTGACCATCCTGAACTAAATCCACCTGAATGCCGGTTTCCTGTAAAAACTCCAAAGCAACCTGTTGATTCAGCTCATTGTCTTCGGCTAATAACACCCTAGCATGACTGAAGTCAGGTATCTGCTCACTGGCGGACAGAGCCGCGTCATCACGACTATTGGCACCCAATGACTGTTGAATGGCGTCGATTAGATCCGTCGGATTCACCGGTTTTTCAATGTATCGGTCGATAATGTTATCAACATCAATTGCTTTCAATGCTTCCTTATCATAGGAGGTGATCATCAGGATATGAGGTATTTTTCCGCTGATATGCTCCCTGATTTTCCTGGATGCTGTGATACCGTCCATACCGGGCATTTTCCAATCCATCAGGATGATGTCGTAGGGTTGCTGCCTTTTCTCTGCTTTGCTGACCAGTTGCAGTGCTTCTTCACCACTGGAAACAGTGTCAGACTTTATGCCCAGGGCATCCAGGGCATCGCTCATGACTGCGCGTGCAACTTCCATATCATCCACCACCAGCGCATGTAAATCCGACACATCCGTGTGACTGGCCGGGGCCAAATCTCCGGCTGCCACCTGCAACTGGATGGTAAACGTAAACTCTGACCCCTGACCCGGTTCACTTTTTACCGCAATAAAGCCGTGCATCAGTTCACAGAGCTGCTTACATATCGCCAGACCAAGCCCCGTTCCCCCATATTGACGGGTAACGCTGTTGTCTGCCTGACTAAAGGATTTAAACAGGCGTCGGGTTTGCTCTTCACTCATGCCAATGCCACTGTCCTTGACACTAAACTCCAGAACCAAAGTCTCACCCTGCTGCGACACCCTGGCGACGTTTAAATGCACATACCCCTGACGGGTAAACTTGATTGCGTTGCTCACCAGATTAATAATAATTTGCTCAATGCGCAGCGGATCACCGATTAAACTGTCCGGGATTCGGCTATCCACCGACAAAACAAACTCCAGGTGCTGTTCGTGCATTTTGTGATTATTGAGATTAACCACCCGCCGAAGCGATTTTTCCAGACTAAAAGGTATGGTTTCCAGGGTGAGTTTTTGCGCTTCAATTTTTGAAAAATCCAGAATGTCGTTGATCAACGTCAGAAGCGACTCAGAAGAACTTTGTATTTTTTCCAGATAATCTCGTTGCTCCGGATTTATCTGTTTTCTGAGCGCTAACTTCGACAGACCGATTACCGCATTCATTGGGGTGCGAATTTCGTGGCTCATATTCGCCAAAAAGTTAGATTTGGCGGCCGTGGCTTCTTCAGCTTTTAATTTTGCATCAGCCAGTTCAATGGTGCGCTCATCAACTTTGCGCTCCAGGTCGCGATTATTGATAAGCAGTTGTTGATTTAGGCTGGCATTGTCAAACAGGATAGCGGTCTGATTGGCCAGTAGTTGCAGTACATCAATTCTGTCAGAGGTGAAAAACCCGGTAAAATCGCTGTGCTCTAAATAGAGCACGCCGCGTAATTTACCCGCTACAATAAGCGGAATAAACAACATGGAGCGCGGCATAAGACGTAAACTGCGATTCGCTGCCGTTAGCTTAGGCTCTGTGGCACTATCATCCACCACATAAGGTAATTTTGTTCTGGCCACGTAGTTGAGCAAGGTTTGTGGTACCTGTTCCAGCGTCAGAGGTTTAGGATACGCTCCCTGAACCTGGAAACTGTCGTCTTCCTGAAACAATATACAGCCCTGCTGTGCGCCGGCATTTTCCACAATAATGGTCATCATTCGGATCAGAAACGCGTTCAAATCGATGGAACCACTCAGGGTTTCTGACGCCTTCAGCACCGACATTAAATCGAGGTTTTTTTCGGACTTTGCTGCAGGAAGCAGCTGTCCGGTGGGGAGTTCCGGCTGATCACTGAGTTGCGGATATTCGCCTGACAGTTGTGCCACTCTGCCATGAGCTTGCCACTGCCGGTAGCAGGACAATGCAGCCTGGAGTTGGCCAAACCCCTGTACCTCATCATCCATAGCCAACCAGTAACTGGCATAAGCTTCTCTGGCCAGGCCTAACCAAAGACACTGTCCTTGCCGCTGCGCCTGTTGAATCGCCTGACGATAATGCCACCAGGCGTCTTTTTCACCTTGACTGGCCCGCCATTCTGCGCAAAACAACTGATACTGAGTCAGAAAATTATCGGGATTCAGGGCTGACCAGGTGGCTAATTGCTTTTCGATACTTTGCAGCTCAGTTTCGGTTGTTCTCTTTGTGGGCTGTCGCAGCAATACCAGTCCCGACAACGCGATATAATCCACCAACCAGGGCACACACAGCAAATCCTCACCGACCTCTCGCCAGCGCGTTGCATAGTTGGCTGCTGCCACCGCATCATTATCCCAATAGGCCTGCAATAGCCGGGTAAAATGCCAGCCAAGGGTAACCATGCGGGTTTGCAGGTTAGCGGTATTACCTATTTTCTCGTCAGTCGACTTTACGTCCGGGCTATCCGGTGATGGAGCTTTCAGGTATCGCAACAATTCCAGCCAGGGTGCCGCTCCCGTGGATACAGCGGGCAGATTTTGCTCCTGTAGCAAAGCCGCGAGCGATTCAAACAACTGCGCTGGTTTATCTAACGCGCTGTCAGTGAATATTGAGTAAACCGCATTACACAGCATACTCTGCGAAATAACACTCCCCTGGCCCTGTTCAAAGCTATCAGCGCCCAACTCCTGCAACGCCTCGCGACAGTGAAGTAGCGGTAAGCTCCAGGGAGCAACAAAGGCATAATTTAAATAGCTGATTTCTGCCTGCCTGCGGTTATTTTCCGTATTTTTTTGTGCCAGCGTTTGTGCCACGTTCACAAAGGCAAATGCTGACTCATACTGCTGATAAACCCTGGCTAAAATAAGTGCATGTTGTGCAAAAAATTGTGCCGCATAGGTCGAATTTCCCCGGAGTAAAGACAGTTTAATGGCAACCGCCAGCACCTGCATCAATGGCACAATTGACAATTCCTTCGCCGCGTTTATCAACAGCGACAATAGCTGGCAATGGTGTAAATGCAGCGATTCATCGCAAAAGGGGCGATGTGCTATGTCAATGATGGCCGAGCTTGGATAGTCTGCTTCACATTGCAAATACGTCTGTTTTATATTGTCTAAATCAACCTCCGGGAATATCGCCCCGACAACCGTCAATCCGGTGTTGAATGCCTGTTGATACTGTGCCTGCAACGTGAGGTTGTGCACCTGCCAGAGTACCGCTTTTAACTTGTCAGCCGAATTCAGACGGAACTGTGTTAACAGGTTAAGCAAATGCGCCACCTGCGTACTGTCCTCTTTTAACAGCAGGTGTGTTATCGCCTCGTCAAACAAACCAAAGCAGCGCGTATATTGTTTGTGCCAGATGTCAGGGTTCAGTGCATTTATACCCTGTAACTGATATCCCAAACGACGCTCGTTATCTGTTACTTGACTGGCTGCCTGCCAGCAATAATCGATAAATTCAGCACCATCTGCCAGGCCCTCGTTAACCGGATTCTCGGGGGCAAGGTCAATCCAGTTTAATACGTTGTCACGCAGCCACGCTTTGGACTTTATCCTGAGGTAGGTTTTGGTCAGCAAATTTCGGAACATTGCTTCGTCATGCTCCGTTTCCAGTTGTCGGGCGGCCATCTGAATTTTGAAATGGGAAAATTGATATTGAACTGTACCATCGTCGCTTTCAGTGTTACGCCAAATACCCTGGGCAATCAGTTCCTCAGTAAAGGCTCCAATTGCCCGGTTACTCAAGTCGCTGATGGCGAGCAGGATGTCCATGTCTATCTGATCCGAGAAAAAAGAAGCGGCTTTAAGAATAAAACACTGCTGCGGTGACCACTGTGACAATCCGGTGATCGCAATATCCGCAACATTCTCAGTAATATGAGACGCGTTGATCTTATCCAGGTCCCAATTCCAGATGTGCTCTTCGTCCTCAAAAATAGCGCCATCGTCGACCAGCTGCTGCAAAAACACTTTAACGAAATAGGGGTTTCCCTGTGTTTTTTGAAATACCCTGTCGGCCAGCTCTTCGAGACTAAAATTGGTCTCCCAGAATGTGTCTTCAACCAGGTTTTTAGCTGCTTCCGCAGTTAAGGGATGTAACGGAACCTGTAGTAATTCAGAATCAGGCTTCTGCAGTTCAGCACAAAAGGGGGTGGCCGAAGCGCAGCTCGTTTCTGGTTCTCTGTACAACAACAGCACCCCAAAACGTCCTTTGCGTGCCGCTCGCAGGACGTCAGTCAGGAGGTCTTCACTGATACTGTCCAGCCATTGTGCATCTTCAAAAATGAGCATCATGCCGTGCATCACCTCAGACAGGCAAAACAACAGCTCCATGACTTTTTTATCAAACTGGCCAGCAACCTCGGTCAGCGGTTCAGCGTCCTGCATCAAAATGACCTGCAAACTGGGAAACAGAGTCAAAAGTGGTTGAAGTGTGTCGTCGGGTAATGTTGACAGTTGTTGGCGCAGCAGGGACAAATGCTCGTCACCGAGCAAGAGGGATTTTTCCAGTAGGTTATTTGTCACCCGATGAATTGCCGACTGTTGCCAGGCGCTGGTGACTTTTTCTGCGGCTGCCAGCCCATAGGCACTGCCCGCGTCGGTGATCCGGGAGATAAACTCCTCCACCAGTGCTGATTTGCCCACGCCCTCTTTGCCACTCACCACAACACAGCGTATCTGCTGGCTTTTTAACAGCGCCCCATACCAGTCATTGAGCCGTTCCAGCTCAGACTCTCTGCCGTACAGGAACTGTGGGAACAACAACGCCGTACTTTTTTCAGAGCGGGCAATGGTAAAAGGCGCAATATCGCCATTTTCCCGCCATTGATTTAAACATTCCTGCAGATCCTGTTGCAATGTCCGGGCATCGCGGTAACGGCTCTCCGGTGCCTTGTTTAGCAATTTGCTGATAATGGTTAATATCATTTCAGGTATTGCAAACACCTTGCCCGGGTCAAACTCAACAGGCCGGGCAATGTGGGCATGGATCATTGTCAGCGGATCAGAATACTGGTAAGGGTATTCCCCCAAAAAAATGCGATAGAAAATTGTGCCCAGAGAGTACAAATCTGACGAAACATCCGGGAGCCTTTCAGTACGCCCGGTGATTTCAGGAGATACCGTCAACAGGTTGGCATGGCTTTTCAACGTCTCCAAAATAGTATTATTCAGGGCCGCTGCATTGAGCAGGTGCCAGCTACTGATTGTTGTCACCCCCCATGTTGTTTCATCCAGGATCAGCGTATCCGGGTCGACGTAACCACAAATCAGGTTATGGTGATGGAGACTGGTCAAAAACTCAGTCAAGGCAAGACTTAATCTTAGCTTGTCTTCAGTATTCCAGGTGTGTTGCTCCAGAAGCTGAGCAAAGGTCACACTACCTGACACTGCGGGGTAAAGCGCGAAAACATCCTCTCCCTCAGTAAATCGTCTGGCCGGTGCGATGGCCTCATCAGGTAAAGCGTGTGACTGGGTGGTTTCGATTTCTATAGGATGATGGGTAACAGACACTGCTCCTTTGGCCTGTTTTAGCCAAAACAGATTTTGTTGCGCATCCCTGACCTGGGTGAGAAACAGATCACCACTTAGCTTTGTAAATTCTTCCAGTTGTTCAAGCTCTGATAGCACAGTGATATCCTCTGGTCCTTGCTGTCCTGTTATGAAGTAAAGAACAGTACTCACATTCTTGCAACGTCGCCGACACCTGTGTGTCTGGCAAAGGCTTAGTTCAGCTCAACACAGGCACCTGACTGTTACGATGGGCGATAAATCCGGTAGTAAAAATGCGTCCCTAACAACAGTCCCCGTGCCAGTAAAAAAATCATGAAACTTTGCCATAGCACGGTGGCGCTCATCGTGTCCAGGTGCAGTAGCTGCCAACAGATGGCCAACACTACGCTGATCACCATAGTAACAAACATTGGCTTTGCCCTGGTCATACCCACGTATAAGCCATCCAACAAAAAACTCCAGTGCGCGATAAGAGGCAACAATACAATATAGACTTTAAATGCCTGAAGGTTCTGAATTACTGTTGTTATATTGGTGAGTAATTGGCTGATTTCATAAAAAAATCCCCAAAAAATGCCGGTGTAAAGCACCGCAAACGCGGTAGAAACCAACAAGCTGATATGCGTCCATTGCCTTGCCTTGTAGCGTTGCTGTTTTCCGATCGCTTCGCCAAACAGTGCTTCGGCAGCATAAGCTACACCATCCAGACCCAGCGCAATCAAAACAAAAAACTGCATGAGCAAAGCATTGGTAGCCGCGGTTAACTCGCCCAACTGCAACCCCATAAAGGTAAATATCGCCAGGAAGAGTTGCAGAAACACATTTCTGAGAAACACATCGCGATTTAACGACAAAAACGCCTTAACTTTATTCTGACAAAGACGGATATGGTGACGCCACTGTGGAAATATTTTCGCTATCCACTTCAGTGACAACACCAGTATCACGCATTCACTGATCACAGTGGCCAGAGCCACACCAGTGACATGCATAGACAAACCGATAGCCAACAGCAAACTCAAAACAATATTCAGCAGATTGGCGATCAACTGAATCCACATCACTTTACTATGCTGTTTACGCCCCAACAGCCATCCCATCAGTACCAGATTTGTCAATGACACGGGAGCGGCAAAAACCCGTATGTAAAAATACGCTTGCGCCACCGACACCACCTGAGGGTTGCTGCCGGAAAAATACTTGCCCAGTTGAAACAGTACCGGGCTTAACAACCAGATTAAAACCCCCAGCAGCAACGCCAGCAAAATGCCGTTATTCAGTATCGAAGCGGCTTCTTCGCTGTTATCACGGCCTGATGCCTGAGCGCTTAATCCGGTAGAGGACATTCTCAAAAAGCCGCATACCCAAATGAGTTGGGTTATGATGATGCCGCCCAGCGCAACGCCTGCCAGAAAGTGAGTACCCGGTAAATGGCCCACTATCGCGGTATCCACCAATCCCACTAACGGCGTGAAAATGTTGCTGATAATCATCGGCACCGCTAATGCGGTGAAATAACGTATTGCGTAATAAAAAGTCAAACTGTTACTCTTATTTTTCTGAGCAGGAATATTAAGGGGCGAAACAACAAATGACCATGAAACATAAAATAGCAATGCTTTTACTCTGTGTATTTCAATGGACCGGCCTGTCCGCCAATGAGAACGCCAGTATATTGCTTTATCATCACGTCAGCCATGATACCCCACCTTCCACTACGATTACCCCGGAAAAGTTCTCACAGCACATGGCCTATCTGCACGAAAACCACAAGGTGATCAGCTTAGACGAGCTGGTGAACAACCTGATAAAACGCCAGCCATTTCCGGACAATGCCGTTGCAATTACCTTTGATGATGGCTTTCGCAATATCAAAGAAAACGCCCACCCGATACTGAAAAAGTACGGCTTCCCCTACACGATTTTTATTAACCCTTCGGAAGTGGGTGTCGGCCCCAGTCATCTGGATTGGGAGGAGCTCAAACAGTTATCCGCAGACGGAGTACTCATAGCCAACCATTACTGGGATCACCGCCACCTGCTGCAAAATGCCAGGCAACCCGGTTGGCTGGCCGAAACCAGGCAACATATTCTGGATACCGAAGCGGCAATAAAACAGCACATAGGCCATAGCCCGGGGTTTCTGGCCTACCCTTTTGGCGAATTTAACGCCGACGTGAAAGGTCTTCTGAAAGAATTAGATATCATTGGCTTTGCACAACACTCCGGTGCAGCAGGATTTGTTTCGGATCTGCAGGAGATCCCGCGCTATCCGGCGGCTGGTATTTACAGTAATCTGGCAACGCTGAAAACCAAACTGAAGTCACTTGCCATGCCGGTAACCTCAATATCCATCAACGACCCGGTATTTTATCAGCCACCTGGCTTAACATATCAGATGCAAATCGATACCTCTGACTTCAATCCCGCGCTGTTTAGTTGTTATTTCAATGGCGATAAAATCGCCACTGAGTGGCAGGGTAATCAGGTCAGCATTTCAGCCGACAAGATACTTAAGCCAGGCCGTTCCAGAGTCAATTGCACTGCGCCCAGTAAAACGCATTCAGGAAGATACTACTGGCATTCGCAGCCCTGGTTTGTGGCCACAGCAGAAGGTAATTGGCTGGATTAATCCCTGGCCTGGTAACGGGCCATAATCAGCGGCATATCTGCCAGAATTTGCTGAGCATCACTGATGGCCAACTGGCCGGGCTTATGGTCCGGCTTGAATCGCCCAATTACGTGTCCATCCGGATTGACAATCACCATAGAGGCACTGTGATCCACCAGGTAATCGGGTTTATCCGTGCTTTCTGCAATAGCGTAAGCCATGCCCATGCTGCGAATAAATGGGAATAGTTGCTTGTGCTCCGCCGTGGCGGCATAAAAATCAGGATTAAAAAATTCAATGTACTGCTTCAACCTGGCCGTATCATCCCTGCCCGGGTCGACAGAGATAAACAAGACCTTGACCGGAGGGTGTTCGCTTAACTTAGTCAGCTGAGGGTAAATGCGCTTGAGTTCAGCCAGGGTGGTGGGACAAATATCGGGACACCAGGTATAGCCCACAAACACCAGAGTCCACTGGTCTTTAAACCAATCCGGCGTAATTGTGGAACCGTCGTGACCGTTCAGTTCGCCGTCATTCAGCATTCTGGGTGCCGGATACATCTGAGCATAGGCAGGTTCAGATACTGAAGGCGGCGCGATGTTCAGCGCTAACCAGACACCAGCGACTAACGCGATTACCGCGATGCTTCCCAAAAAGACAGGTTGTTTCATAATACTAACTTGAAGTAGTGATCCACCAGTAAAACAATGAACAACAGCATCAGATGCAGAATAGAAAACTTGAAGGTGTTCATGGCGGTTTCGTCTTTGGCGGCGTATTTCAGTTTCCAGGCATAAACCAAAAATGCAACGTTGAGCAATGTCGCCCCTACCAGATAGATCAATCCGGTCATGCCCACCAGGTACGGCATCAGACATATCAGTCCCAGCAGCACCGTGTAACCCAACACTGATGTTTTGGTAAACTCAATACCGTGAGTTACCGGTAACATGGGAATTTCGGCTTTGGCATAGTCTTTTTCGCGATGAATGGCCAATGCCCAGAAGTGCGGCGGTGTCCAGGTAAAGACGATCAGCACCAACAACAGCGCGTTACCGTGAATTTCGCCTGTCATGGCGGTCCAACCCAACAGGGGTGGTGCCGCTCCGGCAAGTCCACCAATCACGATGTTTTGTGGGGTAGCACGCTTGAGGTACATGGTATAAATACAGGCATATCCCACCAGACTGGCAAACGTCAGCACCGCTGTCAGCCGATTAACAAACACTTCCAGTATGCCGTACCCGACAAGGCACAGTAACAGGGCAAAGAGCAATGCTCTTTGCGGGGTTACTTTGCCTTTCGGTACAGGGCGATTGTAGGTACGGGCCATCTTGGCATCGATTTTCCGGTCCACAACGTGGTTTATTACCGCTGCGGACGAGGACAACATCCCAATTCCCAACAGACCCGCCACTAACGGCACGATAGGCAACGCCCCCTCTACGGCCAGGCACATCCCAACCAATGCAGTCAGTAATAACAACAAAACCACTTTGGGTTTTGTCATTTCATAATAATCTCGCCAACCTGCGCCCTGCCAGGCATTTGCAGGAGACCCATTTTTCGCAACTTTTTCCATAAACTCAGGTCTTTCTGTAGAGTGTGTAATTCAATAAAATCAGTGTCAGTAGTAATAACGCCGCAACGGCATTGTGGGCCACGGCCACCACTATGGGCAGACTAAACACCACATTAGAGACACCCAGGCCAATCTGCAAGCCCAGTACTGAAATCATCAGCACTGATTGATTTTTAATACGGTCAGAAATAGCGGCAGTGTACAAGCGTACGCCCAGCCAACATAAATAAATGAAAGTCACCAGGGCACCAAAGCGATGTACGATATGCATAGTCATGCGTTCGTCATAAGGGTGCGCTCCAAATTCGTAATTGTCTGCTTCCGGCACACTAAACGCACCGGAAAAGTTCAGTTTTTCGTACCAGGCCCCTTCGCAGACGGGTAATTCAGTACAGGCTAACGCCGCATAGTTCGCCGAGGTCCAGCCCCCCAATGCAATCTGAATCACCAGAATAGCTAAACCCAGCAACGCATATTTACCAAAACGTCGTACCCTGGGATCTCCCCCCGGGATGCGGTAGGGTTTCAGCCTGAGATGCAAAAGAAAGAGTAAGGACAACAGGGTAAAACCGCCTAACAGATGCCCCATTACCACCACCGGCAATAAGTTCATGGTCACTGTCCACATCCCCAGGGCCGCCTGAAAAATTACCAGCAACAGGATTAAAAAAGGGAGTTTGACGGGGGTATGTTGGCGGCGATTTTTAATTGCCAGAATAGCAATCGCCAGAATCAATAAGCCCAGTGTACCGGCAAAATAGCGGTGTACCATCTCTATCCAGGCCTTGCGGGCTTCCAGAGGCCGGTCGGGAAAGGCAGATTCAGCCCTGGCAATCGCATCATCGGTCTTGGGCACAACCATGTGACCGTAACAGCCTGGCCAGTCTGGACAGCCCAGTCCGGAATCTGACAACCGGGTATAAGCCCCAAGCACGATGACCACCAGGGCGAGAAAAATACTAACTTTGACGAGATTTCTCATAAAATTGGCTCTACCCGATTCGGGAAAGTTTCAGTAACTTCCTCAAGTCGGCAAGTATATCGCGGCTATTTAATACCGCTTGTTGTTGTTCGGAGCTAAGAGGGTAACGAAGAATTACGTTTCCTAGCGTATCAGCAATAAAAATACCACTAACGGTTTGCTTTTTAAACACCTTATCCAAATAGTCAGATTGCGTGTTCAGCAGCACAAAGTGTGACTCAGCGGAAAGCGACGCCACCGCGTTTGTATCACTGTCTGGCATAATCAGGACAGTAGGAACAATGCGGTCCTGCTCTTTTCCTGCGGCTATCCACACCTGATTAAGACTGTAAATCGCATTTTTACAGCGGGCATCACAATTGGCGGGTAAGACGTACACTAAGCGCCAGAATGGCTTTTCTCCGCGCAATAACTCCGGCATTTCGATAGCGGGATTGAGCAATTCACCTTTGTTGGTCGCCCCCTTGTTAAACCAGTCGCCTTGCAATGCAAACCAGGCCAGTACAACCGGTACTAAAAAAACTAAAACAAAGATAATTAATGTTTTGCGATTATTCGATTTGTTGTTGTCGCTCATCTTTCCACTTTTTCCTCAATGCCAGGATGAATACCAGAATGCAGGCAATCGCCAGCAATAACCATTGTATAGCGTATGCAATATGTTTTTCCGGAGACAAAGTTACAGGCCGGTAATTGTTCTCCAGAGCAAACTGTTCTGTCGGTTCAACATACCCCATTGCGGGAATGAAATCACGACTGAGCCACTGCCCCATTAACCGAATATCCGGTTGTTGAATCAAAGCGGGCCAGTTGCCCTGAGATTCGCTTTGCTGAATCAGATTGTTCAGGCCAGGCAAATACAGAACAACCCGCAATTGCTGCACCCTTTCAGGCAGATTAATTTGCGGCAATGTCCGGCGAAAATCGGTATCGGCATGCCATCCAAAGTTAACCAATATATCACCTGCTGCGGTTTTCACAGGAGCGATGATTTCATATCCCACTCGGCCTTGCAGTACCCGGTTGTCCCAATAGAACAGGTGCTCACTATCAACAACTCCGGAAAGCATAAGCCGCTTAAAGTTGTTGTTACCAGGTGCTGCCAGCGCGGTCAGCAGGTCGCCATAAACCTGTTGATTTGAAGCGAGATCCTGCTCCATCAACGTTTGTTTTTCCTGTGCCCGTGCAAACTGCCAGGCGCTAAGTTTCAATAAGATGACAAGCGCTATAAAAGTGATTAAGGTAGGGATAAGGGGTAACTTTCTCATTAAATATTTACAGTAAAAGAGGCACTGAATGACCGTTAAAATTATTGTAGCACTGCTCTTACTTTTTATGATTTACAATCTGTTCAGAGCCATGATGATAATGTTAAAAAATGAGCCCGGACAAGGCTCTATGACGAAATTTATCGGTAGAAGAGTGATGACCTCTGCAATTATCATCATCTTGCTGATTATCGCAGTGGCGACGGGGATCATTACGCCTAATCCCCGCCCTTATTAAACAGAGCCTGTTAACCGGTGTTGTGTATACCTGTAACCAGGAGCAGCAAGCCTTATTTAAAGAATATAAACAAACACAAACAGACACACCCAGACCACATCAACAAAGTGCCAATACCAACTTGTGGCCTGGAAAGCGAATTGATTATCGGGTGAGAAATGCCCCTTCAATACCCGACCAAACATGATGATCAGCATCAGGGTTCCCAGAGTTACGTGCAATCCATGGAATCCGGTCAACATAAAAAAGGTGTTGCCGTAAATGCCTGAATCCAGTTTTAACCCCATATCCTGGTAAGCGTGAATATATTCCACTACCTGAAGATACAGAAACGTACAACCCAGTAAGATGGTGATTCCGAGGAACAACTTAAGCTTACCTCTTTCGCCTTTTTCAAGGGCAACATGTGCGATGTGAGCTGTAACTGATGAAACCAACAAGATAATAGTGTTGTAAAGGGGTAATCCGGTCCAGGGCATGGCTTCCGTGGTTGTGCCACCCGGGGTTTCCACCAGCGGCCAAATTGCTTCAAAAGTGGGCCACAAGACTTCGTTGGTCATGGCGTTGTTTGAAGCACCTCCTAACCAGGGAACAGCAATGACTCTGGCGTAAAAGAGCGCGCCAAAAAATGCAAAGAAAAACATCACTTCGGAAAAAATAAACCAGGACATCCCCTGTCGGTATGAACGTCCCAACTGGGCACTGTGCATACCTGACATGGATTCATCGATCTGATTCTTAAACCAGCCGACCAGCATAACCAGCAAAACTACAAATCCCGCCAGCAACATCAAAGCGCCGTTGCCGTCAGTGCCTTTTTTCATTTCAATGACGAAGTTACCCGCGCCAAGCGCCATTAAAAATAGGGCAACAGCGCCCACAAATGGCCAGGGGCTTTGATCAGGAACATAGTATTTTTCGTATTGTTGTTCACTCATTTTAATCTCCTTTAACCACGGTTCATGGCAATTTCTTGCGCATCCGAAGTTACGTCATACAAAGTATATTGCACTGTAAAAAAGTTAATGTTTTTTGGAAGCTCCGGGTCCACATAAAACCGCATTGGCATCACTGTTTCGGCCCCCGATTTAAGGGGCTGTTGCTCGAAACAAAAACACTCTGTTTTGTTCAGGTATATTGCTGCGGTTCCGGGGGAAACAGAGGGGACAGCCTGCCCCACAATATCCCGTTGCGTCGGATTCTTTGCATAGAAGTCTACCTGGTACATTTCACCGGGATGAACCTCAACGCGGCGCGTCTGTGTCTCAAATTGCCAGGGCATACCGGTATTGGTTCGGGTGATAAACTCCACTGTCACCAGGCGGCTTTTATCCACCTCTATATTGGTGTATACCGCCGCCTCATTAGACGTTTTTCCATTGATGCCGGTAACTGCACAAAACACGTCATACAGGGGGACCAATGCGAACCCAAAACCAAACATGCCAAAAACCACAGCCACCAGTTTGATGACAACTTTCTTGTTTTCGGCCTGCCGTGAATGACTCATATATGTAAACTACTTAACCACTGGCGGTGTTTCAAAGGTGTGGTAAGGTGCCGGGCTGGGCACTTCCCATTCTAACCCTTCAGCGCCGTCCCAAACCTGCGCAGATACAGGTTCGCCTTTCTTGCGACACGCCTTAATCAACAAGGCGAGGAAGATCAATTGCGACAGGCCAAACGCAAATCCACCCAGGCTTATCCACTTATTGAAGTCCGCAAACTGCAGTGCATAATCCGGGATCCGTCTTGGCATACCCGCCAGGCCAACAAAGTGCATGGGGAAAAACAACAGATTTACCGAAATCAGTGAACACCAGAAGTGCCACTTGGCCAGGGTAATATCAAACATCTTTCCGGTCCATTTCGGTAGCCAATAGTAGGTTGCCGCCATAATTGAGAATACCGCACCGGTAACCAGAACATAATGGAAGTGAGCTACCACAAAGTAGGTATCGTGATACTGGAAATCCACCGGTGTAATCGCCAACATCAGACCCGACAATCCACCAATGGTGAACAGGACAATAAAGGCCAGTGAAAACATCATGGGTATTTCAAAACTAATGGCTCCCCGCCACATCGTCGCCACCCAGTTAAAGACTTTCACCCCTGTTGGTACCGATATCAGCATGGTGGCAAACATAAAAAACAACTCAGCCCCTACCGGCATCCCGGTGGTAAACATGTGGTGCGCCCAAACGATAAATGACAACAACGCAATGGACGCTGTGGCATACACCATTGATGAGTACCCAAACAGTTTTTTACGGGAGAAGGTAGGAACAATCTGAGAAACAATGCCAAACGCAGGCAATATCATGATGTATACTTCCGGATGCCCGAAGAACCAGAAAATATGCTGGAACATCACTGGATCACCACCACCGGCGGCATCAAAAAAGCTGGTTCCAAAAAACTTGTCGGTCAGTACCATAGTCACCGCACCGGCTAAAACCGGCATTACGGCAATTAGCAAAAAGGCGGTGATCAGCCAGGTCCAGACAAACAAGGGCATTTTCATAAACGTCATGCCCGGCGCGCGCATGTTTAATATGGTTACGATAACGTTAATCGCCCCCATAATTGAGCTGGCCCCCATGATGTGCACTGAAAACACAAATAATGCAGTGGTATCATTACTGTATGTGGTGGACAGCGGAGCGTAGAACGTCCAGCCAAAAGCCGGGCCGCCGCCCTCCATAAATAGCGACATTAATAAGATCAAGAATGCAAAAGGCAGGATCCAGAAACTCCAGTTATTCATCCTGGGTAATGCCATATCAGGTGCGCCTATCATCAGCGGCACCATCCAGTTTGCCAGGCCGGTAAATGCAGGCATTACCGCACCAAACACCATGATTAAACCGTGCACTGTGGTCATCTGGTTGAAAAAGTTGGGATCAACTATCTGCAACCCGGGTTGAAACAATTCTGCCCGAATCACCATCGCCATGGCACCGCCAATCAAAAACATGATAAAGGCGAACCAAAGGTATAATGTTCCGATATCTTTGTGGTTAGTTGTGTACAACCAGCGCTTTATACCGCTGGGTTTATGATCGTGATGATCATGGTGTTCGTCGTGATGGATATCATTAGTCACTGTACTCATCTCAACTCCCCCTTATTGTCCATTTAATACAGCGTTAACATCTTTGGCTTGCACCAATTCACCGGTATCATTCCCCCAGGCATTACGCTCGTAGGTTATTACTGCGGCAAGTTCTTTCATGGAAAGCTGTTTTGCATAAGCCTGCATCGCTGTACCCGATACCCCGTTAACCACGACATCAATATGTTTTTGCATGTCATTTAGCGCAATGTCACTGCCTTTCAGTGCCGGGAATACGCCCGGCAACCCTTCCCCGTTCGGCATATGGCAAGCCGCACAGGTAGTATTGTAGACGTGCTCACCAACAGTCATCAGCTCGTCCATGTCCATGTTCATGGCCAGTAACTTTTGCTCTTCTTCTTTTGCTTTGCGCTGCAACTCTTCCTGCTCTTCTATCCAGGCTGCATACTCAGCCGGTTCTTTCGCAATCACCACCACGGGCATAAAGCCGTGATCTTTCCCGCACAACTCGGCGCACTGTCCGCGATAAATACCCGGCTTTTCTACCCGGGCCCAGGCTTCATTAATAAAACCGGGGTTCGCGTCTTTTTTCACCGCAAAATCCGGAACCCACCAGGAGTGGATCACGTCATCAGAAGTAATGAGGAAACGGACCTTTTGGTTGGTGGGAATCACCAGTGGCCGGTCCACTTCCAGCAAATAATTGATATTTTTTTCCAGCTTATTGGCAATCTGTTCAGGTTGAGTCGCCATCACAGAATAATATTCCACCTCATTGTCCATGTATTTGTAATGCCACTTCCATTGTGATCCGGTCACGATCACAGACACATCTGGTGCAGAGACATCTTCCATAGCAATCAGGGTTTTAGTGGCGGGAATGGCCATACCGATAAGGATGATAAAAGGAACCAC
The DNA here is from genome assembly GCF_055755215.1 of Planctobacterium sp. R6. Taxonomy (NCBI): domain Bacteria; kingdom Pseudomonadati; phylum Pseudomonadota; class Gammaproteobacteria; order Alteromonadales; family Alteromonadaceae; genus Planctobacterium; species Planctobacterium sp. R6. The sequence continues at coordinate 154,673 of NZ_JBVTQY010000005.1, forward strand.
CGTCCAGGCGATTTCCACCTTTACACTTTCATGGAAGGTAGCCGGTTTTACGCCCCGGGACTTTCTGTGGAAAATGGTAGCCCACAACATCGCACCAAACACTATGATGGCAATCACCACACAAATCCAAAAAATGGTCATGTGCAGGTCATAAACCTGTTGGCTAATGTCAGTAACGCCACTACGCAGATTTAACTGATATTGTTCAGGCTTAGGATCTGATGCAGCGAAAGAAGCGAAACTCACTAAAAACGCCATTACGCCCCAAAACCCAGTAAATATTTTACCCACCTGTGTGTTCCTCCTTCTTAACCCGTTGTTTTCTTATTGGTCATTTTTACAACAACGGTGCCGCACAAAAGTTACGGCATTGAAACAGATATGTTATTACTATGTTAAAAACTGAATGATATGTAAACAAATTTCGAAGATCAAAAACAATTGAGAGACACTAAATGATGATTTTTTCATCACCTATAGGGTCAAAAATAGACCTAAATTTGGAAAAAGGAAATAAAAAAGCCATTTTCAGGCAAAACTTTTAGGCCGGGGAAACTATACTGAAGCGGTATTACAAACAAAAAAGCCCATTTATCAATGGGCTAGGTCATCACAGAAAGATATTTAAAAACTAATGCCAGATAAAAAGATTATTACATCCAGGCGTTATTTCGGATAATTCCCACCGCAATACCTTCAATATTTAGCGGCTGGGAGTTTAAATCCACTTTAATCGGGGCAAAGTCGGCGTTCTCAGCATGCAGTAAAACCTGGGAACCGGTTTTTTCAAAACGTTTAACCGTGACATCATCTTCCACTCTTGCCACCACCACCTGACCATTACGCGCCTGATTAGTGCGATGCACGGCCAGCAAATCACCGTCCATTATGCCGATGTCTTTCATACTCTCACCATCCACACGCAGCAGATAATGTGCCTCTGGCTGAAACATACCGGCAGCGACCTGATAATGACTTTCGATATGCTCCTGCGCCAGTATGGGTTCACCGGCAGCCACTTTACCAATCAGGGGTAAACCCAACTCAGGTTCAGGCTCGTCAACAGGTCCGGTTAAACGAATGCCACGGGAGGTCCCTGCCAGAATTTCAATGACCCCCTTTCTTTGCAAGGCTTTCAAATGCTCTTCGGCGGCATTGGCTGACTTAAACCCCAGTTCACGTGCAATTTCAGCACGTGTGGGTGGCATACCCGTATCGGCAATGGTCTCTTTGATCAGGTTGAGTACCTGCTCTTGTCGTAATGTAAGTGGACGCATATCGAACCTGTTTTTACGTACAGTTTAACTGGGAGTATATACAGTTGCCGAATAATCTCAACAGAAAATCTGCTATTTCGCTTTTGACCGCGATATTCGCTTACATAGATCACTAAGCCAAACAGAAAAGGTCATGCTATGATCCCCGATAATGTGAATCTAATTTAAATAACCATGGCTTGGTATCAGAATCTGTTTTTTAATTTAGTGAAGTTTCCAACTCGTTGGTTGGTTAAAACCAGCAATATCCCGACAGATATTGAAGGCGAGTTAGGTATTGATAAAAGTCGTCCAATTATCTATCTGTTAAAAACCAACTCGGTAACAGACCGCGTAGCGCTGGAACTCTCCACAAAAATGCTGGGCCTGCCGGCGCCTGACAAACAACTGGAAATTGGCAACGACAAGATAACCAACTGTCTGTTTTTACAGGAGCCGGAAGCGCTGCTGTCAAAAAAGTCCAAACACACAGACATAAATAAAAGCTTTACCCGGTTGTTTGAGCTGCACCGTGATGACGAGTCACTGGATCTGCAAATCGTTCCCGTCTCTATTTTTTGGGGCCGGGCACCAGGCAAAGAAAGTCGTGGCTGGGCTGATCTGCTTACCGACAGAGCGTCGCCAAACTGGTTGAGAAAGTTTTTTATCGTATTGTTTTTAGGACGGGACAACTTCGTCTATTACAGCTCTGCGGTATCCAGCCAGCGTATGGCCACCACCCGAGGCACAGATTCTGAAATAGCACATAAACTCATCCGATTGGCGCGTACCCATTTTTATCGTCGCCAACAAAGCATGAATGGCCCGATGTTGATGGACAGACATCAGCTGTTTAACAGCATATTGGCGGCCCCCTCAGTGAAAAAAGCCATGGCGCAGGAAGCCAAAAACTCACCGGCACAATTACACAAGGCCCGGCAGAATGCCAAAAGTTATATTGAAGAAATCGCCGCCGACTATCGCGAAGGCGTTATCCGACTAGGAGACCGCTTGTTAGGGCGGGTCTGGAACAAAATATACAATGGCATTGAAGTTAAAAACGCCGACAAAGTACGGGAACTGGCGCAAAATGGTCACGAAATCATCTATGTCCCCTGCCATCGCAGCCACATGGATTATCTGCTTTTGACCTATGTAATCTATCACGAAGGACTGGTTACGCCCCATATCGCCGCAGGCATCAATCTCAACTTTTGGCCTGTTGGTGGCCTGTTCAGACGCGGTGGAGCCTTCTTTATCCGACGCTCTTTCGCCGGAAACAAACTCTACACCGCGGTATTTCGTGAATACCTGGAGCAGTTGTTCAACAAAGGCTATTCGGTAAAGTTCTACGCAGAAGGCGGTCGCAGCCGTACCGGGCGATTACTGCCGCCAAAAACCGGAATGCTGGCAATGACCATTCAGGCGATGGTAAAAGGCGTAAAACGGCCGGTCAGCATCGTGCCGGTCTACATCGGTTACGAACACGTCATGGAAGTTAAAAGTTATCTGAAAGAGCTGCGCGGTAAAAACAAGGAAAAAGAGTCCTTTCTCGGGGTGTTTTCCGCCATCAGAAAGCTGAAAAATTACGGGTATGGCTTTTTAAATTTTGGGGAGCCGATCCACCTGGGTCAGTACCTGGATAACAATGCACCGCAATGGCGTGAAGATCAGGGCAGTATTGAAGACAAAAAGCCCAGTTGGTTAAACCCGACTGTCAATGTACTGAGTCACAACATTCTGGAGAGAATTAACCAGGCATCGGCGGTAAGCGGTATGGGCCTGGCCTCTTTATGCTTGCTGGCTGCCGAAAAACGGGCCATGAGCAAAGAAGAGCTTTTGCAGGTTATGGAAAGTTATCTTGGACTGCTCAGACAATGCCCCTACAGCAGTCAGAGCAGCTTCCCGCAGGTGAGCGCCGAAAAGTTGTTAGAAAACACCCTCCGACTGGACAAATTTAATGTTACCGAAGATAGCTTTGGTGAGATTATTTCCATTGAGCGCGATAACGCGATATTGCTCACCTATTATCGCAACAACATTTTGCACATGTTCTGCGTACCCGGTTTAATCGCGGCCATCATTATCGCCCACAATGAATGCCATCGCGATGAAGTAAGCAATATTGTTTCCCGGATTTTCCCGCTGCTGAAAAAAGAACTCTTTATCTACATGAAAGAAGCAGAGGCTGAAGCTTACACCCAAAGTCTGATCGACGGCATGGTGCAACAGGGCATGCTGCAATCCAACGACGGCGTACTTACCCCCGCCGATACCAGCAGTGTGCAATTTTACAGCCTGTGGCTGCTCAAATCGGTGATCCAGGAAACATTGCAACGCTATGCCCTGGTGCTGAACCAATTAGAGCAATTGGGTACCACCGCGCGCGGCGCCCTGGAAAAACGCAGCAGACAGGTGGCGGAGCGTATGTCAACGCTGCATGGTATCAGCGCCCCGGAATTTTACGACAAAAATGTGCTGGCTACATTTATTGCTGCCGCACGCGAGTATGAAATCTGGGAATCCAATGATGAAGGCCTGTTATTGCACTCAGAAAAGAGTAAAGAATTACAGCAACTGCTGTTTACGTTGGTGTCACCGGAATTTGTCAAACGCCTGCAGCAAATCAAATAAGCTCAGATGAACGTCGGGAGAAGGAACTCCCCGACAAGTCCCAGGGTGATCACAAGCCCCACCTTGTTGTTGTGCAAAAACGCCTGAAAGCAGGCGTCACGCTGACGATGCGCAATCATTTTTTGTTGCTGTAAGAACAAAAGTGCAGCGATAAACAGCATACCATAGGCAAAATAGCCCAACTGCAACCATAAAAATACCAGCAACAGACTCACCAGGGTTAAGCCCTGCAACAGACCAATGATTAATTTATCGTACTGACCAAACAGAATGGCGGTGGACTTCACCCCTATTTTCAGGTCGTCTTCTCTGTCTACCATGGCATACATGGTATCGTAAGCCACGGTCCACAACAGATTAGCCAGATAAAGCAGCCAAACCCACCAGGGAACCTGTTGCTGAATCGCCATGAATGCCATCGGAATACCAAAACCAAATGCCGCCCCCAACACAAATTGCGGCAGGTAAGTAAACCGTTTCATGAAGGGATAGCAAAATGCCAGAGCCAGCGCCACGAAGGACAACATTACCGTTTGCCAGTTCAGTGTCAGAACCAACAGGAAAGCCAGCAAAGACAGACAGGCAAACAACAGCACGGCACCCCGGGACGAAATTTCGCCGCTGACGATCGGTCTTTGCTGTGTGCGCTGCACATGGCCATCAATTTTGCGATCAGCAAAATCATTGATCACACAGCCTGCCGACCGCATCAGAAAAGTCCCCAATACAAATACCAGACTGATATGCCAGCCAGGCCAACCCTGTGCCGCCAATAGCAAGCCCCAACAGGTAGGCCACATCAGCAACCAGGTACCGATGGGCTTGTCTGCCCGCATCAGCCGCCAACAGGCACTGGCTTTATTTGACAGGTTGAATGTGCTCAATGTGAACCACCTGACAACTTAGAGATTGGCATAGGCCGGACTCCCTGGCAGAAAAATCTCAGCCACCATAATGTGATAAGTTTTAAAACTAAACAGCGACCGGCGGCCCCACAAATCCAGTTGGTTATCGCGCAACCCCAGTTTCTCCTGAGTCAGGCCCGACACCGGACACTTAACCAGCTGAAAGCTCTGACGTTGAAACCTGGGATCGTTAAAGATGATTTTACCCAAAGGTTTGTTGCCCAATCGCATCAGACCAGACATTTCGTCATTCAGGAAATTCACCGGCAACAAAGAGCGGGCAAATACCCACGTTTCATCATTGCCTTTCAGGAATACTTCACGCACCTGGGTATCCTGTGGCACCGCACCAAACTGACCATAAAGGTACTGCACTTCATCGGGAGAAATCTCCGCCGTTTGCTGATTGAGTACCTCTACCTCGAAGCGCAAACAATTGGCCTGCAGCCTTTCAGTTAACGACCCGGTATTAAGCAACCAGTTGCGCAACAGAGGATCAGTGGGTTGGAAATCATCAGCATTATGCCAGGATTCGTTAATAGTGAGGTTTTTCAGAAGGTTTTCAGCCAAAATTCATGTAGATTAATTAAATTATGCAAAATAATACCAATTAGATGATTTAGACTAAAGCTTCTGCGTAATATAATCTACAATAGCGGTTGGACCGTTATCATCCTGTTTATTATTGGTTTTTTCTGGTACTGAATATGAAAATAAAAATATTGGGACTCACACTTTTAGCAAACATTTTGCTCTTTAGTGGCACGACACAAGCCAATGATACTGCTTACTTTGGTCTGGAGCCGGACATTGTCACTAACTACATCAGCTCCAACAGCCGCAATATCGGTTATGTCAGAGTTACCATCGAGTTAATGCTGGATTCCGCCAAACATCTGGAAGCCGCTGAACACCACGCTCCGCTATTGCGAGCCACCACCATTGACATTTTTGGTCGCCAGACTGAAGAACAGGTAAAGTCTCTGACCGGTCGGGAAGATATTCGCCGCGCCTGCCTGGATGAGTTGCGCAAACTCATGAAAGCAGAAACCGGTTCAGAAATGATTAAAGATGTGATCTTTACCAAATACCTTTATCAAGGTTAAATCATTGCCAATCTTCAGCCTGAGCGCACCTTGTTCAGGCCGAGACCGGTTAAACTGAAGCTCAGTAAACTGCCGCCAGTGTTGGGGATGTTTTGACGTCCAAACCCTCAGCAGACATTTCAGAGCCCGGGAAAACAACAAACTGCGTGGCAGTATATTTGTCCATACCCCCGATCAACTCATCTGCATAGCAATTCTCGCACTCAATTTTGAAATAGAGCTTTTTACCCGCAGGCACTTTTTCCAATCTGATAGAAATTAGTTTTTCTCCATCAGCTTTGTATTTCACACTATCAGCATTAACGACAGATTCGAAATAAGGATCTTCGGCAAACTGCCAATTGACTTGCCAATACGCCGCGTCACTGTCCGGGATAATATTCCTTAGAACCGACACAAAGTCGTCTATGGGGGCCGTTGGAATGGGGTAATCGCCAGTCAAATAATCGTGTTTCGCACTCACAAAGTGAGGAAAACCCATTGCGGAAATGCCTAAAACAGCGCCCCCAGCCTGGAGAAAGTTACGTCGGGTAAGATGATTCATAAACACTCCTGATTGCATTTAGTTATCGCGGGAAATCAAGCGAATTTAGATCATATAGAAATGTGGAAAACATGACACCAATTAATTGTGGAAAAAAATCTGAAATGTTGAAAGCCTCAGCCTACACCTTGGCAAAAACTCTACTGGCCAGCAACGCCAGCAGACAGCCACTAACCAAACCCGTTAAATGAGCGGTGTTCGCCATGTTTATCCAGAGCACGTCTGCAAACCCTATAACCAGCCACAGCAGCATAAAGCCAATCAAGGGTTTCGACAGACTCAATCCTTTATCAGGTCTAAGCCAGCCCATCCACCAGACAAAACCAAATAATCCGTAAACCACTCCACTTAAACCGCCAAAATTCGGGCCAGAGACCCAGAACTGCGCCAGGTTGGAGAGCAATCCGGTAATGAGATAGATTGCCACCAGCAAACCCAGTCCCAGTTTATGTTCAATGTCACTGCCCAGAATCCACCACCACACCAGATTGAAAATAATATGCAGGGCAGAAAAGTGCATCAGTGTTGGTGTGATTAATCGCCACACCTCACCACTTTGCATCACTTCTGACCAGGGCTGAAAATAAAGGTGATCGAAAAGTTCAAACTGGCCAAATACAAACACCAGACCATGAATAGCCAGGGCAATCAGTAAAATTGCGGCGGCAAAGGGCGATTTGAACAGCGAATTTGCTATGTTGCTCAGGGAAAAATGGCTGTTGCCCGCCCCTAATTCGGCAGGCGCGGCAATTTGCCAGGCAAAAGACTGAAACTTTTTGGCGTTGGGATTTTGCACAAATTCCAGCAACATCTGTTTTGCCTCTTCCAGATCGGAATCATCGTGCAGAATCACCTGAAATTGCTGTTCCTGCGCCTGACAGGAACACGCGATATTATTCGCCTGCATATAAGCCACCAGCGTATTCGCCGGTGACTTTTGCGGAAAGGCCGCCAGAACAATCACGCGCTTTCTGATGGCATAGATTGTTTCCAGGCCTCAAAACCACCATCCATGCTATAAACGTCATCAAATCCTTGTGCCACAAAATACTGAGCGGCTTGCTGACTGCTGATGCCGTGGTAGCAACAAATCACCACCGGAGTATCAGTGGATAACTCTGTAATCACTTGCTGCAGATTGTTGTTGGTCAAATGCGCAGAACCCGGAATATGGCTCTGAGCAAAGCTGTCAGGATCGCGTATATCAAACACTTTCGCGCCCTGTTGCATCAGGGTCGCCGTGCCAGCGACATCAATATGTTTAAAAGATTGCATGTTACTCCTGCCAGTTTAACAACACTTTTCCGGATTGACCGGAAGCCATGGCTTCAAAGCCCTTTTGAAAATCATCAATGCCAAACTGATGGGTAATCATGGGCGTCAGGTCCAATCCAGACTGGATCAGACTGGCCATCTTGTACCAGGTTTCAAACATTTCCCGGCCATAAATTCCCTTGATCACCAACCCTTTGAAGATAACCTGGTTCCAGTCGATGGCCATATCCGAGGGCGGAATACCCAACAAGGAAATTTTACCCCCGTGATTCATGCTGTTCAGCATGTCTCTGAAGGCCACCGGGACACCTGACATTTCCAGCCCTACGTCAAACCCTTCGGTCATGCCCAAATCCCGCATCACATCCTTCAGAGATTCTGATGCGACATTTACCGCACGCGTTGCACCCATTTTCCGGGCCAGTTCCAGTCGGTACTCATTGACATCGGTGATCACCACATTGCGCGCACCCACGTGTTTGGCCACGGCCGCCGCCATAATACCAATAGGACCAGCACCGGTGATCAGTACATCCTCACCCACCAAATCAAAAGATAACGCGGTATGTACCGCGTTACCAAAGGGATCAAATATCGCGGCCAGATCATCACTGATATTGTCAGGGATTTTAAAGGCATTGAAAGCCGGGATCACCAGATATTCGGCGAATGAACCGGTGCGATCTACGCCCACACCATAAGTGTTGCGACACAGGTGACGACGCCCGGCCCGGCAGTTGCGGCAATGACCGCAGGTAATATGGCCTTCGCCGGAAACCCGGTCACCCTTTTTAAACCCTGCCACTTCACTGCCCATGTCCACGACTTCGCCAACGTATTCGTGGCCCACAACCATAGGCACGGGAATGGTTTTTTGGGCCCATTCGTCCCAGTGGTAAATATGCATGTCGGTGCCGCAAATGGCTGATTTTCGGATCTTGATCAGCAAATCATTGTGGCCCATTTCGGGTTTATTGGTATCCACCATCCAGATACCTTTTTCAGCATGTAATTTTGATAAGGCTTTCATTAGATCACTCCTAACTCTTTGCCCACACTGATGAAGGCATCAATGGCTTTGTCCAGTTGCGCTTTGCTATGTGCTGACGACATTTGGGTGCGAATGCGGGCCTGACCTTTTGGCACCACAGGGAAAGAGAATCCCACCACATAGATACCTTTTTGCAACATTTTATCTGCCATCTGTGACGCCAGTTTCGCATCCCCGATCATAACCGGAATAATGGCGTGATCAGCACCTGCCAGGGTAAAACCCGCTGCTGACATCTTCTCTCTGAAATAACGGCTGTTTTCCACCAGCTTTTCACGTAAATCACTGCCCTGTTGCAACATTTCAATAACGCGAATTGATGCCGCCACGATGGAGGGTGCTAAGGAGTTGGAAAACAGATAGGGGCGTGAGCGCTGACGCAACCATTCAACGACCTCTTTCCTGGCCGCCGTATATCCACCGGACGCGCCACCTAAGGCTTTACCGAGGGTACCGGTGATAATATCAACCCGCCCCATCACTTCACAATATTCGTGACTGCCGCGACCATTTTCGCCTACGAAGCCAACGGCATGAGAGTCATCCACCATTACCATTGCGCCGTATTTATCTGCCAGGTCACACACGCCTTTCAGATTGGCTATGATGCCGTCCATAGAGAACACCCCATCGGTAGCAATCAGTTTAAAGCGGGCACCTTGTTCTGTGGCTTCCTGCAATTTGGCTTCCAAATCAGCCATATCATTGTTGCCATATCGAAAGCGCTTTGCTTTACACAGGCGCACGCCATCAATAATGCTGGCGTGATTTAAAGCATCGGAAATTATCGCATCTTCAGGACCTAACAGGGTTTCAAATAAACCAGCGTTAGCATCAAAACAGGAAGAATACAAAATGGTATCTTCCATGCCGAGAAACTCAGAGATTTTTTGCTCCAGCACTTTGTGGTTGTCCTGAGTTCCGCAAATAAACCGCACTGACGCCATGCCAAAGCCATGACTATCCAGACCATTTTTTGCCGCCTGTATCAATTCAGGATGATTCGCCAGTCCGAGGTAATTGTTGGCACAAAAGTTCAGTACCTGGGCGCCACTGGTGACACTCACGTCGGCATCTTGTTGCGAAGTAATCACCCGTTCTGATTTGTACAAACCTTCTTCTTTCAAGGTTGCCAGTTCGGTTTTCAAATGTTCTATCATGCTCATTGTAGGCCTGCTGAAAATATCGTTATTAATTTATTGTAGGTATTTTAAAGGATAAAGGTGCAATAGTAACTGGCCCAATGCAAAGCCGATAGTCTGGCTTCTATGCAGTTAAATCAAATTGTAATTAAAAACTGACAGTGCCCCTGTTGCCGAAACGTCAAATCAGACCCAGGTAGTTTTGGTAATTTCGCTTAGCCATGGTGGCGATGGAAAAATCTCGCTCGGCAATGATGCGGCCGTTGTGGCCCATTGTCTTTCGCAATTCAGCGTCGCTGAGGAGTTGTTGCATGGCGTCATTCAAACCTGTCTGGTCGCCCACCTCGGTTAACAGGCCATTTTGTTGGTGTCGCACTATTTCAGGAATGCCTCCGGCACGGGTAGCGACAACAGGTCGCCGACAGGCAGCTGACTGCAACAACGCCACTCCCAAACCTTCGGTTGTGGCGGGGTGAACCACCAGATCAACAGCGGGGATAATGCGCCACATGTCCTTGCGAAATCCGGGGAATTGCACCCGCTCCTGCAACCCCAATCTGGCCACCTGTTGCTGATAGGCTGGCAACCTGGGCCCCTTGCCAAACAGCAATAACCGGGTATGGGGGAACCTGTTGCGCAAGCGGTAAAACGCGTCTATCAAAGCGGCCTGCCCCTTGCGCTCAATCATCTGAGCAAAATTGGCAATCACCAGTTCTTCCGGCTGAATATTAAACTCGCTTCGGAACCAGCTGGCATCGGCTTCAGGGGTAAATAAATTGGTATCTACGGCACTGTGGATGGTGGTTATGCGCTCGCTGGGGTATCCGGTAGCCCTCACCACATTGGCAATTCCCTCGGAAATACACACCACATTGCGGTACTTGCGATATTTCCAGCGGGCAAAAAGGGCATGCTCTTTGTTGTCCACCCGGCGTGAACACACCGCCGCAACGCCGCAGAATTGCGCGGCCAAAGCCGCAAACAGGTCCGCCCCCCGGCGACTGTGAACATGCACGATATGGGGACGATAGTGTCGAATTTTCTGGCTAATACGAGATATTAAACCCAGGTCCAGGTCCCCTCGCATGGGTATGGGGTCCACCAGCGCAACATCTCTGGCGGCCAGCGCAATCTCACTTTCGACAGGACACAGTAAAACGTTATCAACCGGGTAAGACTGCAACCCCTGACAGAGATAAACCACTTGCTGAGCACCGCCATACAGGTGCTTACCCGCCTCGATATGCAGCACCCGAATTCGCTCTGCAGTAGGTGCCTTCATGTTGCTGATTTACCGTTATTGTTAGCCTTGACCCGCAACATTTTCAGGCGCTTTAGTACACTCTTTGCGCTGATATCGGCCATGCAATGAAACTCACCATCACAACTGGGTTTGCGCTTACATGGCGAGCAGGATTTATTGAGATAGATAATTTCAGCCCCTTCAGCGCTCAGATAGGGTGCGGTAGAGCCAAACAGACACACAGTGGGCACGTTGTGCATAATGCCCATATGGGTCACGCCGGTATCCACACCTACCACAAAACGCGCCCGGCGCACCAACTCAGCGGTTTCCGGCAGCGTGGTTTGGCCTGCCACTGACAGCATATTGCCACAGGCGGCTAAATCCTTGGCGTGTTCAGCATCCTCGGGGCCACCGACAATGAGCACAGGAATGCGATATTTTTTACGCACCTTTTCCGCAAGGTCCATCCAGTGACCTTCAAACCAGTGCTTTTGTGGCCGCGTGGTGTAGACACAAAAAACCGCATATTCCGACACACCCCTGTCACTCAATAGCGTGTCGACCGCCTGTCTTGTTTGCTCTGATCGCGCTATCGACATCTGGTATTGGGACATTGAACAGCCCAACTGCTTAGCCAAAGCCCGATATTCAGAGGCAATTATCGGGGTATTTTCCCTGGGCAGGGTCTGATGAAAGAACCAGTGACTACCCTCTTTGCTGCCCAGACCAATTTTTAAAGTACCTCTTGCCTGCCAGGCCCAGATGCCACTTTTAAGTAAGCCCTGCACATCAATAATCAGATCAAATGATTGGGCTTTTAGTTGTCTTCGGAAAGCCTTTATCTCTTTGAACAGTGTGAGCAGACGACCTTGTTTTCTCAGTCTTTTCCAGCGTGCCCGGGGTAATTCCAGGACCTCCTTCAGCAACGGGTGCCCATGCAGCATAGTGGCGCCAACCGGTTCCGCTAACCAGACGATATTGGCGTCAGGCCATCGGGCTTTAAGGCTGTTAAGCAAGCCACTGGCCATCACAATATCGCCAATGGCACTCAGTCGGATCACTAAAATAGTTTTGGGGTTAGCCGTGTCAGGCAACATAATGTTAAAAACTCAACCTAAATCTGATGAGGCGGTTATAATGCGCAAAAAATCCGTCATTTTGCTGCGCTACTCTGACTTCGGATGGAAGCACACAATTAATACAATTATATGAATATTGGGTTTTGCACCCGAAACATCGTGACAAATAATCACTATGCATGAAGCCTCTTACAAACCCACATTGAAAGAATTTATAGCCCGATGGTTGTATTCCGGGTTAATCGCCTTGTTTATTCCGCTGGCTTTTTTGAACCTGTTAATCAAAGCTGGCTATCGCGGTCAGGAATATCGCAAAAGAAAATTTGAACGCTTCGGCTTTTTGCCCAAAATCAAGCAACGGGGTGGCTTGCTCCTGCATTGCGTTTCCGTGGGTGAAGTGGTGGCAGCTTCAGCACTGGTGAAAAAAATCCGGCAGCAACACCCGCAATACCCTGTGACAATTACCACCACCACGCCAACCGGCTCTGCTCAGGTTAAAAAGACCTTCGGTGACTCTGTGTGCCATGTCTATTTGCCCTACGATTTGCACATGGCCATGTATGGCTTATTGCGCCGTGTCGCCCCCCAAAAGGTACTGATCACTGAAGTGGAGCTCTGGCCTAATCTGATCCATGCCTGCTGGAAGGCCAAGATACCGGTATACATCATTAATGCCCGCCTGACCGATAAATCCGCCCGGAGCTATGCCAAACTCAAAACCCTGTTCCGACCTATGCTGTGTAAAATCACCGCCGTTTGCGCTCAGGGTCAGCGGGATTTTGACAACTATATGGCCCTGGGTTGTCCTCAGGAAAAGTTGCACCTCACCAACAATATCAAGTTTGATCAAACGCTTTCCGAGGATGATCAGGCCAAGGCCGTTGTCCTGGCGGAGAAACTGCAGTTACAGGGGCGTACTGTGTTACTGGGCGCCAGTACCCACGATCCGGAAGAAAAAGCCCTGCTGCAAAGCTATCAGACGTTGAAATCCGCGTTTCCTAAGTTGCTGCTGATCCTTACACCCAGACACCCTCAGCGCTTTAGTCGCGTCGAAAAGCTCATTGCCGGCCAGCCACTTAAGCAGCAACGATTGTCCGATGACCGGCCGGTAACAGCAGACACAGACGTGTTACTCATAGATGCTATGGGCATATTAAAAAGCGTCTATCACCTTGCCGATATCGCCTTTGTCGGTGGTAGCCTGGCAGACAAAGGCGGCCACAATGCGCTGGAAGCGGCATTGTTTAGCAAACCCGTTATCATGGGGCCCCATTTATACAACAACCCTGTCATATGTGAGACATTAGTCAACGCTCAGGCTATGGTGTCGGTGCCAAACGAACAGCAACTCTGCGAACAAATCCAGCTTTGGCTGGCTCACCCTGAACAGGCCAGTGCAGCAGGCAAAGCCGGAGCTGCAGTCATCGCGCACAATGCAGGAGCTATCGACCAAACTTTGGCGATTATTGGTTTTGCTTAGGTGTTTGAGACTTACTACGGTACTGACCTGGTGTCAGCCCTGTCTGGCTTTTAAACGCATTGTAAAAGGCCGAACGGGTATTGAACCCAGCGGCTAAGGCGACATCCAGCACACTCTGGTTGCTTTCCGTCAGCAGTCGCTGTGCAAAATGAATTCGACGCCGGTTGATAAACTGATAAAAATTACAATTAAACACCTGAGACAAGGTTTGGGAGACATAAACTGCCGGAATGTGACTTTTAGCAGCCAGTTCCGGTAAGGTTAAATCGGGATCCAGATAAACTTGCTCATCCATACATGCCTCCAGCTTTTCTGAAAAAAGTTGCAAATCCGCGGCCGCCAACCCGGAGTTTTGATAGGCTTTAGGCTGCTCCGGCTCAGTGTGTGGCTCAGTATCGGCAAGCAATACCGCTTCCAGTTGCTGACGCTGTGCGGTAAACAAGGCAAAACCGGGCTGTTGTTGTGTACCCCACAAGGTCAATACCAACATAAATATCAAGCAGGCTACTGCACCCATAACCATGTTCAGGGTCTGCAACTGCGCAAATACCCCCAGATAACCGCTGGCGGTTAATAACCACAGTAACAACATCAGCAAACCATGCCAGTTGATCCAGTTTAATTCCCGTCCTTCGATATTGGAAAACACCAGAGGCAACTGCCTTCGGTAATGAACCAGTCGACGTATCATTTTAATCAGATAGGTCAGCGAAAAGAGCAGCCAGATCACAAACAGGACAAATACCGCAACCAACAGAGCATCTTCCCACCAATGCAGGTAGTTGTCGCCATTACCAAAAACCAGAACACGCCTTTGCGTTGGCAGCAGCAGAATGCAGACACTGACAATTAACGACAAACCCGGCAACAAACTGTTGTGCAGCAGTTGTTTTTTAGAAAGGCGAAAGTCTGTACTGGTGAGATAGGCAATCAGCAACCAATACAATGCAGGTAACCCAAAAAAGGCAGGGAGCAACAGGGCAATTGCCACACTCACATTAGCTTCCTGGTATTCCACCAATTGCGCAGCCAGCGCGATTAAGCCCACCGACAGAATAAGTCCGGAAAAAAGCCACTTCAGCTTGTTATCCGAATTGTTGCGCCATACAAGCAGGCCGCCCAACAGGGCTATGCCCTGGCTGAACGCGAAAAGGTGAAATGACAACATATCTTGCATAGAAAAAGAGCCCTCTGCACGCCACTAAGTGACCAGCATTCAGTAATAAAAAGCTGTCCTTCCCGGTGGAGCAGGACGACCAGATAACCGGTTACTGACAAACTGCCTGCCATACTTTTTTATGCTGACACAGGAAGCCATTATGACCACAATTAAACAACATCTGAACTGGAGTATTCTGGGTTTGTACCTGTTGGGACTCATCAGCATCCTGTCAGGTACATTACAACTGGAAGCCTTAAACACCGGACTGATCAGCGGCGACGCGTCTCATGATCCGGAAGTTCCCCACTACTACCAGATACCCTTGCCCATCATTCTACACATAATTGCCGGTGTGGCGTTTAACTTACTTAGTCCCTTACAATTTTCCGCCAATATTCGTGCAAAAGCGCCATGGTTTCACAAGTCCGCAGGCATTTTGTTAGTGTTCAGTGCCCTGACCGCCGGGACAACGGCGCTGATTATGAACCAGGTGTATCCAGCCTTTGGTGGTTATCTTAAGTATTTTGGTGTCATGACTTTCGCTCTTGCCAGCTGTATCTGTGTTGTCTTTGGTATTGTGAAAATCAGGCAAGGCAAAATCGCTGAACACCGCGCCTGGATGATCCGTACCACAGCAGTAGCACTTGGCCCTGCCACACAACGCCTGTTCTTTATTCCGGCCTTTCTGGTGCTTGGGCAAATAGATCAGCTGGTCATTGGTATCGGTATCTGGGTCGGCTTTGCGCTAAATTTGCTTATCGCTGAGCTGTTTATTATCAGAAATGTGAAGGAGGCCAAACCTTTAGCAAAACTGGCAGATCAAACCATTTAAAGGCGGTTATCAGGCGTTCCAGGTACCCGGTCAATTTGAGCAATCACCTGCTCCGGCTTAATCAGAGCCATTAAATCCTGGCCTTTTGCCCGTGCTCCCCAGCGCAATTCGCGCCAGGACTTACCTTTTTGCTGTTGGATTACCGTTTCATAAACAGAAACCACATGTTCAATGTCATTGTAGGGTCCGGTGCGTACCGGATTGCTATGAGCATATAAGCCAACCACTGGCGTAGACACTGTGGTTGCCATGTGCGCAGGCCCGGTATCCGGCGCAATGACCAGCTCAGCACCTTTGAGTATTGCCAATAACTGTTTCAGGCTGGTTTTCCCGGTAAGGTTGAGCTGGATATCGCCACATACCTCAATCGCTTCCGCTAACGCCTTTTCACTCCCGGCAGGTCCACCACAGAGGATCACGGCATAGCCCCGACTTTTAAGGTGACAGGCAATTTCCTGGTAACCGGCTACCGTCCAGTTCCGCTCGGCTTTGCTGGCGGACGGACAGATTACTGCGTAGCGTTGAATACCATTTAACAAGGCTTGCGCAGACCTGCCAGCCTCGTCAGGAATGGGAATATGCCAACGGGGTATTCCTCCGTCTGCAATACCAGCAGCATCGGCAAAGGCCATAAAGCCATCTAACACATGAGGGTGCTTTTGGCTGGCGATGCGATGAGTGATAAAGAAATGGTGTAACTCTTTGGCCCGTTCAGTATCGAACCCGATTTTCTTTTTTGCTCTGATCATCAGACTGGCCAGGTTTGCGCGCAAGGCCACCTGCATCAAGAGCAAGACGTCAAAGCGCGCCCCTTTCAGGTCGCGACGCAATTGCTGATAGGCTGACCACCCCTGACGCTTGTCGAACACCACAAACCGAATGCCTGGCATATCCTGCACAAGCTGATATTCCACTTTGCCGATAATCCAGGTGATTTCTATATCGGGGCGCATGCGCTGAATGCGTTCAACCATCGCTACGGCATGGCATACATCACCAATAGCAGACAACCTTAAAATACAAAGCTTACCGTTTTCTTGCACAAAAAATTCCAATCCGAACGTCGGATCTGTCACTGTCATTTATAATCTGGCACTATTGTTCCTTACTTGTTTACCTGTCGCAAGCGAAGTCAAATGCCAAAACAAATCCCGTTGCCGCACTTATTGCAACAACAACACCCTGATGTGCAATTATTTCAGCAATCGGGATGCCGTATACTGCGCCACCAGCATTGTCACCTCAATGCCTCCAGACAGGTATTCAAAGCCGAGTTTTGGTACAAAAACAATGCCGTAACCGGCTCCGCGGCAGGCAGGGGTACAACACTTTTTGTCCGGCACGATGAGCAGCACATGATCCTGCGTCAATACTTACGCGGCGGACTACCTGGCAAGCTGTTATCCAATCAGTTTGTGTTCAATGGTTACCAGAAAACCCGTGCCTGGCGGGAGTTTTTTCTGCTGTTGGAGATGCACAAACTGGGGCTGCCTGTGCCCGAACCTGTGATGGCCGGCATTGATCGAAGCGGGCTCATTTACCGCAATTACATCCTGATCAAACGCATTCCCGACGCAGTTGATTTGCATCAGAAGTTGACACAACAAGCCCTGTCCGATGAACTTTGGGTTCATTTGGGTGGTTTAATCAGCAGCTTTCACGAACAACAAATCTATCATCACGATCTCAATATTCGCAATATCATGCTGGATAAACAAAATCAGGGCTGGCTGATAGACTTCGACAAATGCGCCAGATTAACGGGTGACAATTGGAAAGCAAAAAACCTGCAACGCCTGCACCGTTCATTGGAAAAAGAACAAGCTCAGAATGAGCGCTTCTTTTGGAACGAGAAAGACTGGGACTGTTTTATTCAAGGCTATGAAGCAAAAAGTCGCTAAGCGGAATGAAAATGCGAGTTTTCAGGTCTAATAGCTATAAGTAGCAACAGGTAATCCTCTGCATTGACCGGCAGGGTATCATCGGCTCCCGTCAGAAAAGAGAATTGACAATGTCTGCAAAAACGCGCGCAATCCTGTCCGCCCTGGTGGCCTTCATATTTTACAGCTTGTGGTCATGGTGGGTGAACAGCATGGCCAGTGACGATAGCGCGCTGGTGCTGCGCAGTGCACTTT
The DNA here is from genome assembly GCF_055755215.1 of Planctobacterium sp. R6. Classification (NCBI taxonomy): domain Bacteria; kingdom Pseudomonadati; phylum Pseudomonadota; class Gammaproteobacteria; order Alteromonadales; family Alteromonadaceae; genus Planctobacterium; species Planctobacterium sp. R6. The sequence continues at coordinate 172,520 of NZ_JBVTQY010000005.1, forward strand.
TACAGGGTAGCTACAGCGCCCTGATGACGGTTACCTTCACGGCATTACTCAACTGGACATTGAGTAAAATGAAATGTCATAAGCGCCCCCAAATTGCCGTACTGCCACCACTGGCTTTGCAATCCGTGATGGTGGTTGTACTCAACCTGATAAACAACACCCCGGATGTGGCAGCGACAGTGGCACCCAGTATCCTGATGACCGGGATATACGGCTTTATTTACGCTCATTCATTGCTGAAGACACCTGAATACATCTGCAAATATAAGCTGGAAGGCGATGAGCAATTCCAGAGCGACTCTTCAGCTACGCCACCTTCTGCGCCTTAGGCTTAAGACTGAAATTTAACACGATAAAGCCCACAACCCCGGACATTAAGGAGCCCAGAATAATACCGAGTCGCTCGTCAAATAACGGGATAGCACCGGTTTCTTCAAACGCCAGAGAACCGATAAATAAGCTCATGGTAAAACCCACCCCGCACAACAGTGAAATACCATAGAGACTCAGAAAGGACATGCCTTTGGGCAATTTTGCCAGCCCTAATTTAATCCCCAACCAGCACAAACCAAATATACCCACCTGTTTCCCGACAAAAAGTCCGGCGGCAATGCCCAGTGGTACCGGATGTAATATCTGCTCAAAAGTCACACCTTCCAGACTGATACCGGCATTGGCAAAGGCAAAAATAGGCAGGATAAAAAAGGCCACAACACCGTGCAGATCGTGCTCCATTTCCTTCAGTGGCGAGGGCTGATCCGGCTGTTGATGTTTGATGGGAATAAACATCGCAATAATGACCCCGGCTAAGGTCGCGTGCACGCCGGACTTCAACATAGCCACCCACATCACAACCCCCACAAACACATAACGACTTCGGTCAGAAATGCCACGATAATTCATAAAGCCCAGAATGGCCGTACAGATGGCGGCAACAATCAGTGCCGATACCGATATTTTACTGGTATAAAACAGCGCGATGATAATGATGGCACCCAGATCATCAAAAATGGCCAGCGAAGTCAGAAAGATTTTTAAACTCACCGGCACCCGCGAACCCAACAACGACAAAATACCCAGCGCAAACGCAATGTCTGTAGCGGCGGGAATGGCCCAGCCTTTCAGTGTGACGGGATCATGCTGATTGAAAAAATAATAAATAGCCGCCGGTACCAACATACCCCCTACGGCCCCGATAGCGGGAAACACAATATTGGCCGGATCAGATAACTCTCCCTCCAGTACTTCGCGCTTGAGCTCCAGCCCCACCAACAGGAAAAACACCGCCATTAAGCCATCGTTGATCCACAGCAACAGTGGTTTGGCTATTTCCAGTTTTCCGACCTGCACCGCCACCGGCGTATCAATCAATAAATCATACCAGGCGGACAGCGGCGTATTGGCGGCTATCATAGCCAACACAGCAGCAAACATCAGAATGATCCCGGCGGAGGATTCTTTATCTAAAAATTCTTCAATAACGGATTTTTGCATTGTCTGGTCTCCGGCTGCAGGTGTTTTCAGGGATGCTCAATATTATTTTACACTATGACTATAGCTGCCAGGTCATTAAAGCTGAATGACATTGCAGCCAGGTAGCGATTAACAGGACGTCAAAAACCCCACCAATAGCGCAGTTTCTTACGCAGTTTCAAAGAGCGGATCAGGTTGTAAGGTTTCGCTTTAAGGTGATCACGGCCTTGCTCGATGCACTGCAAGGTTGCATCCAGCACCCGCTGCGAAGATTTGCCATCCGCATAGGGGTGTAATTGCGCTACCGCATTGCTAATTTTTTCGGCCAACGCGCTTTTTGTCTCAAGCGCCTGTTGGAGCATTTTCCGCAATTGTGACGGCTCACTAAAATCCAGTAAATGTGGATCTGGCTGAGAATTGGCAAAAGTAACCACCGGCTTATTGAGCAGAGCAAACTCGGTAATAATAGATGACGTATCGGATACCATAACATCAGCACATTGCAGCAGACCGGCAATTTCCTGTGTTTCCACCACGTTTAAATTGGCGTTTTCAATGTCCCGATATTGTTGTTGCCAGTGTGCATCCATTTTGGGATGAAACTTTACCAACCATTGCCACTGTCCGGTTTCCGACAATGCTTTAATTTGCTCAAACAATGCCGGAGCGCTGGTTAAGGCTGGGGAAAAAGTAGGTGCGAACAAAATTACCGGTCTTTGGTCTCGCTCAGGCCAGTGATAAGGTTTAGCGTTAAACAAGCTATCTATCTTGGGCCAGCCGGTTTCTATTACATCAAAATGGCGATGTGGTTGCGCTAGTTCATTAAATTTTTTGGTAAACAATGGTCCCTGAGTGCAATAGAGATCAAACATGCCGCGAATGCGAAAATGGCCCTTTTTCTTCCACTCAAAGCCGTGAAACAACTGCACTTTCAGACCGGGGATAAAGTCTGGCACCAGATTTCCGGGAATATACACCGCATCGGGATTAAACGCTTTGACCGCCGGCACATCGGGTAGCAGGGTTTCATCTTCAGCAAAATAGCTCAGATTGACATGATCCCCCTCTACAAACCAGGCCACCTGAAATCCACGTTTTTTTATCTCTGCCTGTAGTGGTCGTAAAATTTCAAATGCATAGTTTTCGGAGATATACATGAGAAATCGCCGCATTACTCAATCTCCTTAATCACTTCGATGATCTCAGTGGTGGAAACCGATGGCGTACGCGGCAGATACACCACCTCACAAATATCTTTAAACTCATCAAACCGGCCTACCCAGTCATCCCCCATCACTAGTACATCCGCTTTGGTCTCCAGGATGTACTGGCGCTTTGCCTCCAGGGAGTGCTCCACAAAGACTTCGTCGACAAACTTTAAGGACCCAATGATTTCCATGCGATTGTCCAGTGAATACACCGGATTACGACCTTTTTTACTGAAGTTGAGTTCATCGGAGGACACCCCGACAATTAAATAATCCCCCTGTAATCTGGCCCGTTTTAATAATTTAACGTGACCAACATGAAAAACGTCATAGGTTCCAAAGGTGATTATTCTACGCACTCGTTACTCGCCAGTTAATAAATCGAAGGGAAAGTCCCCGCCGAAAAACACAAGGTTCAGCCTTGCCGGAACCGGTAAGAATAGCAATTCACCGGGGTGGAGAAAAGTCAGAAATGTCGCCCAAATGATGATAGCACTTTAACCCTGAGTACTTCCTGTTAGAATTGGCGGCGCATTGCACCCAGAGGATGAAACGTGAAGCGGTTAACTTTCCTGATTTTATTGAGTTTGAACGGCCAGGTATTGGCCAAAGGCGTATCACCGTACCTGCCAATCAATCTGGCACCGGAAGTGGAGCTACAAATTGAAAAGCTGATGGCAATGACCGGTGATACACCACTCACCAGACCTTATAAAGCCACTGAATTACTGAGCCGATTAGAAACCATTCGGGACTATCACCCGGTTTTACACAGTCGTCTGACGGCTTATCTGGAACGTTATACCGAAACCATGGCCAATACCCACAGAGCGCTGGCTTTGTCGGTGAGCGATGAAAACACCCGACATCAGGAAAACAACCGGGGCGTGCAACACAATACCAATGTGGAAGTCTCAGCTGCCGGGCACATCTTTTTCAATCCCTATATTTATTTAGCGGCCGGAGCGAGCTATAACGATGAAAGCGGCAAGGCGGCCACTAATACCCATCTGAGTCTGGGCAATGAATACCTGCAACTGGACATGGGTTTTCGCGATCATTGGCTGTCGCCCATGCAGGATTCTGCAATGTTGTTAAGCACACATGCAGAAAATCCGCCATCAGTCACCCTCAGTAATTCTAGCGGGATAACAGATTTTAATATTCGCTACGAACTTTTTTATGCCAAATTTGATGAGCGAACTAACGTTAATAGTCAGGGATTGATAACCGCCGGTAAACCTGAGCTGACCGGCATGCATTTCAGTTTCAGCCCTGTGGAACGGCTGTCCATCGGACTGACACGCACCTATTACTTTGGCGGAGGCAACCGGGACGGTGGCTTTGGCATCGGTCTTAAGGGACTGTTTACCCCCTCGTCATTAGAAGATAACGCACAAGACAACAACGAACAGGGCTACGGGCAAACGGCACTGAGTGCGAAATGGAATATCGGCTTAGAAATGCCTCTGTCGGTTTACGCCGAACTTGCCCAGTATCAGCGGGATGCCCTCAGTGGGGCCGATGATACAGGCAACGCCATTTCCCTGGGGGTATTTATGCCGGTATTGTTTGAAACCATGTCGTTGCGCTACGAAATTACCGACCGGGATTCGGGCTGGTATCAGTCGGCTTTCTACGAACAGGGTTATAGCAACAAAAACGTGCTGTTAGGCCACTGGAGTGCCGATGAATTTGGCACCAGCATCAGTCCAGAGGCACTTACTCATCATGTCATGATGGACTGGGAACTGTTTGATGATCAACAGTTAGCCATCAAACTGACCCACCAAAGTATCGAAAACACCGCAGGATTGTCTGACACCTTCCAGATGAATGCCCGTTACAGCTTTGCCACGCAATATGGTTTCTGGGGTCTGGATGGTACTGTTGGCCGCGATGCCTTTGGTGAAAACTACAACCGCCTGAGCGCCTTTTACCGCTGGTAAATTTTTCGCTGATGGCTAAATTTGAAATCTTTCACATCTGTCAGCAATCAGGCTAAGCTAGACATTTAAGGATAACGGTAGAGACCCTATGAAAACAGCTGCACTTTATCCCGGCACTTTTGACCCCATCACCAATGGTCATGCCGACCTCATCGAGCGCGCTGCCAAACTCTTTTCCCGAGTCACGGTAGCCATTGCGTCAAATCCCAGCAAAAAGCCCTTATTCAGCTTAACTGAGCGGGTAGAGTTAGCGCAAAAAGTCACCGCACACCTGGGCAACGTCAACGTTGTGGGCTTCCAGGGACTGCTGGCGGACTTTGCCAAAGAACAAAATGCCAACGTACTTATCCGGGGGCTACGGGCAGTTTCCGACTTTGAATACGAATTTCAGTTGGCCAATATGAATCGTCGCTTAAATCGCAATCTGGAAAGCGTGTTTTTGACCCCGGCTGAAGAAAACTCTTTTATCTCATCCACCCTGGTGAAAGAAGTGGCTCTGCATCGCGGCAAGGTTGATGAATTTTGCCATCCCATCGTACAGGACGCCCTGTATCAGAAGTTCCACAGCGAAGAATAAGCCAGTTTATGCCAGAGCTTCCGGAAGTCGAAACGACAAAACGCGGCATATCGCCTCACATTCTGAACAGCAAGATAACTGATGTTATTGTGCGTCAGGCGTCGCTGCGCTGGCCTGTTCCGGATAATATCCGGATATGCTTACAGAGCAAAACCGTCACGGCCATCGAACGGCGGGCAAAGTATTTGTTGTTGTTTTTGGATAATAATCCGCAACAGGCGTTGCTGATACATCTGGGGATGTCTGGCAGCTTGCGGATCACCAGTCAATCTGACGCCATACTCAAACACGATCATCTGGATATCGCTTTTGCAGATGGGCAGATACTGCGCTACTCAGATCCGCGCCGCTTTGGTTGCATACTGTGGCTGGATACGCCACCAGCAGAACACAAACTACTGAGTCACCTGGGGCCAGAGCCCCTGTCAGAGGCCTTTAACGGCGATTATCTGTGGCACAAGTCCCGTGCCAAATCCGTGGCGGTTAAACAGTTTGTGATGGATCAAAAAGTGGTCACAGGCATCGGTAATATCTATGCCACAGAAGCCTTATTCACCGCCGGTATTCACCCTAACAAACCCGCAGGAAAAGTCTCAAAAAGTAAATACAGCCTTTTTGTCGATGCGGCAAAGCATATATTACAACGCTCCATTACTCAGGGTGGAACGACGTTAAGAGACTTTGTTGGCGGAGATGGTAAACCCGGGTATTTTGCCCAGCAGTTGTTAGTTTATGGTCGCAAAGGCGAACCTTGCCCGCAGTGTGAAACGACGTTAAAAGAAGTTCGCTTGTCTAATCGCAGCTCGGTGTATTGCCCGGCTTGCCAGAAGTGAAACCGTCAGAGGCTCGCTATCAGGCGGGCCAACTACACAAACGCCTGTCGCATGCCCTGGCCATCTGGCTTATGTGGCAAGGTGTCTGGCATCTGGCCTTTGAATACGTCATCCGCTACCCACAATACCCCATTGCGCTACTGGTAAGCATAAAACTGATTACAGAACTGCTGTTTTACGCTTTGCTGGCAATTTGGTTGTGCCGTGACCATAGCGCTAACCGCCTGTTTAAAATAGCCTTATTAATAGGACTGTTAAGCGTGTTTTTGTTAACGCTAAGACAATGGCTTAAAAACTGGGGAATAGAGTTATAAGGCTGGAATACGGTCAACCGGAAAAAGCTTGTCTGTTGCCACGTCTTGCGCCAGATAAAACCGTCCGTCAGACTGCAGCAAGGTACCGTTAGCCACGGAGTAAAGCTGAAATACACGCTTTTTGTCTTCACCTGCTAATAACACAGATACGATGTAAGGCGCTTGCTCAGGTGCAACATTGGTTTGCTGCACTTCCAGCATCGACCATTGCTCTGATAGTGGTACAAGGCTATTGATAGCAATATCCTCTGCCCCCTTAACGCGCCAGTCCTGTCCAATACGCTCCAGTCGGACAAACCCGAAATCGAGACTCATTATTACGCTGTAGGCTGGAAACACCGGAATGACCTCGTTTGAGGGCTGCTCGCCTTCATTGATCATGTCGTTGCTGAGTGTAAACAGGTACACCATAAACAACATCGCCAGGATCACTACATTGTTCCAGGCCCGTTGACTGAGTCTAAGCATAGCGGAGGTTATTCGTTTGCATTTACAGGCAGTGTAGCGCCTGCACAGAAAAAGAGAAGTTTTTCAGCAGGATAACGCAAAAAACCCGGCTTAAACCGGGTTTTTCGGGAGACAAAAACCAAAAAGATTACTTAATCTTTGCTTCCTTAAAAAGCACGTGTTTGCGAACAACTGGATCATACTTTTTGATTTCCATTTTGCCCGGCATGTTACGCTTGTTTTTGTCTGTCGTGTAGTAATAGCCTGTGTTAGCTGTAGATACTAATTTGATTTTATCGCGCATTACTCAGACTCCTTAAACTTTTTCGCCGCGAGCACGCATTTCAGTTAATACTGAATCGATGCCTTTTTTATCGATAATACGCATGCCTTTAGTAGAAACACGCAGTTTAACGAAACGGTTTTCAGACTCAACCCAAAAACGGTGAGATTGTAGATTTGGCAAAAAGCGACGACGCGTTGCGTTGTTCGCGTGAGAACGGTTGTTACCTACCGCAGGGCGTTTGCCAGTAACTTGACATACTCTGGACATTGTTGTTGTCTCCAAAAATTACTTACTTTACCCGACCTCATATATCCGACATTCAGCCGCTGGTCAGAAGATGCTCATACAAGAGGGCGCACTTTATACAGTATAAAAACGCCAGATTCAAGTAAAAGTTAGTATAAAGGGCTATTTTCAGCACTTTAGGCTGTATTTAACCGTTATAACATTCCGCGCTCTGCCATCGAGGTATGACGCCCGTCGCCCACCACAATATGGTCTAATACCCGAATATCCAGCAATGCCATGGCGTCAACGATACGTTGCGTAATTTGCCGGTCTGCGCTACTGGGCTCTGAAATACCGGACGGGTGATTGTGTGCCAAAATTACCGCCGCGGCGTTGTGAGCGATAGCCAGTTTCACCAATTCCCTGGGATAGACCGGCGCGGCATTAATAGTACCAAAAAATACCGGCTGAAAATGCAAAAACTGATGCTGTGAATCCAGCAACAGAATAGCAAAAACCTCCTGGGTGTAATGGGTCATACGACGGCTGATAAAGTCCATGGTATAAGCAGACGAAGTAAACTGCGGTTTTTGCTCCGGATCAGATTCAAAATAACGGCGTGATAACTCCAGTACTGCCTGCAACTGCACAAATTTAGCGGTACCCAATCCCTTAGCCTGACAAAAATGCGGGTGACTGGCTGCCATCAACCTTTTTAATGAACCAAACTCGGCTAATAATTGCCTGGCCAAATCCACTGCATTAAAACCGGGAATCCCGGTGCGCAAAAAAATAGCTAAGAGCTCCGCGTCAGAAAGCGATTGAGGGCCCAGATTGAGCAGTTTTTCACGGGGTCTTTCGGCCTCTGGCCATTGTGACATTTTCATAGATACATTCCATGTAGTGTTAGTGCTAATTATTATGAAAAATAGTACGGGTTACCGATGAATAATAATTATTATCAAAGCAGTTCCTCTGCTTTCATGGTAATCTACATAATTAGTCGAAAAAGAACAATAGTATTTCTGCTATGGGATCCTTGCTCAACACCAATATCTTATTGGGCGTAACCGGGGGTATTGCCGCCTACAAAACCCCCGACTTAGTTCGAAAATTGAAGGCTAAAGGTGCTAATGTACGGGTTGTATTAACCCAGTCAGCGAAAGAATTTGTCTCCCCTTTATCGCTTCAGGCGGTTTCTGGCAACAGCGTTTCCGACGATTTGCTGGACCCCGCGGCAGAAGCCGCAATGGGTCATATTGAGCTGGCCAAATGGGCCGACCTGCTGATCATTGCACCGGCCACGGCCAATACCATTGCGAAACTGGCCCACGGCCTGGCAGACGATCTGTTAACCACTCTGGTACTGGCAACTACCGCCCCTGTCCACATTGCCCCAGCCATGAATCAACAAATGTGGCACGCCACAGCGACTCAGGACAATCTGGCAATACTCGGCCGTCGTGGCGTCACTATTATTGCCCCCGATCAGGGTGAACAGGCCTGTGGCGATGTGGGACCCGGACGCATGCCGGAACCTCAGGACATTGCGGATCGGTTAGACGAGCTGCCGGCGCAAGGATTGCTGCAAGGGGTCAAAGTTGTTATCACCGCCGGACCAACGCGGGAACACATCGATCCGGTGCGTTACATGAGCAACCACAGTTCTGGCAAGATGGGTTATGCTGTCGCTTCGGCAGCTCAGCAGATGGGCGCCTCTGTCGTGCTGGTTTCCGGACCGGTTAATCTGCCTCCCCCATCAGGTGTAACACTGCAAAAGGTAACCACCGCAGAAGAGATGCTCGCTGCCGTTATGGCCGAAACCCAGGACTGTGATATCTTTATTGGCTGTGCCGCTGTCGCCGATTATCGACCCAGCCAGGTAGTTGATCAAAAAATCAAAAAGAGCAATACTGAGTTAACACTTACTTTTGTTAAGAATCCCGATATACTGGCATCTGTCGCGGCTCTCCCCAGGCCACCTTTTACCGTAGGCTTCGCCGCAGAAACTCAAAATGTTGCACAATATGCCAAAGATAAACTGGCTCGCAAAAAGCTGGATTTAATTGCAGCCAATGATGTTTCACGCCAGGATATCGGCTTTAACAGCGAGCAAAACGCCCTGACCCTCTACTGGGCCAACGGTGAAAAACAATTGGATAAAGCCAGTAAGAGCCAAATTGCGATGCAATTGATGGCATCAATTACACAACAGTATCACCAGAAAAAACAATAACATGCACAAGATTGACCTTAAAATTTTAGATCCCAGACTGGGAAACGAGTTTCCACTTCCGGAATACGCGACACCAGGATCGGCCGGTATGGACCTGCGAGCCTGTCTGGACGCTCCACTGACATTAGCGCCTGGGCAAACCGAACTCATTCCCACCGGACTGGCTATGTACATCGGTGATCCGGGGTTGTGCGCCACCATTTTACCGCGTTCCGGACTGGGCCATAAAAAAGGTCTGGTGCTGGGCAATTTAGTCGGTCTGATTGATTCTGATTACCAGGGACAGCTTATGGTGTCGGTCTGGAATCGGGGTCAGCAAAGTCAGGAAATAAAGCCTGGCGAACGCATTGCGCAACTGGTTATTCTGCCGGTGATTCAGGCGCAGTTTGAAGTTGTTGAAGAATTTACAGAAAGCGAACGGGGTCAGGGGGGCTTTGGCTCGTCTGGCACACATTAATTCAGGGACACGATTTATTCCAGGTTATTACTATGCCAGCTACTCGTAAGAACAATCGCAAAGCGCAAATATTACAATCACTCGCCGTCATGTTAGAAACCCACCATGGGCAACGCATCACAACCGCCAAGTTAGCCGAAAAAGTCGGTGTTTCTGAGGCCGCGTTGTATCGTCACTTTCCCAGCAAAGCGCGGATGTTTGAAGGGTTAATAGAGTTTATTGAAGAAACCTTGTTTAGCCGCATCAATAAAATCGTTGATGAAGAAAAAGATACCGGAAGTCGCTGCCAGCTTATCCTGCATCTTATTCTGGGCTTCGCTGAGAAAAATCCCGGGATTACCCGAATTTTAAATGGCGATGCCTTGCAAGGCGAACAGGAGCGTTTACGCACCCGCATCGCGCAATTGTTTGAACGCCTGGAAACCCAATTGCGACAAATACTGAGGGAGCGCAAATTGCGCGAAGGCAAAGCCCTGCCCGCTGATGAAACCTTGATCGCCAATATTCTCATCTGTTACGTAGATGGCCGCATCAACCAATTTGTGCGTTCAGAATTTAGTGCCAGACCGACTGATGGCTTTGGTGCGCAGTGGAAGTTTATGCGGGAACGCTTTTTTGGCTAACCGGATACCATCCTGAAATCACCAAAAAGGGCTGCAATTGCAGCCCTTTTTATGTGCTTAATGCCCTCTACCTTGATTAACGACCAAAGGTATTACCAAAGAAGCTGTCGGCATTCCAGGTGGGTTTATTGTCCTGATTTGCAATGGTCTGGCCGATCTGGATGTTCACTTCGGCAAACTTAACTGCCGCTTTCCAGTTAAACTCGTCCGAGTACTCATCGCAGGGCTTGTGATAACACTTACCAAAGAACTCCCCGAATTTCTTGCCGCCGTCCACTTCGGGATCAACTGCGGTCCAGCCAGGGATAACAAATACCGAGGGCACACCTTGCTTTACAAAGCTGTAGTGATCCGAACGGGTAAAAATCGCCTGATCCGGCATAGGATCCGGTCCCAACGTCAGATCGTGATATTCGGCAGCAGCGGTCACTGAGGCTTTCAGACTGCTGTGCTCCGCACCAAAAGCAATAACATCAGCAAATTCATAGGTCAGTACCGGCATATCCAGATTGACATTAGCCACGATAGATTCGATGGGTACTGTGGGGTTTTGCGCATAATAGTCTGAGCCCAACAGGCCTTTCTCTTCACCGGTGACCGCTACAAACAGGATAGAACGCTTGGGTGCCGGTGCCTGCGTCAACAGACGGGCGGTTTCCAGCAGTACGGCTGTACCACTGGCGTTGTCCAGGGCGCCGTTGTTGATTTTGTCTTCTTCAACCGTTTTAGCAATACCAATGTGATCGTGATGGGCCGAAAACGAAACGTACTCAGCGGCTAATGTCGGATCACTGCCCGGTAAGATGGCCACCACATTCGGGCTGGTGATCTCTTTGAATTCGCTTTTCTTGCTCAGCGCGATACTGGATTTCATAGCGAAGGCTTTAGGCGACTTGTCTTCTTCCAGCTCAGCATAGATATCGTCAAGCGTCATCTGCTCATCGGCAAATAACATTTTGGCTGTATCCGGGCTCAGTGAAGCCCCATTTTTAAGCTCTGCAAAGGTATTGGCGGGTGTGCCATCGTCTTTCAACCAACGCACTCTGGGCACGTGGATGTAACTCAGGGAGCGCTCATAAGGTCGGGCCTTTTCACTGCGCGGCGTGGGGATCACTATGGTGCCCTTAGCGCCGTTTTCTGCAGCGTATTTGCCTTTCTGATAACCGGATGCAAAGTGTGCCCCTTCCTCGCTGGGGAAAGACTGAGGCTTGCCGGACAGCATCACCACAATTTTGTCTTTTACATCAATATCGGCATAGTCGTTGTGATTCAGCTCTGGCGCAATAATGCCGTAGCCCACAAACACCAGGTCACCGGTAACCTCAGCCACTTCAGAGGTTGAACTTGGGCTGACCAGAAATTCCTTGGGATACTTTAGTTCCGTAGTTTCGCCACCTTTGTTCAGCAGAAACCTGGGCGAGTCCTGATCCAGAAATGACTGGCGGAATGTCACCCGCTGCATGTAAGAGCCGTTATCACCGGCGGGTTGCAAACCATATTGTTCAAATTGCGAGGCAATATATAAGGAGGCAATTTCTAACCCTTTTGAACCGGTATCGCGGCCTTCCAGCAAATCGTGAGATAAAAAGCGTAAATGGGCTTTTATGCGATCTTCATCAGCCTGCAACATTTCCGCATGACCCGGGGCGCTCAGCAGCGAACCCAGTAACAGATAGAGTGTAAATCTTAGTTTTTTCATAGAGGTTTATTCTTTCAAGAAACGGTTATTTTTCTGGCCTGTCAGACCTTGTTATACAGGAACTCCCTGGTTCCTACATTATGGCATAAGTTTATCTTTTTCCAGCTTGACAGTCATTGTTGATAATTTATCCTTAGAGAACAGCTGTTCTTAGGACCTGCCGATTTTGTCACAGGTCTTTTATGCCTGTAGCGCTGTTGCACAATTAAAACGCGTTTGTATAGAACAAAAATCATATTAGAAAGGTCAACAGGCCCTTCCAGGAAACGACAAATGGCGAGAAGACCACAATATAATGTCGACGAAGTATTAACAGAGGCCATCCAGATATTTCTGGAGCATGGCTTTAATGGCGCGGTCATGGATGAAATCATAGCGCGCACCGGCTTTAACCGACGCGGCTTTTATCTGGAATTTGGCTCCAAGCAACAGTTCCTTTATCAGGTGCTGGAGCACTATCAAAAAACGGTACTGCATCAGGCCATCAGTCATCTGGAGAACAACAAGGGACTGGTTTCTATTACGGCCTTCTTCAAGCAGTATATCGCGCTGGTGAAAGGCAAAGGTTGCCTGTTGGTCAATACAGTGACAGAGTTAGGTTTTGATGACAAGCAAGTCAAAAGTATTGGCCGGCACTATATCGACCAGCTTGAAATTGGCTTTATTGGCTGCCTTGAGCGCGCCATCGAGCACCAACAGGTGCGCGCAGATATCAATATTGAAGCCACGGCATTACAACTTTGTAATTACGTGCAGGGTTTTGCGGTAACCGGAATCCTGGCGGGTGCCACGGATGAACTGGAATTAGCCACAGAGGCGTTATTAGGGCCACTGGCCGCCTAGAAGGTTTATATGACAGAATTTAAGCGTGCTCGCGGAGCAAAAGAAAAAGAAGTCAGACGCAAGGCCATACTGGCATCGGCGATAAATCTGTATCAAAACAACCCCGGCGTCTTACCCACTACCGCGCAAATTGGTAAAGATGCGGGGGTAGCCAAAGGAACGCTGTATCTGTATTTCCGCAGCAAAGAAGAAATTTTTCTCGCAATTCTGGAAGAGTATCACCTCAACTGGCTGAAAACCTTTCACAAATACGGTCAGCTTGATGAATCTATTATGCTGACGTTATTAGACACGGGCTGTGCCTACATGGAAGAGAACCCGGTATTCATGCAATTAGCCTGTATGAGCACCAGCGTGATCGAACAGAATGTCGATTACAAAGTGCTGCTGGCCCACAAAAATGAACAGGCCAAAGCCACAAAAGCCGCAGCCCGATCCATTTCGGCCATGCTGCCTACGCTGGAAGAAGAAGAAGCCGCTGCGCTCATCGTACGCAGTTATGCAATGCTCCTGGGCTTGTGGCAACTGTCTCACCCTACCGATAACATTGCGAAAGTCCTGATGTCTCCCAGCCTGCAAGTTCTGAAACCCGATTTCAGCACCTCGGCCCGACATGCTTTGGAGCAGTTGTGGCGAGCCACCATCATCAATAATAAACCGGAAAAAAGTGGTATCTGGAAAAAGCTGTTTTCTTCGTGATGATCTCTTGAAAAGTTCAAAATTAGCGCCATTTCCAGGCTAACCTTAATTTACAGCACTGATTGCACGACCTCACAGGTCGGGCGGAGAATATGAGCGAAAAACAACCATTATACCGAATTCAGTTTATTGCCAACAATGAACGTTACGAGCTTTATGTTCGTGAATTAACTCAGGGCAGCTTATTTGGTTTTATCGAAATCGGTGACTTTGTCTGGGACAATCACACCAGTCTGGTAGTGGATCCCAGCCATGAAAAGTTAAAATCAGAGTACGCCAATGTAAATCGCACTTACATTCCGCTGCACAGCGTATTAAAAATTGATGAAGTCAACAAACAGGGAACCGCCAAAATCACTGACCTGGGCGATAAGGTTACGCCCTTTCCCTCTCCGATTTACACCCCAAAAAACTAATTCCTTCACGCTGAATTGGTATTTCGCGGCAGGTGGCTTACACTAGGCCATCTGCAAATTAACCAAATAATAACAATGAAACATCTACTGTTAATCCTGCTACTACTCGGTGGCAGCAGCTTTGCTGCGGAACAAGATAAACTGGATAAATTATTAGAGACTATCTGGACATGGGAACTGCAAAATAGTCCGGTAATGGCCACCCGATTTGGCGTAGAGCAGGAAACCGGTCAGCTGGCGGATCTCTCCCCGGAAAACCTGGCCAGGCAACAACAGCAAGCCTTGCAATTCATGCAACAGTTAAACGCAATAGATAAGGCGCAACTGGATGTATCAGCCCAGATATCCCACTCCATTCAGACATTGCGCCTGCAAAATCACATCGATGAATATCGTTTTAATGGGCATTATTTGCCCTTTACTTCTGAATCTGGCTTTTACAGTAGTTTGGCATTTTTGCCCAATACCCATAAATTTAACAGCGCTGCGGACTTTGAATTTTATCTGCAACGGCTCAGCGATTTTCCCCGCTACTTTGAACAACAAACTCACTGGTTAAAAGCGGGCCTTAAATCCGGAATGACTCAGCCCAGAGAAGTGCTGGATATCGTACCTCAGTTGGTAAAAAACTTTATTCATGAGAACCCAACCGAAAGCCTTTACTACAAGCCTTTTGCGAAAGAGTCCGTAGCCTTTTTGGATAATGCACAATGGCTGGCCTTGCAAAAAGAAGCGCAACAGGTGATCTCCAACAAGGTGATTGTGGCCTATCAAAAGCTGCATGTTTTTCTCAATGAACAATACCTGCCTGGCGCTAAACAAACCTTAGGGGCAATCAGCTGGCCCGATGGTGACGCTTATTATCAAAATCGTGCGGCGTATTACACGACAACGAATCTGACGGCTGATGAAATCCACCAGCTGGGATTGAGTGAAGTAAAACGCATTCGCGATGAAATGCAGCAGGTTATTGCAGCCCTGGAATACGAAGGTGAACTGGCCGACTTTATTCACTTCCTGAGAACAGATCCGCAGTTTTACGCCAAAACCGAAGATGAACTTCTGCGTTATGCTGCCTATTTGTCCAAACGCATTGATGCCAAACTGCCTAAGCTGTTTTCCTACTTGCCCAGAACCCCTTATGGTGTGGCTCCGGTGCCGGAAAATATCGCGCCGAATTATACCACCGGGCGCTACATATCCCCCTCCAATGATACCGAACCGGGTTATTACTGGGTAAACACCTATGCACTGGATAAGCGCCCACTGTATGCGCTGCCGGCACTGACATTGCACGAAGCCGTGCCGGGTCATCACCTGCAAATTGCGTTGTCACAGGAGCTGGAGGATTTACCCAATGTCAGACGCTACACCTATATTTCAGCATTTGGTGAGGGTTGGGGCCTGTATTCAGAGTACCTGGGCAAAGAAGTGGATTTTTACGAGACCCTGTATGATGAGTTTGGTCGTTTGAGTTATGAGATGTGGCGCGCTACCCGACTGGTAGTGGATACCGGCATTCACACCAAAGGCTGGACCCGTCAGCAAGCGGTGAACTACATGTTGGAGAATACCGCTTTATCAGAGCACAATGTGCGTACCGAAGTGGACCGCTACATTACCTGGCCGGCTCAGGCCCTGTCTTACAAAATTGGAGAGCTAACCATAAAGCGCTTAAGAGGATCAGCAGAAGACAGACTGGGTGATAAGTTTGATGTGCGTGAATTTCACAAGGCTGTCCTGGAGCATGGCTCTGTACCACTGACAACGCTGGAAACCAACATTGAACGCTTCATAACAACGCAACTTGGCAAAAATCAGTAAGTCTGGTTGAGTTTCCGTTCAGTTTAATTAGAATTCAGGGCGATACGATGAAAATTGTATCACCCTAATGTTAGCGTCAAAGGTAAATAAAAATGATAGCAGCTGTCTCCATAATCATGTTTATGGTGATGTTCCTGATTTATTTTGTTGTGAAAAATCAAACCATGGCAAAAGAACTCAGAGAATTTCGATATCTGGCTCGTACCGCCGAAAACAAATCCAAATTTGCACTGGTAACCGTAGACTCTCTGGCAGCGCAAATCCAAAAGATGCTCAGCAGCCAGCTGGATTCTGCGCAAAAACGCGGACTGATCAAGGGCGAGCAATATGAAAAAACAGCAGCCATCTTTAAGTGTTTTGAGTCGGTAGTCATGCAATGTTGTGAACATGGCTCAACGGTTGAAGAAGCCCTGAAACGCAACCTTACCAGCGACGGAAAAACCCTGGACGATATCAGAAAGTTTATTTCAGAAATGCCTTCCGAAGTGCGGGTTCCCTGGGTTAAAAATGATGTTGGCAGCTTTGTGATCGCCTGCACCAACATCATCAACCACTTTATGAACCCTACGTCTAAAGCAGAGCCTGCGGAAAAAACCGAAGCGGGCTGAATAAATTCGCTTGTTATCCTTCCAGCTTTTTCAGTAATGCCTGCGCTTCCTGTTCAGGTACCGGCATTACTGACAAGCGCGCGCCTTTTTTAACTAAAGCCAGCTCCTGAATTTCCGGCATGGCTTTTATCTCAGCCAGTGACAGGAGCTGGTCGTATTGCTGTTTGAACTTGATATCCACCCGATACCAGCGAGGATTATCGGTTCTGGCTTTGGGATCATAGTATTTGGCTTCCGGGTCGAACTGGGTGCCATCCACATACCCCTCTTTCACCACTTCCGCCATGCCCACAATTCCCACGTGCTTGCAGCTGGAATGGTACATAAACACCTGGTCGCCCAGCTTAATGTCATCCCTTAAAAAATTGCGGGCCTGATAATTTCGCACCCCATCCCAGGGTTCCGTCTGATTGGGACGCGCCGCTAAATCATCAATGCTGAAAGCATCCGGTTCAGTTTTAAACAGCCAATATTGCATATTCACACTCTCACGTAAGTAATGATAATGCCCTTAGTCTACAAAAAAGCCTGTCTGAAAACAGGCTTTTAGACTAATCGGCATTGGGAAACTAATCTTGTTCGATGAACGACCAGTCACCGGCTGCAAATTGCATTCTCATCTGAATGGGTGCCGCAAGTGGAATAAACCGGTCCACGTTCGCGAATGGATATCGCCCTAATTGCCCATCGGAAGAGCGCAACACATAAAAATGATGATTGGAATCGCGACGCACTGCCAGATCCGCTTTGCCATCACCATCATAATCGTTAACCACCGGAATATCAGACTTACGCTTGCCAAAAGTAACCGTCTCTTCCTGCCCATCGCTGGAGCGCTTTATCCACCAGGTAAAGGTTTCTGGTCTGCGGATGATGAGATCCGATTTACCATCGCCATCCACATCAGCAGTGATCGGGATATCACCGGCATTCATTGTCATTGGTATCCGACCTATGCTGTCGTCAGAAGAATATTTAACATACCACATTTGGTTTTTCAGTCTGGCTACTGCCAGATCTGTTTTACCATCGCCATCATAATCGCCTTGCACCGGGATATCCTCTGGATCAAGACCAAACCTGATGCGCTCTATGCCATGATAGGAGGAGGGTTTAATATACCAGGTAGTATTCCAGGGACGACGCAAGGCTAAATCTGACTTTCCATCGCCATCGTAATCGCCAATAACCAAAATATCCCCCTCCTGTAATCCGAATTGACCACTTAAGACATCGTTATCGGATGAACGGCGGAAAACATAGTGCTTTGTCGATGGGTTTCTGAAACCAAAGTCCGTAATTCCGTCACCATCAAAATCTCCCGAAATAGGTATCAGCCCGGAAGACTCACTAAGCGTTACCTTATTCACTGTATTATGACGAATTACTTTGTCCAGGTGCTCAGTATGACCACTGTCTGTATTATTCGATATGCCGGCAAATTCCGCCTGACCATCGCAATTGAGATCTATTTGCTGATTTATCTGTCCAGCTCTCTGGCATATTCCACTACCAGGTAAGTACACACTATCGAGAGAAGACCATTCACCTGAAATGGTGATGATTACCTGAGAAGTAGCTTCGTTTTGGTTAGCCACCCTATAAATATAGATGGTATAGCCATCGGATAGGGCTATTTGATTGTCTTCATCGAAACTGATATGCCGATTATCGACTTTGACAGCTGGTACCTGCTCGGCATCTTTTAACGCAAACCAGATATACCCAGAAGCCAGATAGCCACGATAATAAATGGACGTGGTCTCTCCTTGCCTTTCAGACGGCGTGAACACATAAGCATTTTCACCATGCTGGGCATCATTTACCCGACTTTCAGTCTCCGGCTCTATATGCCAATTATCAAACGACACGGAATCATCTTCATTCCAGTAATCAAAGAAACTCAGGTGGGCAGATTTAGCCTGCTCAAAAGATTCAAAGTAACCAAAATCATGGGGCGTTTTGCTGTAATCATTGGGATCGGCCCCTGACAAAACTTCCATCAATTCATTGTAACCATCACCATCAACGTCCGACTCAAGGTCATTTACCTGGTATGGGTCCAGCCCCAAC
The DNA here is from genome assembly GCF_055755215.1 of Planctobacterium sp. R6. Taxonomy (NCBI): domain Bacteria; kingdom Pseudomonadati; phylum Pseudomonadota; class Gammaproteobacteria; order Alteromonadales; family Alteromonadaceae; genus Planctobacterium; species Planctobacterium sp. R6. The sequence goes on from NZ_JBVTQY010000005.1 coordinate 191,313, forward strand.
CTGTTCTCGAAGGTATTGCTAAGGCCGTCATTATCTATATCTGGATCGCTATTGTCACCGATTCCATCACCATCTGTATCCGTGGACTCGTGTGGGTCAAACGGAAAAGCATCTTCAATATCAGGTACTCCATCATCATCGATATCGTAAGTTTCAGAGGTAATTACCAGCTCGGATTGTGCCCAGACACAATTTAACGGAGTACACACTTCCAGTTGATAGTAATAACTCTCTTCGGGTGGCGAGGTGTCATTATAGGTATAGTAATAATCGTCATCTGCCAGGGGGTAAAGCGCCGCGAAGTCATCACTGAATATTAGTTCTGGCTCGGTACTCCCGGCTTTGTTGCGATACAACGTAAAGCTTTGAGCCGACTCCCATTGTTCATTGAATATGGCAAATCGCACATTGACACCCGCAGCTGATAATTCCGTGTGGATATCCGACCAATCATGGTGAATATAGGTATAGTCAGATGCCACATCTGACATGAAGTAAGCCGGAGCGCACACATCTTCAATGCAGGAACGCGACACCAGATTCAGAGTGTCAGAAGCAGGTAGAGAGGTTAACAAAGATGCAGCCTGCACCGGGTCACCATCAAACACATGAGCATATTCACCCGTCTCAGTGTTAACCTGCCAGAGTTTTACCCGATTAATCGCAGTATTCAAATACTCAAATTTTCGCCATTCAGGATGACGGAAAAGCAACTGCACCTTGTCATCCGTTATCCATCCCCCGGATGCCGTAAAGGGGACAAATGACATTAATTCAGGAGCTGCGCCGGTAATCGAAAAGTTACCCAACACATGATGCCCGGTATTTACGGTAATTTTACTGTATTCCCAAATGTTCAGATCCAAACCACGATCAGAAACAGAGAGCAGCTCTTCGTTGTAATACAAAGAGAGTAAACCGTCTTCATTCAACGCGACTTTGAGGTTAATCCACTCCTCATACCCATCTGTAAATAAAATTGGAGTGTCCCAAAATGGGGAATGCAGTTCAGCTTCTTCACCGTATCGATAGGCAATGCTGAACAAGTTTTGCAAATAAACCGTATTTTCGCCGGAGCTGACATGCTGTGTTTCAATAGCAACACTGAGCAATTCAGAAACGTATAGCGGTAAATAAAGTTGAAAATCTAAAGCAGTGTCTGCCGCTAATGGCAAGAAGTAACCGCTGTTAATCTCTCCTGCGAAGGCCTTTTTATCATCAATATCAATGACGCTACCACCTTCAGGTAACAAGCTGTCTTCACTGTCAAAGTGGTATTCAGACGTAACTAACATATTGTTCAGTGCGTTCAGACTCGTCGCTGCGGTGTAGTTACTACACCCCAGATAGCTACAGGTTCGCACAAAAAGATAGAGCGTCTGATTGAAATCAAGCGCATTCAGCACATAATCAGACTCAGCTGTGCTGGCAGTTAAAACGACATGCTCACTGGCATCAGTAGCCGAGTTACTGACCACAATTTCATGAACGACACCGGGCATCTCAGCGTTTATTTTTAACAATATGTCACTGACAACCGGGGAAGGTTTGGAAGTCACTATCTCAGGAACTTCCGGAATAGTGTCGCCACTGACGTCATTAATCAGGTCCACACTCACTTCCTGGCTGTGCTCACTGCATTGCTGTTCTGAACATACACGGGCCACAAGGTTTAAATGCTGCCCGGTTGCAATATCAAATGATACCGCCTGAACTCCTAATTCAGGAGACACCAATGACATCTGGTGTACTACCGAATATTCCCCCGTGGACGAACGCTGTAACACCTCCAGCTCTGTAGGTGTTGCCACAATATCAGCACGCTGCACACTATCGCTGAAATTGACATTAAAGCTAATATTGGCCATTTGACTACTGGTTAACTTAATTACATCAGTAACTAATGGTGCAAATGGCGCCAGACGCGTCATCTCTTCTGTCAGTGTAAAATCAGCAATATCACTCAATGCCGAACAGACTTCCTGTTCTATCAATTCCACCAGTGCAACGAAACAATATTGAGTTTGCCAACTCAGTGTGTCACCTATGTTCAGGTCGGAAAAATCACTATGCTCACCGCGATAATTAATGCTTTGGGCTTGTTGCTGAATAACTTCACCGCTATCAACTCGATAAAACTTAACTTTCGTCAATTGTGCTGCGGAATGAATCTGTGCGGTTACGTTTAGCCCTTGCGATGTCCACTCCAATAAAGGTGCAGCAACCGATACCTGAACATTATCAAAGTCGACCAATTCTGTTTCTGGTTCACTCAACTCAGGTGTGTAAACCGTATGCTGTTCACTGCATTTTGCATACGCTCTGGAGCAACCTTGCACATAAAATTCTGTGCCCTGAACCTGAAATTCTTCCGGTAAATTAAAGTAAAGGTCGCCACCTGTGTATAAACTAAAGACATTAATACGCTGAGTGTAGAGCAACGAAAATTCACTATCTTGTGGTGCTTTTACCCAGAGATGGTAAACATCCACATAGGGATCGCCAGTAAGATAAATACGCGGGCTATGAGCCGTGGAAAAATCAATGTCGAGTTTAAAATCCTCATTAACAGGCAATGTTGAAGCATCTACTTCGGGCAAAGAGTAATAACTGGCAGGCCCGTATTCAGGGTAGAAACCATCGTCATAAAAACTGGTGTAATACGGCATGATTGCAACATAGGCCCCGGCATTGTTATTTCCGTACAAAGTAAAATTATTAATCCCGGTATTACCACTTTTCCAGTTTTCACTGTTTTTCTGGCGATATAACGCTGATACACCATAACCCTTGAGTTCACTTGTGGGAGCGCGAAAAGGGAGTTCATACTCAAATAAAAGGCGATAAGACATAAAACCCATTTGCAATTCAAAATTACTCAGTGGCCCAGGTATGTCAGGATTAAAATAGTCTGGTACTTCAATCCCGCCAATAACATTGAGAGAAGCAGTTTCTGTACAGATATTTTGTGTACAAGACTGCACGGTATAAAGATACTCACCCCCGTCAATAATATCCTCGTCTATGAAGGAAAATGACGCACTGTCTGACTCAAATACGGTAACAGGTTCCTGGGTTGAGCGACTGAGAGTTCTGATAAGCTTAAATAAATCAGCGTGCAAATTTGCGGAAAAATACAGCTGATTTTTTAGCGAGGTTTTTAAAAACTCTATGTGAGTATCAGCCTCATCAATAGCTGTTCGATGTAAAACCTGACTAACGCAACCACTGGCTACACAAGACATCAGAGTATATTCGGCACTAATTTCAGGGTATTCAGTATCGTGATAAAAAAGCGTATCGGAGTCCTGTAACAATTGAATAGATTCGGTTTCACCTTCCAGAATACGAGATAAGGTATAGCGCCCTCCTGTTACAGGCTTCCAATGAATCGCAAATCCCGACTCATCCGCGAATGGCATAATATGCCCATTATTTTTTTCAGGGATCAGAATAGTTTGCCTGGAAGAGATATTGCTGCTGCATGCCAATGTGTAGCCATATCCTTTGTCAAAACAGTTTTGCAAAATAATATTGCTGTTTAATGCTTCCGAAACCCCTTTAGAAATGAATACACTGGTTTCCTCGATATTCAGCTTGTCTGTGCGATTATCTGTATAAACCAATTGCACCGTACCCGGCTCTTTCTCATTGGTTAATGTCACGTTATAACCAACAAAATCACCACCCTCGGCCAGCACTTCAAGAGTAAATTCCGGCACTGTGGCAATATCTTCTATGTAAACAGTTTCACTATTGGCGATATCCTGCTCATTGCAAAGAAAGTTTGCTTTGCAAGGGATAAACTGATAATTAATATTACCCGGTGTTGTGATCCCGACATCTGAAAAAGCCTCACCGCTAAGATAATATTCCTGTACATCGCCACTTTCCATGTGAACCCTGCGCAGCTTTAAGAGCTCACCGTCATAATCAATGTTGCTTATTTCAGCCGAAAAATCCTCAGGGGTACTGATTGCAATCCCTCGAACAGTGGGAAACTCATTGTTGAACACCTCGTCCAAACTGATCAGAAAGTGCCTGTTACTGTTTTCATCATTGTGTTTCGTGATGACATGGAGTTCATTATCTTTAGCGCTAATGTCCAGAAACTTGAGGTTATAATCAGCATTGGAGTTCAGCCTGTTATATTGACCATTCTCTGATGCAAACCGAATAAAGGCGTACTGGTTTCGCACCCGATCGTAAACCAAAAAAGGCGCGCGAAAATATTCTGAACTGTCATTCTTATGGGTTTTTAACCGGATTTCGTCGATGATATAAACAAGATAGCGGCCATCTTTGCTAACAGCGAAAACCTGATTGGTATCCAAAAGCTTTATGTCAGAGTGGCTAAACAATGACTCAACACTTTTTTCTGCCGAGGCAATATCCCATAAATAATATTTATCATCATAGCGGCCATAGTAAAACACCTCAGTTTCCTTGCTGGCAGGCGCTAACAGTGCCGCGCCTTGTGCCCACCAGGTAGTAATATAATCTGCGTAGTCTAGTGGGGGCCTGATGGGCATCTGAATGATTTCATTGCTGCTGCCATCCGCACTAACAGCAATAACCGCTGCCCCACATGCAGAAAAAATAATGGCTCTTTGTTGACTATCCACAACACGTAGTTCTGGATTAAAACTTGAAGTATCGCTGCAACGCTCAGGCAGAGGTAGATTGATCGCTGACCAGGTACCAGCCTCAACATCAAACTGATAGAGCTGCTTTTCATATAAAAAGTACAGATAATCATCTGCCATGACGCTGCTGGCATTGATAGCCTGGTCGTCAAACAGTTCCGGCATCGCATACTCATAAGTTTCGCCGGTATTTATATCGTAGCGATGCAACCAGTCAGTGGCATCCCTCGCTCTTGTGCCAGAAAGCGCGAGGTTAGCCGTGTAGTATATCGACTGCTCATCTGCTGATAAGTGAGGGTTTGCAATAATATTGGTGTTTAAGCGACCAGATATGGTCAAATGCAATAGCGTTGCTTGTTCGGGGGTTTCCCAAACCAGCGTGGCGCGGTTTCGGGCTCCGGGTAATTGATATCCGGCTATTTCGCCGCCCCATGCCAGGTATAAACGCGACTGCCCGTTTTCAGCCTCATCCACATATTGATACTTTGCGGAGAATGTCGGGACGACTTCACTAAAAAAGGAATCACTGCCCAATGCAGACGCAGCAAATACTGAAACCCCAAAAGCCAGCAGACGCTTAGCAAGCGTGAAATAAGACATGCTCAAACTCCATTTCATTGTTATACCCTGTTATCTGTCAGTGAGACGTTACCAGGGTATATTTTATTCCACTACCACTTAAAAATAAGCGAATTTATTTTGGCGCTCATCATAATTTTATTTACCCGATACAGCAATCTTTACTCAAACACCAAAACAAAACTTGCAAGTTTTCAGACAACAAATATACTGTATTTATATACAGTATAAATTTCAGGTCTTCAGGTATTTTCGGTGAACAACATCCTTAGCTATCTTAAAAATAAGCATTTGATATGGCAGGGAAAAGCTATTAATGAGCCCGACAGCGGCAGCCTGTCTGGCTACCCGGAACTGGATGCGGGGCTGGAAGGCGGATTGCCGACCCAGGGGGTTATTGATATTCACTCCGATATTGGTATTGGTGAACTGCGCCTGTTTTTGCCTTATATTTTGCAGCGCCAGGCCCGGCAACAACGCCTGCTGGTGATCATTGCACCGCCTTTACAGATCAATGGTGAAATGTTGGCGGAACTGGGCATTGATTTAAATCAGGTATTAGTGATCCGCCCGGGAGACCAACAACAGGCTTTATGGGCAGCCGAGCAATGCCTGAAAAGCGACTGCTGCCATACCGTACTAAGCTGGTTGCAGAATCTGGAAATACACCAGGTAAAACGATTACAACTGGCGGCAAAACAAAGTCATGCCGTACAGGTTATTTTTCGCCAGCAACAAACTCAGGGGTTGTCCCTGCCTGTTACCTTGTCTATGTCTTTGCAACCACAAGCACAAGGTTTGCGCATCAAGGTAAATAAGCGCATTGGCAGTTGGCGACACCAGGATATCCAGCTAAATATGCAGGCACTCTGGCCAGCTCTGCAATTACCGGAACAACATAATAACGATAACAATATTATTCCGTTTCCAAAGCAACGCGCCAGTTAATTCGGTTACGAGTCATTATGAAAAAGTTGTGGTTATATCTGCATTTTCCCCGTCTGCAGATGGACTGTCAGTTTTTAGCAGAACAGCATAGACCCGTGATTATTCTGGAGGCTAAAGACAATAGCACCCGGCAACTGAATGAGCTCGCCAGCAAAGCCGGCATTAAACCGGGAATGGGCTTAGGTACCGCCTGTGCCCTGTGCCATGATTTACATGTAGAGCCTTATAACTCTGACCTTGAAAGCAATAAAATAAAACAGTTATGCGATAGTTTGTACCAACTTACTTCGGATATTTGTTTATTTCCACCCGATGGCATTTTATTGCGTATTCACAATATGTTGCGCTTTTACGATGGCCTGGACAACTACTGGCAAGCCATTTCAGGCACACTCGATAAAAATAACATCCGCTACCATTACGCCACGGGTGCTACCCCGTTTGCCGCCAAAATATTAGCGCAAAGCCAATGGGATCAGGTGTGTGAAGATCGCCAACAAATGCACCAACAGGTATTGGCTCAACCCCTGGATGCCAGTGAATTGCCTACCAGGGTGGTGGACAACCTGAAACGGGTTGGCATCCGGCTGATAGGGGATTTAGCCGCCATGCCACTGAGTGAGATTGCCAGGCGCTTTGATATTCAGTTAGTCACTTATATGGGCCGACTGCTGGGGGAGCTGCATCATAGCATCAGCTTTTATCATCCTGAAAAGCGCTTTAACCGTCGCCTGGAATTGTTGTATGAAATAGATAACACCCAGATACTGCTGCCGCCAATTCAGTTACTACTTCAGGCATTAGAAGATTTTTTATTGATTCGGGATCAGGTCACCGAAGAACTTTTACTAAATCTGCACCAGCGGGAACAAGCCAGCTTAACCGTCACAGTAAACAGTGCTGAGGGAGAATATCGGGCTAAAGTGTGGCAAACCCTGATGCAGCTGAAGCTGGAAAGTGTACAATTGCAGTCTCCGGTATACGCCTTATCACTGGAAACGGGTAACACCCACCTAAAAGCCCCGAGAGCAGATGATCTGTTCTCCGGAAAAAAAACCGCACTCTCCCAGACACAGCTGATTGCTATGTTACAGGCTAAGCTGGGACAAGAGTTGGTACAACAAATCTCACTGCATAATGATTTTCGCCCGGAGCAAGTTAACCGTTACCAAAACGCAGGAAAAGCCTTGTCGCCATTACCAAAACTACAGGCAAACCGGCCTTTTTTCCTGCTATCTGAGCCCCGGAAACTGACCGAAAAAGTCCGCCTATTACAGGGGCCTGAGCGCATCGTATCTGGTTGGTGGGATGATCATGCCATTACCCGGGACTACTTTATCGCCCATTCTGCCCAGGGAAGGTGGTACTGGGTGTTTCGCACCGCTGAGCAGCGGTGGTTTCTGCATGGCGTATTCGCTTAAGCGTTGAGTTATTGCCCATGTATTACGCTGAACTATTTTGTCAAAGCAATTTTTCTTTTCTGACCGGTGCGTCCCACCCGGAAGAACTGATGCAGCGAGCCAATTTTTTAAATTATCAGGCACTGGCCATTACCGATGAATGCTCCGTGGCAGGTATTGTGCGGGCCTACAGCGAACAACAAAAACACCAGCTTGCCATTAAACTTATCATTGGCAGTTATTTCTGCTTTCAACAAAATCTGAAACTGGTACTGCTCTGCCCTCATAAAGAAGCTTACAGTGAACTTTGCCGTATCATTACCAATGCCCGCAGACGCTCAGAAAAAGGCGAATATCAACTGGAAGAATGGGATCTGAAAAGCTGCCAGCACTGCCTGGTGATTTGGTTACCGCAAGGCGATAAAGAACAGGATAACCATTGGGCGAAGTGGTTAATCAGGCACTACCCGCAGCGTCTGTGGCTGGGGGTACAGCGTCACCTGACCGCCAATGAACAACGTTATATACAGCACTGTAAACAACTGGCTGAACAGTATCAGATCCCTGTCACCGCCTGTGGCGGCGTTCTGATGCACGAAGCGGAGCGTTTGCCATTGCAACAGGTGGTTACCGCCATCAAAGAGGGTATACCGGTTGCTCAATTAGGACGGGACTTACTCAGTAACGCCGAACGCGCTTTGCGCCCGTTAGATAAAATCAAATCTTTGTATCCGGAGCAGTGGATAGTAGCAAGTACTCACATAGCACAAAGATGTAGCTTTAGCCCGTCTGAACTGAAATACCAGTATCCCGAAGAACTGATACCCAAAGGCTATACTCCACGCCAGTATCTGAGAGAATGCGTGCTTCGGGGAATGGCTGTCCGATTTGCCCAAAGGCCTGATAACTACTTCGGCATTAAACGCACCATTGCTAAAGAACTCCGCCTTATTACAGAAATGCACTATGAATACTTCTTTTTGACCATCTACGACATAGTACAGTTTGCCAAACAACAACAGATCCTCTACCAGGGGCGAGGTTCAGCGGCCAACTCCGTGGTTTGTTATTGTCTGGAAATTACCTCAGTAGACCCACGGCAAATCTCGGTATTGTTCGAGCGCTTTATCTCCAAAGAACGCAACGAACCGCCTGATATTGATGTGGACTTTGAGCACGAGCGGCGCGAAGAAGTGATTCAGTATATCTATCAGAAGTACGGCCGGGAACGCACAGCGTTGGCTGCCACAGTCACCACCTACCGTTTTAAAAGTGCACTACGGGAAGTCGGAAAAGCCCTGGGTATTGCCGAAGTGCAACTGGATTACTTTATTAAAAACATCAATCGTCGTGATCGCGGCCTGGACTGGCAGGCCCAAATTGTAGAGCTGGGTCTGGCCAGTAACGCCAGCCAGAGTGAAAAACTGGTGCACCTGGTGGAAGAACTCAAAGGTTTCCCCCGGCATTTATCACAACACGTGGGGGGCTTTGTGATTTCAGCAGGGCCGCTTTATCAGTTAGTGCCGGTAGAAAATGCCGCGATGCCGGAGCGCACTGTTATTCAGTGGGATAAAGACGATCTGGAAAGTCTGGCTCTGCTTAAAGTGGATGTACTGGCGCTGGGCATGTTGACCGCTATCCGCAAGATGTTTCAGTTAGTCTGGCAGCATTATGGCCGTAAGCTCAGTATCACGGATATCACCCGTAAACAGGACGATGCCAATGTCTATCGGATGATCCAAAGAGCCGATACCGTCGGTGTGTTTCAGATTGAATCCCGCGCCCAGATGAGTATGTTGCCACGCCTGAGGCCGAAAAATTATTATGACCTGGTGATCCAGATAGCCATCGTCAGACCCGGGCCTATCCAGGGGGACATGGTGCATCCCTTCTTGCGTCGCCGGGATGGTAAAGAGCCAGAAAGCTACCCATCAGAAGAAGTTAAAGCCGTGCTCAGCCGAACCCGTGGCGTACCTATCTTTCAGGAGCAGGTAATTAAGCTGGCCATGGTAGCGGCTGATTTTACCGGAGGCGAAGCGGATCAGTTGCGCCGGGCCATGGCTTCCTGGAAAAAAAATGGCGAGCTGATGAAGTTTAAAAGCAAACTCATCAGCGGCATGATGCACCGGGGTTACAACTATGACTATGCTGAACGTATATTCAAACAAATCTGTGGTTTTGGTGAGTATGGTTTCCCGGAGTCTCACTCAGCTTCATTTGCCATACTGGCCTATGTTTCCTCCTGGCTGAAATACTATTACCCCGAAGCCTTTTACACTGGACTGATGAACAGCTGGCCTATGGGTTTTTACACTCCTTCGCAACTGGTACAGGATGCCAGACAACACCAGATCAGAGTATTACCCGTATGCGTTAACCGTTCTCAGTGGGATCATTTGATGGAAAAACAACAAGATAAGTTTGCCATACGTCTGGGTTTGCGTCAGGTGAAGGGATTTTCCGAAGATGCAGCTCACAAGCTCATAAAAAACCGTCCGCAGTCCGGTTATCAATACGTGAGTCAGCTAAAGCAATTGACGATTAAAAGTAACGAATTGCAGGCACTGGCCAGTGCCGATGCCATGCACATGATAGAAAAAAACCGCTATCAAACCCGTTGGGCGTTACTCAATACAGAGTCGGAATTACCCCTGTTTAATACACTGCACGAACCTGCCACAGGCAATCAGCACCAACCTGACGATGTAGAAAACCTGCTGGAAGATTACCAGGCCACCCGCCTGACCCTGAAGCAACACCCGATAGCCTTGTTGCAAGCCAATGGCAAATTGGACAAATTTGTCTGCGCCACCGGACTTGCCCAGATACGGCATCAAGCAATTATTAGTGTTGTGGGTATGGTAACAGGTCGTCAGGCGCCCGGAACCGCCTCTGGCGTCACTTTCATCACTCTCGAAGACCATACCGGCAATATTAACGTTATCGTCTGGAGAGCCACAGCCAGAGCCCAAAAACAAGCCTATCTGAAAGCTCAGATCCTCAAAGTCACCGGTATCCTGGAGCGTGGTGACGGCGGTGTCACCCATATCATTGCCGGAAAACTGGAAGACCAAAGTCATCTGTTATCCCAGCTAACAACCCGTTCCAGAGATTTCCATTAAGCGCAATATCAAGTAAATTACCAATATCAATCACATCAAGGATGACTCATGAGCAATGAACCTCACTATGCCCGCTACAGCTTGGCAGAGCTGCTCGAAGTTAAAGAAAATATCGACAGAGACAAATTTCCAAATCGGGCTGAAAAGGTAGATGCTGAAATCCAGAAACGCCTGGATGCCGGCGAAAAGCCGGAACCATTCGAAACACAAGACGACGAAGTGGACGAGGAAAGCTCAGAAGCCTTTATTCTGGACTTTCAGGGTGCCGAACGACAGACATTCAGAAAATTCTTTCTTGGTAGTGTTGTTCTGCTACATCTTTTACTGGCTGGATTCATTAGCCATAAACTTCACATCCCGGAAATCGACTCTCTACCCCAGTACCTTATCAATGTTGAAACAACCCGGTGCCAGAAAATGGGCAGCAGAGAATACCCCTACTATGATTTCGTGGTGCATTCGTGGGGACATCAGTTTTACGCCGTGGATATCAAAGGTCAGTTATGTATGAGGCTGCAACGAGACATCCCCAAAGATTCAGACCTTAAAATCTGGCATGATAATGGGGTCATTTTCCATATGACACTGAATGATAAAGTACTCCTATCGCAACAATACCTGCGATCAAATTACCGAGGCAACCGCCTTGAACAACTGAAAGCCTGGTGGATGTTACCGCTACTCTTTTGGGTACTGATGTTTAAATCCGTGGTCAATGCCATCAGACCGGGTACCTTTACCAAAGAATAAAAAAGGCACTCGATGAGAGTGCCTGGTGCGATTTGAGTTAGTCCACAAATGGACTACGTATTTTGGATATCGAATTTAATTTCACCGGCCGGTTTAATGGTTGTCCACCGTCTCGTGCAATCGGCACCCAGGGGATGCGACCCCGACCTGTAGATGGTCGCAAGGAGAACAAATCAAACGGGATAGAAATATAAAATCCCTTAGTGAAACTCCCTTCACCATAATCTTCTGCCGAGATATCCGTCAGTGCAGCATACGCTCCCACGACAATCCCGCTGTCGAAACGACGCGCAAATTCCACATTAACGCCTTTATCTTCAGCCAAAAACTGGCCAACGTTAAAGCTCAGTTGCACGTCTTTCCAAAATGATGGCTTCCAGTAAACACTGGCATGACCCGTAAGCGCTTCGTAATCTCTGAAGTCATAATCATTTTCAAACGAGCGTTGCTTAACATAGTTGAGATCCAGACCAAAGCCAAAATTGCTGTCTACTTCCTGATAGAAGATTTCGCCACCGATACCACCGTACATCGTTTCCAGGTAACCGGCATAAACCTGCGCATAGGTATTAGGGGCTATCTGATCCACCCAGTTAGCAAACAGGGTATCGACTGAAACCCGGCTTTTCCGAACATATTCACGAATATACGTTCTGACCCGGGGCACAGGTGAATCGTAGTTATCAACTTTGAAGTTAAACTTATCCATGTTCTCCAGCAGTATCGCCTTTACGCCACCGGTAATTCTGAAGTTGGAATTAAAGGCATACCCCCCGGTACCATACAGGCCGCCCTGATACAGATAGAAAGCCTCCGGTGAGCCGAATGTCTGAATCCAAAAGGTATCCAAATTAGCAAAAAAACCACTGACTTGTTTATCCTGCTTTTTCGCGATCACCTCTTGTGAAGGTTCCTGACGTTTCCAGGTGGTGCTGATGTCATGTTCCAGTGTCTCGTAATTTGCCACCTTAATAAATTCAGGCGCATCTATCACCGTTTCCACCAGAGGCATACCCATCGCAGTTTCAACGATATGGTAGCTTTTCACGCTGTCTGGCAACTTAGCCGCCATCGCACGCCCCATTCTTTCGATGGCATCCTGTTCGTCTCTGTAGCGGGTTCTTGAGCCGTAAACGATATATTGATCTTTATTGATCACGGTATTGGATATTATCAATCCCGATTGAGACACTTTAGCCATCAGCTCAAATTGTCCGACATCCTGAACGCTGACATCCGGATCGCGATCTTTCAAAGACTGAGGTTGAGGCTGCACTTTGGCCTGGCTGGCGGTATGGAAATTAAACGCGTAGTTAACGCTGAAACCGAATGTATTTCCTCTTTCCCATGACAAACCAAAATCAAAATCGTTGTAGCGATAATTAACACCGAAGTTCCAGCGACTGTCCTGCACTAGCGGCTGTGCCCTTTCTCTGGTGTAGTCATTGCCCTCGTATTCAATCTTAACTCGCAGCGGCTCCCATGGCGTCTGATATTCTAAACCGGCAATCAAAGACGTATTACCACTAAAAAAGTCGTCAAAATTTATCTGACCGCCCTGATCATCACCAAACCCGCCAAAGCCTTTGCGCTCGCAAAATCTGTCGGCAATGTCGCAAAAAGGATTGCTTACAGAACCCGCATTCCCCAGATATCCAAAGCCAAGCCCCAGGTGAAAATCAAAATCTCCGAGTCGTTTACTGGCAGTAATATACTCACTTTCAAAAAAGCCGGTACCACCAAAATCACGAAATCCAACAGCTACCTGAGGCAGATAAAGTGATTCCTGCAACAACCTGAATTTTACGTCAATGCCTTTATCTTTGGCAGTTTGGTCGCCACTAAATTCTGGTACTTCGCTATACAAAAGGTTTCTGAAATCCGTATACCTGACTGTTGCTTCCATCCAGGGAAACAATTGTAAACTCGCCGTCCAAAAACGATATTCCCCGTTGTCCTTATATCCAAGGACCATATCGCCTTCATTCAGCATACGCGCCGTGGGAGTTTGTAATAACCCCACGCCACCTAAATCGCCCTGAGAATACGGCAAACGGGTGTGGTGATAACCGGAGTCAGCTTCATTTGCATGCGCCGGAAACAAGGCCGCAGTAATGGCCAGACTGCACACTGTGCGATAAAAAAAGCTCACGGTAAACGACTCCCTGCTAACTCGGCCACCATTTCATTTAAGATTGTATTTTCACTGCTAAAGGGTAATTCCCGTAAAGGAATGTAAATACTTCCGCCCGGTGGGACTTCTACCCGTTGCATACTATGAACGCCGGTTGAAACCCTTTCGTAAGTGCCATCCAGTTTGATGACATATACAAATTCATTGTCGGCATAATCCAGCCGTTCAAACTTTTCCAGATAAGACTGCACCGGCGCGGCACCTATGTGATTTAAGGTCAGAACCGTCGCTACAGCACCAAACACCTGCACCTGATTACTTCGGGCGGGGAGATGTAATAAATAGTCACCATCATCAACACGCGGATTGAGTTCTTCCCGGACACGGGCAAAATCATAATCAATTAGCAGAGGAACCCGGTGGGCTAAGTTCCATCCATCTATTTGGCTTAACAAGGAATTCAGTGCCTGATACTTTGCTGTCTTAACGCCCGTCTCAGACTTTAAATCGTTAATCATCTGCAGGCACTGTTGTTTTAGGCCCAGTTCCTGCACTGCAGATCGGTTATACAAAACAGCAGCAGGCCAGAATATATCGCGATTTTTAACCACCCCTTTAAGTACGGTTTCGATTCTGGGGTTGCTGTCGTAAACTAACTGGTTGCTGAGGTAATCGATTCTTACCTCAGCGTTTACCTGAAAGAGGCTTAACACGCAGAGACTTGCTAATATGACTCTCACTATCACTCTCCTTGTTGCAGTAATTCAGCCGCAGTGCTTACAAATGTAATTAAAAATTCATTACTGTGTGGCGCGGTACGCTGTTTTGCCTTCAGCAAGCGATTACTGTGTCTGTCGAACCAATAGACGTTATCCCATTGCTGATTTCCAATTAACCAGTTTCTCTTTGCTTTAAATTCCACTGATTCGGTGACTTTTATGGTGCTGAAATGGTGTTCAAGAACCGTGATATCTTCACTTTCAACCGTAAAATTTGATTCGCTTAGATATCCATATTCGCCCGATTCCCAGTCAGATAATGAGCGCCAGCTGGAGCCATTCAGTTTTTCGGGTTGCAATAAGGGGTCCGGCCCAATACCACTCAAACTAAGTAAATCATTCTTAAACCCCTGGGTTCTGATGATTCGGCCTGATTCAACCACCAACATTGCCCTGTCTTCAGAGATCCACTTATCTTTACCTTCTTCGGCAAACGCTTTAGCTATGATCGCAACAGGTCTGTCACCACTTTTGATCAATGCCAGATCCACTTTAGATTCCAGAACTTTATCAAGACTGATTTCAGCATCCTGATTCAGGCGATAGGCTAATTTAAGCGAGGTAATATGGGATTGTAAGGGGTTAGTACATCCATTTAGCAGAAACAGAAATACAAATATGGCAGATAATTTTTTCATGGCAGGAATATTCTTATTGTCATTAAAAAAGCCGCCCTGAGGCGGCTTTCTGAATCCTTTGCTTACTTATTGTGGTAAGTAAGTGAAAGTAACCGGTACCAGAATAGTTGTTGTACCTGACAAAGTCTCAGTCAGTGTAGTACCGTAACAAATACCATCGATCAGTTCGTCGCCAGCATTACACTCAGGACCCGTTACGATATCCTGACATACGCCGTTTACTTCTTCCTGGCCAGATGGACAAACACATGCACCACCAACGATAATCTGATCAGCACGACAATCGCGACCGTCATCGTCATTGTTGGCAATAATCGCCGCAGCAACACCTACTGCAACCGCGCCAATCACGACTTTGTTTTCAGAAATAAAACCACTAACAGAGTCAGTAGCTGCACCAGCTTCGGCTTCCTCTTGCGCTGATACGTTTGCTCCCAGCGACAAGAGAGCGATCATCATTAAAGAAATTAGTTTTTTCATAGTATGCTCTCAAGTAAAGATAATTAACTAGTATGAATGCTACAAGATCAACTGTGTAGCTGCAACATCAATTTTTAATCCTTAACATAAAATTCTCTTTATCTTAAGGAAGATACGCGCAATTTTGGAAAATATCGGATTGCGACGCAATTGTAACCTGTTTAGCTAAGAATTAATCCTATAAATTTGAATTACTTGTAACTGTCGATGACATTATAGTAAAGCGCATCGTTTTGTAAGTTCGGCTTCACAGGGAAACAAGCACTGTTTCCAGCAACGCAGTTACTCAGGGTAAGTGTCTCCCGGAATAATGCGGAACAGATTAAACGACAGCGTCACCATCAGGATTGATTACAGGAATAGTATGTTCAAATATGTTTTTTTAGTGTGCATTGCAATATCAACACGTGCTTTTGGCGCTGATCAGTTTAAATGGCCTGAGCAATACAAGGCAGCTGTAAGTTTAGGATATGACGATGCACTTATCAGTCAGTTAAATAACGCGATACCTGAGCTAAATCGCCTTGGCATAAAGGCCAGCTTTTACCTCAGTTTAAATAGCCCGACTCTGGTGTCTCACCTGTCACAATGGCGACTAGCCGCACAACAAGGGCATGAATTAGGTAATCACAGTCTATTTCATCAATGCAGAGCCTCTAAGCCCGATCGTGAATGGGTCTCAGCTGACAATGATCTTGATAAGCTGCCTGCTAAATCTTATGTGCAGCAAATTCGCGTCGCCAGCAATTACCTTAATGCAATCGATAACAATACACGTCGCACATTCACAGCACCCTGTGCAGATGTGAAAGCGGCCGGCGAATTCTATCTGGATCAAATCAAAACCTTGTTTGTGGGTATTAAGAGTAAAGTGGTGCAACAACCCATAGACAACATGCTTGTAGAAAACCCCTATGCCGTCAGCTTTATCGCCCCTTATGATGTTACCGGAGAAGCACTCGTAGCCTTGGTTAAACAAGCGGCGAACAAAGGCACTATGATACATTTTACCTTTCACGGGATCGGTGGTGATTACCTGAGTATCAGTAACCAGGCACATAATACGCTATTGAGATATCTTTCTGAGCATAAGCAAACCCTCTGGACCGATACCTTTATCAACATCGTAACCTATATGAAAAAGGAACAACGTCGTCTAGGCATTGATTACGACACCCAACCCGTCGCCAATAGCTTTAAGTAAAAACCAAATGCAAAAAAGGGCCACCCAATTGGATAGCCCTTTCTCTAACCAGGAGCCTGGCGATTGCGCCCGCCATGGATGGCGGAAGTGTCGGGGATTGTCGGGAACAATCTCGACCTACATTATTCGTCTCATCCCTGAGACTCACCCCTTCGGGTGACGGTCATCAGGGATGTGTTTACGACGAGTCTGCCCAAGCCTGCCTGAACGACTGCACAAGGGTGAAACCCGTTTAAAAATAGCGAATACCTGGAGCTATTTTAGGGTTGAACGCGAGACAAGGGGACGTCGAGCTG
>NZ_JBVTQY010000006.1:0-165965 GCF_055755215.1 Planctobacterium sp. R6
CAGTTTTGATGCCTGAAGGTTTGATGGCTGTCAGGACAATTTATGGTGGCTGTCAGGACAATTTATGATGGCTGTCCCATTAATTACGTTAATTGATTAGAGGTGGAACCACCCGCTGCTCCGTTGAGGAGATAGGGGTGCGAACAGCAGGGGTTCCGAAAAGTGAGGAGTTAAGCGGGGTTTACCTGCTCTGTTGGTTCTGCTACCGGGTTTGATTCGGCCTTTTTCCGTTGCACCAGTTTGTAAAATACCGGTGTAAGAATCAGCCCAAAAACGGTCACTCCGATCATGCCTGAGAATACTGCTACGCCCATCGCCTGACGCATTTCTGCCCCCGCTCCGGTAGACAGTACCATTGGCAAGACACCCATAATAAAGGCGATGGAAGTCATCAGGATTGGGCGCAGACGCAATCTGCCGGCTTCTTTGATGGCCTGAAGTGTGGTCATGCCGCGATCTTCTAATTCTTTGGCAAATTCCACTATCAGAATGGCGTTTTTCGTCGCCAAACCTACCAGTACGATAAAGCCAATTTGTGTGAAAATATTATTGTCACCGCCGGAGATGATCACACCGGTCATAGCTGAAAGCAGTGTCATGGGCACAATTAGTATGATCGCCATAGGTAAACTGAAGCTTTCATATTGTGCAGCCAGTACCAGAAACACCAACAGTACAACTAGCGGGAAAACCAGCATTGCGGTATCACCGGCCAGTATTTGCTGGTAGGTGAGATCGGTCCACTCATAGTCCATTCCCAGGGGTAATGTGTCAGCCAGAATTTGTTCAATTTTTGCCTGTGCCTGACCTGAGCTGTAACCCGGTGCAGGTGCACCATTAATTTCTGCACTGGTGAATCCGTTGTATCGCATGACTCTGTCAGGACCGGCACTTTGCTGGACATCAATGAAAGAACCCAATGGAATCATCTCGCCTAAAGCATTGCGCACTTTTATTTGTCTGATTTGTTCCGGTTCCTGGCGGAAGTTTTCATCTGCCTGAACATTTACCTGATAGGTTCGGCCAAACTGATTAAAGTCGTTGACATAAAGCGAGCCCAGGTAAGCCTGCATCGTAGTAAACACTTCATCGATATTCACACCCTGGCTTTTAGCTTTGGTGCGATCAAGGTCTACATCGAGTTGCGGTACGTTGACCTGGTAACTACTGAATACACCGGTGAGTTCAGGGGCCGCCCAGGCTTTTTGCATTACCTGTTGGGTAACCTGATACAGCTCTTCGTAACCCAGGTTTGCTCTGTCTTCGATCTGCAGTTTAAAGCCACCAATGGTGCCCAGTCCCTGAACAGGGGGCGGTGGGAAAATCGCTATAAACGCTTCCTGAATAGACGCAAACTTCTGGTTGAGTGAACCTGCAATAGCATTCGCAGATAGTTCTGCACTTTGGCGGTTTTCAAACTCATCCAGGGTAACAAAAACGATACCGCTACTGGAACTATTGGTAAAACCGTTAATGTTGAGGCCTGGAAAGGCCACCGCAGAAACCACACCAGGGTGTTGTAAAGCGATGTCAGACATCTCCTTAATAACCGCTTCTGTACGCTCCAGGGATGCGGCATCGGGCAGTTGTGCAAAAGACACCAGATACATCTTATCCTGACCCGGTACATAACCCGTAGGAGTGTCATTGAATTGTTGCCAGGTCAGTGCTAATAAGCCGCCGTACAACAGTAAAATGATGCTACTCAAGCGGATCAGTTTGCCAATACCATTGGTATATGCCGCTGAACCACGGTCAAATACACGATTGAAAGGTACAAACACAAATCGTTGCAATAACTTATCCATCGCTCTGGTTAACCAGTCTTTCGGGGCATTGTGCGGCTTTAACAATAAAGCCGACAGGGCAGGGCTTAGTGTCAGTGAATTAATCGCTGATATGATGGTTGATATGGTAATAGTCAGGGCAAACTGTTTGTAAAATTGGCCGGTTAAACCGGACATAAACGCTGTCGGAATAAATACCGCCATTAAAACCAGTGTCGTCGCTACAATGGGACCGGTCACCTCTTTCATGGCCTGTTTGGTGGCATCGACAGGAGATAATCCTTCTTCAATATTTCGTTCGACATTTTCCACCACCACGATGGCGTCATCCACTACAATCCCTATCGCCAGTACCAAACCAAACAGTGAGAGCGCATTTAACGAAAACCCGAGCATCTGCATCATGGCAAAAGTACCTACCAAAGACACAGGCACGGCAGCAAGAGGAATAATCGACGCGCGCCAGGTTTGCAAAAACAGTACAACCACTAATACGACCAGCAGCACGGCTTCCAGTAGTGTGTTTACTACTGCTTTGATGGAGCCTCTGACGAAAACGGTTGGATCATAAACAATGCTGTAATCCACGCCGTCAGGGAAGCTTTGCTTCAGCTCGGCCATACGGGCACGCACGTCATCAGAAATTTGAATAGCGTTTGAGCCGGGAGCCTGAAAGACAGGTAACGCCACAGCTGGTTTATTGTTCAGCAGTGAACGCAATGAGTAACTATTGGCACCCAACTCAATACGTGCTACGTCGCTGAGACGCGTAATAGCCCCGGTTTCACTGGTTTTGATAATAATCTCTTCGAATTCCTGCTCATTTGCCAGACGGCCTTTTAAGTTGATCAACAACTGGAACTCATTTTCTCCGGTAGGCTGTGAGCCTAATGTTCCGGCGGCGGCTTGCTGGTTTTGTTCGCGAATTGCCGCCACAATATCACCTGGATTGAGGTTCAGCGCTGCAACTTTATCCGGGTCCAGCCACACTCTCATACTGTATTCGCCTGCGCCAAACAAGCGAACACTGCCCACACCTTCAATTCGGGCTAATTCGTCTTTGACTTTTAACCGTGCATAGTTGCTCAAATACAGCATGTCATAGCGATCATCAGGTGAGGTTAAGTGCACCACCATCGTCAGGTCGGGCGACGATTTTTCCGTAACTACACCCAGACGTTGTACTTCCTGAGGCAGCCGGGGGAGGGCGCGGTCAACTCGGTTTTGCACCAGGGTCGTCGCTCTGTCGGGGTCTGTGCCAATGGCAAAGGTAACAGTAAGCGTCATTCTGCCATCGGCAGTCGCCTGAGAAGACATGTAGAGCATATCTTCTACGCCGTTAATCTCCTGTTCCAGCGGCGAGGCGACCGTTTCCGCAATAACTTTCGGGTTGGCGCCGGGGTAATTGGCAGTTACCACCACGGTTGGCGGCACCACGTCAGGGTATTCGGTAATGGGTAACTGCCACACCGATAGTGCACCGGCGATAAAAATCAGCAGTGACAATACGCCACTGAAGATGGGCCGATGAATAAAAAATTGTGACAAATTCATGTTAACCCCCAATCACAACAGTGTCTTGTTGCTGTTGCGCCAGAGTTGGGTGCTGTCGGTTTTCATCAATAATTTGTTGCATAACTTGCAAAGATTGCAGTTTGGCTTGTTCGGCCATTGGCACTTCTTCAGGCGTCACCGCTGAACCAGGGCGAACTCGCTGCAGGCCATTAACGACAATATGTTCACCCGCTTGCAGGCCCGATTTGATTATCCGCAAACCATTGACTTTCTCACCCAGAGTCACGGCACGGTATTGGACTTTATTGTCATTGTCTAACACCAAAACAAACTTGTTGCTCAGGTCGGTTCCAATGGCTTTGTCATCAATTAAAATACCGTTATAGCTGGCGCTTCCTACCAGCTTGAGTCTGGCAAATAGTCCAGGAATAAACTGTCCATCATTGTCGAACACGGCTCTGCCACGAATTGTTCCACTGCTGGGATTCACTCTGTTGTCCAGAAAGTCGATGTGCCCCTGGTAAGGGTAATCCTTGTCGGAGGCCAGCCCCATTAACACCAGATTTTCATGCTCTCTGGAGCTGGGTCTGCTACCTTCTCTGGCCAATTTGACATAATGCAAATAGGTTTGTTCATCGGCGTCAAAGTAGGCGTAAACTTTGTCAGTCGACGCCAGGTTAGTCAGGACAGACTGACCAGCTGTTACGTAGTTTCCTTTGGTAAAGGTGGCGCGGGAAACCCGCCCAGAAATTGGCGCTTCAACGCGTGTATAGCTCAAATTCAGGCGCGCCAATTCCAGCGCGGCGTCCACTGAACTGACTCGCGCTGTGGCTTGTTTCAATTGCGCGCGGCGTGAATCTGCAATTTCCTCAGAAATGGCGTTTTTAGCCAACAGATTTTCAGCGCGTTTGGCTTCTGAAATCGCCAACTCTTTTTGCGCATGAGCGTTCATCAGCTCCGCTTCCAATCGGCGAACTTCAGCTTTAAAGGGTTTGTTTTCGATAAAAAACAACGGCTCTCCGGCGGTAACAATATCGCCTTCTTCAAAGGCTACAATGTCAATATAACCAGAAACACGAGGTCGCAATTCTACGTTTTGCGGTGCTTCCAGTCGCCCGGTAAATTCATCCCACTCGGTAAGACGATGTTCAATCACCTCGGCCACCGAAACGGAGGGTGCCGGTGGTGCGGTGTTTTCTTGTGCGTGAGTGCCGCAGGCGCTGACAACAGCAGCGGTGGTTAACGCGACAGTGACTTTTATCCAGTTGCTAACAGTCATGATAATGCTCCTCAACAAATTCTGACCGGCGCATTATGGGTCTATACTTAAAATAAAAATAATTATAAGATTGTATGCAATACATTTATTTTTGTGATGCTTTTGGCGATTGCCGGGAGAACAGTGATGCGAAATCAGGAACTGAATTTATTGATGGTTTTCGATGCCATTATGACAGAAGGCTCGATAACCCGTGCAGCTGAACGCTTGTCGATGACCCAGCCTGCGGTATCAAATGCGGTATCCAGAATGCGGGTGGTGTGGAAAGACGAATTGTTTATCAAGGAAGGACGATCTATCAATCCGACCTTGTACGCCCGCAATCTTTGGTCGCAAATTCGCGAGCCCCTGCAGGTTTTGGGTAACGCCGTTGCCCCGGAAAATTTTAATCCCGCCACCTCGAATCGAACATTCCGACTGGCAGTAGCTGACGCCATGGTGGATATAGTCTGGAAACCACTGAGAAAAATTATTGAAACCGAAGCGCCAGGTATCAATATTCATGCTATTCCATATACTATCGTTAACGGGGAACAGGTGTTGGTTGATGCTGAAGTGGACTTAGTGATTGGCACTATTACCAGTGGCGACCCCTCCATTATCAGAACCGAATATCTGTATACGCCTAAATACGTATGCATCATGCGCCCCGGACATCCACTGGCTAAGGCAAACCTGACCGTTGAAGAATTTGCGGCTGCAGAGCATTTGTTGGTGTCTTTATCCGGTGACGTAACCGGATATACCGATCAGGTATTAGCACAGCATGGCCTGAAACGTCGTATTGCTATGACGGTGAATCACTTTTCAGCGGTGGCCGATTTGATTGCCGAGAGCGATTTAATTTCGGTGGTGCCACCAACAGCTTTAGAAAAGGCTATTTTTAGCGGTAAGCTGGCCGTTACAAAAACGCCGGTGGAAATTCAGGGGGCTCAACTTTGTAACCATTGGCATAAACGTCAGGAAAAAGACGGTGGCTTATGTTGGTTAAGGCATCATGTTAGTCACATGATAAAGTCACACGCTGAACGGCATTTTGAAGAGCTTAAAAAGCGCTTTTGCGGGGCAAAAGCGGCGTAAATCTGTCGCGCAGAACAGCGCGATTATCCCGCTTTTACCAGCCGCAACCCGGATTGACCAGACAGTAGTTGCTGCTCGCGCTTTTTCAGTAGTTTGTTGTATTTTCTGAAGG
This sequence comes from Planctobacterium sp. R6, assembly GCF_055755215.1. Lineage (NCBI taxonomy): Bacteria > Pseudomonadati > Pseudomonadota > Gammaproteobacteria > Alteromonadales > Alteromonadaceae > Planctobacterium > Planctobacterium sp. R6. Next base: position 5,774 of record NZ_JBVTQY010000006.1, read on the forward strand.
TTTTGCTTATCTGAGTGTTGCGTCTGATGTTGTCCATTTGTGGCCAGGTTGCGCGTTCCGCGCTGTCTATGAGATCCTGAATTGCGCCAACCGTTGGATTGGAGAAAATCTTGGCGATATTGCGAACACTGCGTTGCGGCAAGATGTTGATATCACCCACGTATTGTTGTTCTATGATTGATCTTACCTTGTGAATTCCCAGTTTTAAGGCCCGGTTATCTATGGCGTTTTCAACCATATCAAAGGCGTAAATGCTGTTCACTTTCGCCAGATTAAACAGGTGACGCTTGGTTATGGAGTACCAATCGTGAGAATGTTTTTTGTTGCGGGATAAAAAGGGCACGGCGATCGGATTTGTTTGACTAACAATACTGTGGTTTACACCATAAAGTCTTGCCAGACGCTGAAATGGCATATCGGCCATGATAGAGCCATCGCAAAACTTGCGGTTTGGAATGTAAGGCACAATTTGACCACTGGCTGTTTTAGCCCGCAGTTGCACCGGGGAATACACCATCGGTATAGCGGTTGAAGCTCTGACCGCCATCGTGATAATGGCATTTGGTGATGTTTTTTGATTCAGCAGTCGAGAATATTGGTGCAGATCAGCGGGTGACACGGTAATAGTGATCTTGCGTCCGGTCTTTTTGAAAGCTTCTTCAAAGGTCATATCACCAAACAGTTCTATCAGCGCATTTTCCAGATTGGTACTGTCCAGCAATCCGTCCTTACCAAGCCCTTGCCACACAGACCAGCTGCGAAACCTTTCAAAAATTGATTGTGCAGTAAGAACGTCTTTTAATTCGTCATCGGTACGGGTGCCTACCAGCCCGGTGATAATCGATCCGGCACTGGCACCACTAATAATGTTGGGCATTAAGTCTTCTTCCACCAGCGCTTTTACTACACCGCAGTGAAAAAAGCCGAGTCCGGCACCGCCGCTCAGCATTAGGCAGGATTTACCAAAGGCATAATAAGTTTCTTCGAAGAAAGACAGTTTTTCGTAGAAGTCGATATCGTTTTCATCGGCATGATAAATCATGCTCAGGGCTTCACAGACCTCATCGAGAAATTCCTGAATGAGGTTTTTAGTACCGATCTTGCAGTAATTATTTAACTCGGGATTGGCGATATTCCCCAAATTGCCATGGATACCTTCGTGTAAAATAGACATCAGGCCGGCGGGATCGCCTTGCTGGCGGGCGAACTTAAGTCGTTCAACGCGTTTGCGTATCAGGCGATAATCATAGCCGCGATCTCGGTCTTTGGCTTTCCATTCATCAGCCCCCGAAAGCGCGTCATGCGCCAGGCAGGCCTCTTTGTACTCCTGATAAGAAGATGCATGCTCAATGGCTTCTTCAATTTTACCCAGCGTCAGTGGTCTTTGCATAAATCTCGATCTACTACTTCGATATTGCACCAATATAAACTAATAATTTTAGAAAAGGCTACCAAATCCGTAAATTTCGTTAAAAATCGGTTAACAAGCCACAAAATGCCGCTAAAATCCGGTAAAAATGCTACCCGTTAAATGCTGTATAAGGTCTATTTTACATTCTGTACGGCAAAAAATGGTTTTTAGATTGACCATTCTAATCCCAATCGTTAGCCTGTCGCTCAAGCTCAATAAAAACAATATTAAACAGTCATATACCCATGATGGAATTCGTCCAGGAACACTTTATGCTTCTGCTGATCCCCCTTATCAGCGCAGTTGTTGGATGGTTTACAAACTTTCTTGCGGTAAAAATGATGTTTTATCCGATAGAGTTCATCGGCATTAAACCTATATTTGGCTGGCAAGGGCTTATTCCTATGAAGCGCCGTGAAATGGCGGAAATTGAGGTGGAACTGGTGCTGGGTAAGTTGCTCAGTGTTCAGGAGATTGCCGATCGTCTGGATCCCGACGAAATCAGTAAAAACATTCACCGACGTCTCAAGCAGGTTATCCGAAAAATCGTGAATGATGTGATGCAGGAAGCTGCACCCACGGCCTGGGCGGGATTGCCGGCGCAAGGTAAAAACCTGGTGTATGCCCGCATAGAGATGGACATTCCCAATGTGGTGCGCAAAATCATCAGCGACTTTAAGCACAATGTCACAGAGATTTTGGATATTAAAGAGTTGGTGGTGACGCAGTTGGTAAATAACCCCAAACTCATCAATGAAATTTTTCTCAGTGCCGGAGAAAAAGAATTTCCATTTATTGAAAAGTCGGGATTTTACTTTGGCTTTTTATTTGGCATACCAACGATGATTTTTTGGCATTTCTATCCCTTGTGGTGGATCCTGCCCTTGGGAGGCCTGGTTGTGGGATATGCTACTAACTGGATCGCTATCAAAATCATATTTGAACCTAAAAATCCCATCAAAATAGGTCCGTTTACACTTCAGGGTATGTTTTTAAAACGCCAGGAAGAAGTTGCCAGAGTGTATGCTGAGATTGTCGATAAAAAAGTGATGAATTCGGAAAACATCACCGACATCGTATTACATGGCTCGGGTTCAGATAATCTTCTGGAACTCATCGAATTACACGTTAACGACGCAATTGAACGTTATGTCTCTATTACGCAACCATACTTTGCGTTAGGCGTGGGCTCCGCAAACTATTACCGGATGAAACAACTTGCGGCCCGCAGGCTGTTCGATAATACCGGCAAATACATGTTGTACGCCTATGAATATGCGCATGGTGCTTTGCGTATTGGCGATGATTTATGTGAAAAAATGCAGGCGCTGTCGCCAGAGGAGTTTGAAGGCGTATTGCGGCCTGCCTATCAGGCTGATGAATGGAAACTAATTGTGACCGGTGCGGTACTGGGTATGGCGGCCGGATTCTTCCAAATCTACTTTATTTTTAACTAGTTACTATTCAAATCGGCTTAACCGCTTCTGTATTTGCTGCTTGTAACGGGTAGAGTGTGCTGAGCCAGTATGCGTTTGACTCCCTACTTTGCATCATCGCGTTAGCGAAAAGACCAGTGTTTTTCCTGAAACCGGGTATCCTGGAAGCATACAGGTGCGCCGATAAACACTGGCAATAAATAATCTGCTTTTGTACAAGTGCGAAACAGGGCCAGATTGTCGGACAGGCGTTGGTCATGGCGAAATCAAAACAGTCCGGTAGTGGATGAAGATCTTATGAATATTGATACCTTTGTCAGGCAATTACAGATCACCCAATAATACAACTGCTTAATGTTTCAACATTCAAACCATACAGGCTGATCTGATCAGGCTGAATCGCGTACCATTGAGTTAATTGCAATAACCTGATGTTTTTTGATGACCACACTGTATTGGCTACGTAATGACCTGCGGCTGTCGGATAACCCGGCGTTAAGCTACGCTGCTGAGCAAGGCACTGTCCTCCCGGTCTATATTCTGGACACGCGTTTATCCCGGCAAATGGGGGCGGCGTCGCTGAGATGGCTACATGACTCGCTGGAGAGTATAAACAAAGATTTACAGGGAAAACTATTAATACTTGCCGGTGATCCCCAGACTCTTATTCCGGATGTTGTACATCAGTACGACATCGAGAATGTAGTGTGGAATCGCCTGTACGAGCCTGAAACCGTGGCCCGGGACAGTGACATCAAAAAGCAACTGCTTGAGCAAGGCGTACAGGTCAGAAGTTTTAACGCAAATCATCTGTGGCAACCCACCGAAATTGCTAAAAAAGATGGCACCCCTTACAAAGTCTTTACCCCCTATTATCGCAAAGGTTGCCTGGTTGCAGGGCAACCTCGCTTTCCTCTGGCAAAACCTGAGGTGTTAAAGCTGCTGCAAGTCGATGGCGGACTATCTGTCAGCGAATTAAACCTGCTGCCAGCCGTTAATTGGGATGAAAAAATGATGTCTTACTGGCACCCTGGGGAAGCCGGAGCCAAAGAGTTACTGTCTGATTTTCTGGCCGGTCCATTGTTTAACTACAAGAATGAGCGCAACTTGCCGGCCGTGAGGGCAACTTCGCGATTGTCACCGCATTTGCACTTTGGTGAATTGTCACCTAATCAGGTGTGGTATGCGATAGTGGATAAATGCAACATCGAGGGTGTGGCACTGGATAGCCCTGATGTGGATTGTTATCTGTCGGAATTGGGCTGGCGTGAGTTTTCTGCTTATCTGCTGTTTCATTTTCCGCAGATGGTGACGCAAAACTTCAACGAAAAATTCGACAAATTTCCCTGGCGAGCAGCATCACAGCATCTGCAAGCCTGGCAAAAAGGGCAAACTGGCTTTCCCATTGTTGACGCGGGAATGCGTGAGCTATGGGCTACAGGTTATATGCACAATCGGGTGCGAATGATTGTAGGGTCGTTTCTGGTGAAAAACCTGTTGCTCGACTGGCGTCAGGGGGAAGCCTGGTTTTGGGACTGTCTGGTGGATGCCGATTTGGCCAGCAACATTGCCAGTTGGCAATGGGTTGCAGGATCTGGTGCTGATGCAGCACCTTATTTCAGGATTTTTAACCCGGTGACACAGGGCGAAAAGTTTGATCCCGACGGAGACTATGTCAAAACCTGGTGCCCGGAGTTAGGCAAAGTACCGCCCAAACTGGTGCATAAAATCTGGGAAGCGGATGCTAATCTGTTGAGCGCCTGTGGGGTAAAACTAGGGCAAAATTACCCTAATCCAATCGTCGATCTGAAAGCGTCACGGCAGCGGGCGCTGGATGCATTTGCAGATATGAAAGAGGCACAATAAAGCATGACTCAGCAGGGGCCCAGACGCAGGGCTAAACTGTGTTTAGTGCTGGGTGACCAACTTGCGCACGACTTGCCCGCTATACAAGGTCTGGACAAAAGTGTTGATGTCATTTTGATGGCCGAGGTCAGAGAGGAAGCCACCTACGTAAAACACCACAAAAAGAAAATAGCCTTTATCTTTTCGGCAATGCGTCACTTCGCTTACGAATTAAGCGGCAATGGTTTCAGTGTTTTATATCGCAAATATGATGATGCCAATAACAAAGGCAGTCTTTTTGCTGAGGTGGCGCATTTGCTAAAAACCAGGGATTTTGCCGAAGTTATTCTGACTTTTCCCGGAGAATATCGCCTGTATGCCGATATGCAGCAATGGCAGGCAAAACTTAAAACCAGAGTGACGATCAAAGAAGATACCCGTTTTCTGGCTGATAAGGCGTTTTTTACTCAGTGGGCGAAAGGCAAAAAACAGTTGCGCATGGAGTATTTTTACCGGGAAATGCGTAAAAAGCACCGGATTTTAATGGACGCGGAGCAGCCTGAGGGCGGTAAATGGAATTATGACACACAAAACCGCAATAAATTGCCGGATGAGGTGCAGGTACCCGAGCCCGAGAAGTTTGCGCCTGATGATATTACCGAAGAAGTACTGGCGCTGGTAGACGAGCAATTCGGGTCACATTTTGGGGATTTAAAACCCTTCTCTTTTGCGGTTAACCGGCAGCAGGCGTTAGTTGTTTTAAACGCCTTCATCGAGCAACGACTCCCGAATTTCGGCACCTATCAGGATGCCATGAAACAAGATCAGGATTGGTTGTTTCACAGTCACCTGAGTTTTTACCTCAATGTCGGGTTGTTAACCCCCAGGGAAGTAATCAAAGCCGCAGAGCAAGCCTGGTATATCAATGCAGCTCCACTCAACGCAGTAGAAGGTTTTATTCGTCAGATTTTAGGTTGGCGTGAATATGTCAGGGGATTGTACTGGCACCTGATGCCGGACTATAAAGCGCGCAACTACCTGTCGGCAAACCGGCCACTACCTGATTTTTTTTTGGGCGCGAAAACCCGGCTCAATTGTGTCTCAGAGTGTGTCCGCAATACTCGCCAGAATGCCTATGCGCATCATATTCAGCGGTTAATGGTATTGGGAAATTTTGCTTTGCTGGCAGGGATAGATCCCGATGAGGTCAATCAATGGTATTTGCTGGTTTATGCTGACGCATTTGAATGGGTAGAGCTACCTAACGTGACCGGTATGATATTGTTTGCCGATGGTGGCATTCTGGCCAGTAAACCTTATGCCGCGAGCGGCAGTTACATCAACAAAATGTCGGATTATTGCAAACACTGCCACTACGATGTTAAGCAAAAGCTGGGACCATCTGCCTGCCCATTCAATTATCTGTACTGGAATTTTCTGATTGAGAATGCCGAACATTTTTCCCGGAACCCTCGCATGTCTATGATCTACAGTACCCTGGAAAAGAAAAGTCGCGATGATAAGCAGGCAATTCAGCAGCAATCAACAACATTTTTCAATGAGATCAACTTATTGGCAAAAACTTGATCTATGTCAAAAAAGAAAGCGCATTTACCCGCTAAAATATGTCCGATTTGCGAGAGGCCTTTTGTCTGGTGAAAAAAAATGGCAAGCATGTTGGGATGATGTCAGATATTGTTCAAAACGGTGTTCAGGAGAGCGACACTCGCTAAAGCGGTAAACGCTGACATGTTCGTTTTGAATAATAATGCTAGTATTCCCACCGGGGTCTGTTGAGCTTTGCAGTTCACGCTTTGTTCTTAACAGATCCTAATATCACACGTAGTAATAAAAGGAATTGCCATGAGTCGTAGAAATCAGCAAATTGTGGATAGTGAAGTGTCATTCTCTGCCAGTGAAGAACTAGTGTCTACTACCGATTTGCGTGGGGTTATCACCTATGCCAATGAGGTGTTTTGCCGTGTTGCGGGATATGAGCAGGCCGAGTTGGTGGGGAAAAATCACAATGTTGTGCGCCATCCGGATATGCCGAAAATGGCATTTGCTGATCTGTGGGGCAAACTAAAAGACGGAGAGGCGTGGCGTGGCGCGGTGAAAAATCGCTGCAAAGATGGCCGCTATTATTGGGTAGACGCCTTTGTTACCCCAATCTTTGAAAACGGACAAAAAGTGGGTTATCAGTCCGTTCGCAGAAAACTAAATCCAGAATATCGTCACCGTGCAGAGCAGCTCTATAAAAAGGTCAATACCGGAAGTTCCGGGCCTAACCTGTTGCAAAAGCTCGCGGCACTCAGGCTGCCGGGGTTTATTGTGCTTTCTATACTGCTGTTGTGGTTGGGCAGCTCCTACTTTTGGGTAACATTGTTAATTCCTGTTTTTGCGTTGTCTTTGTTTTATCCTGAAATGATTGCTCAGGGGCAATTCAACAAAGGGTTAGCGCAGGAATATGACAGTGTATCCAGGCTGGTTTATACCGATGCCGGGCAAAATAGCGAGGCCCTGTTTCATATCGGTTTTCTCAAAGCAAAAGTCAGAACGATTTTAGGACGCGTGATTGACAGTACACATTCTCTGGATGATGGCGCAAAAACGTTGATGACTGCCGCTCACGCTGCTAAAGAAGGCGTTGAAAAAGAGACGCATGAACTACATCAGGTGTCTACGGCGGTAGAAGAAATGGTGGCAACCATCAGTGAAGTTGCACAAAATACCGTTGAAACCCGAACCCGGGTGGAATCGGCGCATGACTTTTGCCAGCAGGCCACAGATGCCATGAATCACACCATGAAAGAAGTTTCTTCGCTTGCAGATGAGGTGGCGAAATCGGCCAGCTCTGCAGGAGAGCTGGCGCAGGAAGCAGAAAAAATAGGGGGTGTGATGAAGGAAATTCAGGGCATTGCTGATCAAACCAATTTACTGGCACTGAATGCCGCGATAGAAGCCGCCAGAGCCGGAGAGCATGGCCGGGGGTTTTCGGTGGTTGCTGATGAAGTTCGGGCCCTTTCCAGCCGAACCCACAGCGCAACCGAACAGATCCAGACATCAATTTCTGAAATTCAAAATACACTGTTGAACTGGGCTACGACCATGGAAACGGGTAAACAGGCGGCCGACTCTTGTGTGGCCGAAACCAGGCAAACTCAGGAAATCGTCTTTAAAGTTTATGATGCTATTACCGCGATTTCCGATCTGGCGATACAAATTTCCACCGCGGCAGAGCAGCAAAGCAGCGTTTCGCAGGAAATCAGTCGCAATATCGTGAATATCAACGAGGCATCAATGCAAAACCTGGAACAGGCTGAGCTGGTGGAAGTGGAGTCGCGTGCGCTGGATGAGCGGGCCAAAAAGCTGGCCAGTCTCGGATTGTCTTTTGGCGAGTAGATGAGCGTCGTGCTGAGTTTGGAGCATGGAATTACAGTAGAATGCGCAATCTGCTTTGCACTTTTCCCGGAAGTTAAGCTAATTTTCGGGTGAATAGCGCAAATTTTGTCGTACAGCTAAATCGCTACTTGTTAATCAACGGTGCAGGTGCCAAAGTTTAGGCAATAACATTTGCCTGACGATTTTGGAACCGCCCATGGCTGCGAAAATTAAACTACCTCGCTACTCATTCACCCTGTTATTTGGCGCTTTGTTAAGTTGCAGTGCGGTCTATGCCTCGACTTACTATGATTATGATGGCGACGGGCTGGCTGATATCTCTGTCAGAAGAGCCTCAAACTACTACTGGTATATCCAAAATAGTGGTGATAACAACTTTAATTCTGATGCTCAGGATGGCATTCAACGCATTCAGTTTGGCAAACAGGCGACAGACATTCCGGTTGCCGCTGATTATGACGGAGATGGCATTACCGATATTGCGGTAAGACGACCTTCAACCTTTACCTGGTATGTCAAAAACTCCTCTGGCGGCAATTATAACTCCTCGCTTGAGGATGGTATTCAGCGGGTGGTGTTTGGCAAACAGGCCACGGATATTCCGGTGCCTGCCGATTATGATGGTGACAACATAGCTGATTTTGCCGTGCGTCGTGCCTCAACCTACACCTGGTATATTCTTAATTCCAGCGGCAGCAATTTTAATTCAGACAACCAGGATGGTATCCAGCGTATTGTTTTTGGCAAACATGAAGACGATATTCCGGTCAAAGGGGATTTTAATGGCGATGGTGTTGACGATATAGCAGTACGCCGCGCATCAAATTATACCTGGTACATCCGCAATTCTGATGGCAGCAATTACAATTCGGATGTTGGTGATGGAATTCAGCGGGTGGTGTTTGGCAAAGACAGCAATGACATTCCTGTGCCGGCTGATTATGACGGTGATGGCATCACTGATATTGCAGTCAGACGGCCAGCGACATTCACCTGGTATATTCTGCAATCTTCAAATGGTGAAATTCAACGTATTGTCTTTGGTAAAAATGAAGATGATATACCGGTACCTGCGGATTACGACGGTGACGGCAAGGCTGATATTGCGGTAAGGCGAGACGCAAATCAGTACTTCTACATTCGCAACAGTTCGGACGGTGAAATCCAACGCATCAATTTTGGTAAACAATCGGACGACATACCCACTAATGCACCGGTTACGGAGATCACTGATAAGTTAAACAGGATTAACGATACCGGTACTGACAGCAACACCGCTCCAGTTGCGAATGCCGGCGCTGATCAAACTGTGACGGTAGGCGATACTGTGCAGTTAAATGGCACCGCCAGCTCCGATGCGGACAATGATAGCCTGACTTACAGCTGGGCTGTGGCTACAGCACCTGATGGCAGTGTGGCATCGCTATCTGACAGTGCGGCCGCGACGCCGATGTTTTCCCCTGATGTTGCCGGTGAGTACGTTTTTACACTGACTGTCCATGATGGCGCCCTCAGCAGTAGTAGCGATTCTGTTACTGTTATTGCGACTGCGATTAATACACCGCCTGTCGCTAATGCGGGCTCAGATCAAACTGTTACCGTTGGGGATACGGTACAATTGGATGGCTCCGGAACAGTTGATGCCGATGGCGATAGCGTTAGTTACCTATGGTCAATAACCTCAATTCCGGAAAACAGTCAGGCCAGCTTGTCAGATGCAGGCAGTCTTTCGCCGACGTTTATCGCTGATATCGAAGGCGAATACCAGGTCGTTTTGATGGTTAGTGATGGTAATAATGGCAGTAGTCAGGACAGCGTTACCATTACCGCGGAGGGTGCCGTTACCGACACTGGCCCAGACTTTTACACACCTGCCCCTATTGTAGACATTCTGGACAATGATCGCGCGGTAGAGTGGGTGGCTATCAGTGAGGAAGCTTCAGATCTAATGCGTTTTACCTTTGGACCGGCGAGCAGCGATGATGTTCTCGTTGTCAGCGATGACAACAATACAGTCAGTTCTGCGCTCAGTGTAACTTCTTCGTTGGCATCCAATAGCAGTAGCACTGATGACCTGTTGCTCAGAGCAATGTTTAAGTTGATTGCTGAGGACAACGATGCGTTTCGCATTGTGTCTACTAAACACAGCAACTTTGTTTTGGACAAAGCGGATGATTCCGATGCTGTGATATTACGAGATTATCGCAGTGGTAGTCGGGACGATGCTACGGCGGGTTATCTGGCTTTTAGTGTGACAGGCACATCGCCTCTGACGATACAGGCAGTTGCCCGTTATTACTATGACAGTGAATCCGCGGGATTTGTGTCTGATGCTGATTGGACGGAACAATATCTGGATTATCAAAATGCGAGTTTGCAGTTGAGTGCTGACACCGGCAGTGAGTTTTATTTCTATGAACCGCCACTGGATTTTGCAATTCCCTTTGATTTTAATCCGGAGCAAATCGCCCGCGTGAGTAATGACGAGTTGACGCCAATCACCAAAGACGGTGATCTCAGTGATTTGGAACGACAAATCAGTGCGGAATACGCGGCTCAGGTGGCAACGGCAGGTGTTGATGATGAAACCGCGGCCGCTGCAGAGACGATGTTAAATAGTATTCAGGCGACACTGGAGTCTGAAGGCGCCAATATGCGATATGCCGCTGAGTTCTACCTGACTACCAGGACAGGCATGTTAAGCCGCCTTTATGAATCATCAGATTCAACGGACGGCCAGTTGGGACAAAATACGATTCCTTACGTGTATTTTACTAACGAAATGGATGACGATGGTAACCATCATCCCTTTATGGTGATTGCCAGCTACGGGTTACCGGATAGCCTGACCTTATTATGGGATGTACCAAAACCGCCAGGGGGAGGGGATGGTGCTACCTACGAAGAGCAGCAGGTGACTCGCAGCATTCACAAAGAACTGTTTTTAATCAAGGTACCAATTCGCGATTACGGTGAAGTGGACAGTCTCACCGAAAACAATATGGAAAATGATCTGGCCAGTGATGTAGGTTCAGCGCTGCTAAATCATCACACTTATGCCTCTGTGTCATCAACCGGTGTTGCCATTGATGGCGTGTTGATCTATCCCTCTTACAACAACAGCCTGCATGTTTCCCAAAATGAGGCTGAGTTATCTGCTCACGGTATGCACTCTGGGCGGGGACTGGGCGCTCATTACCATGCCGATGCGTTTAGTGCCTATGCCAAAGGGCTAAACATGTACAACATCGAAGACTACGATGGACGTCGCCATCCGCCTATTATTTCATTAGGGTTTGACGGTATCGCGGGCTATGGTATTTATCTGGAAGGCGACACCAGCAGCGACGGGGTTGATGTACCACTGGATGATTTTGGTGGTCACGAGCATGGTGACTATGGTTATCACTATCACTCCTATGCGATTGATGCGGTGAGTGACAAAGAGCAGGTTTCTTACAAAGCCCACCAGTTGCCGCCTTTTGGTGCCTGGTCAGGACGTATCAATGACATACCTGATTTTTGGGATGGTACAGCCCCCAATGTTATTGGCGGGCGCAGTAAATGGTTGGGCAATGAGTAACGTTCCCAGAAAATCAGCAAAAAATCAGAAGAAGGTCAGTTTTATGTGACGTGGATAGGGTAGCTTGTTCTCACTTTAATAGCTGAGGATTTGTGATGGTTAAGTATGTTCAGGCTGCCTTTTTATGTGGTCTTTTTTGGGGGATTGTGCTGACTTCGAGCCGAAGTTATGCTGACCCTGTGGTCACCCTTGGAGAGCCACATTCGATTGATTCTGCCTTGCTCAACAAGAAGATCCCTTTATCCGTGCATTTACCTGAAAACTATCACAGTGCGCAACAGTCTTATCCGGTGCTGGTGATGATGGGGTCTGATTATCGGACGCGGTTTGCAATGCTTGCAGCGACCCTGGATTACATGGCTGATACCCAGATCCCTGCCATGATACTTGTGGGTATTGATTTACCTGAAGGTAATCGCGTGTTACTGCCCAAAGGAGATAAAGCCGACACCACGATTCCGGACAGCTATATTGCTTTTATGGAAAGTGAGTTGCTGCCTTATATCAATCAAAGCTTCCGTAGCGCACCGTTTCGCACACTATTTGGTGCCTCAAATAGTGGCTTTTTTAGCCTGTATACCTTGCTGCAAAAACCGGCATTATTTAACAGTTTTTTTGCCAGCAGCCCCAGTGTTGGGGCCGCCCCTGAGCTACTCACGCAACGGTTAAATGACGGACCGCTTAAGGCTTTTTCTGAAACGCGTTGGTTGCACATTGTGTACAGCGATGACGATTTTGACAATGTGACTCAGTATGTGCCTGAATTCACCGAAAAGTTAATCCGCCAGAAACCGGCGCAACTGAACTGGAAGGCGGACGTCATGGCAAATCAGGGGCACGTACCTGCGACAGACTTTACCACTTTTTTACTGCACTTGTATCCGGATTACAATCCAGCTGAAAATCTGGATAATCTGACACAAATCCAACATCACTTCGCTAAACTCTCTACCCGATATGGTTATAAGATGCTTCCACCGCTGGCTATGCTATTCGATGCGGGGGTTGAGCTGGGGAGGAGTGAAAATTTAAGTGAAGCCGAAAAGTTGTTTCAGCACGCTTTACAACTCTACCCCACAAATAAGAAGGCTTATGTGGGTATGGGCTGGTTGCTCCGGGAGAAAGGCGAAATTGCAAATGCCAGGGAGATGTTTGAAAAAGCACTGCAGATAGCGCCAGATTACTCGTTGGCCAAACGGTTATTGCAAAGTTTGCAGGAGTGATACCCTTATTGCAGGTAAAGCGGCAACCGAAGTATGGGTTGCCGCCCAAAGATTGGTTCAACCAGGTTTCCGTTACGGGGTTTCTTGTTTCTCGTCACCGTCTTTATACTTGTCAAACCAGGCCAGAATATAGCCAATTTTTCGTGCCAGGTTAGAGGGTTTAACCGCAATTCCGTGATAGGCCCCCTGAATACGCACCAGGGAACTTTCTACACCTTCCAGCCGCAGCGCACCGTAATATTGCTCGCTTTCACTCATTGGTGTGCGCACGTCCAGTTCACCGGTTAATACCATCGTGGGAGTGGTAACATTGCCCACCAGTGACAATGGTGAACGGTTCCAATATTGCTGGTAGTCATTCCAGGGACGATCGGTAAACCAATAGCGGGTCATAAAGGTGTAGATGTCGGAGGTACCTATCATACTGGTCCAGTTGATCACCGGCTTTGCTACCACCGCCGCTTTAAATCGATTTGTATTGCCGATAATCCAGGCGGTCAATACACCACCACCGGAACCACCAGTAACAAAGAGCTTATCTTCATCTATATAGCCTTTGGCGATGGTGGCATCCACCATGTCCATCAAATCATTGTAATCTTCTGATGGATAGTTTTTATCAATCAGGTTAGCAAATTCACTGCCTTGTGATGTGGAGCCTCTGGGGTTGCCATACAGCACCACATAGCCTGCAGCCGCGAACATCTGAGCTTCGGTAGAAAATTCCGGGCCATAAGCTGTGTGTGGTCCACCGTGAATTTCCAGTATCAGGGGGTATTTTTTGCTGGCGTCAAAATCCGGTGGTGTGACTATCCAGGCTTGTAATTCCCGCTCGTCAACACTGCTCTTAAGGGTTAATGCTTCCGGCTTGTTTAAGGTTTTGTGATCGAACAGGTCACCGTTCAAATCGGTTAGGGTAGTCAGTGCGCCTTTTCGAGTCATCGCCACCAGATCGGCCGGCCGGTCACCGGTAGACTGGGTATAAATTACATCTCCATTGTCGGTTACCGCATAGTCGCCCGAGGTATAGGGGCGGCCAATACTTTGCCCTCCCAGCGCGTCAGTTTTTACAGTGATCTTGCCATCCAGCGCCACATAGGCTACGTGTTTTTTACCCTTATTGTCATAGCTGAAATAGAGCCCTTTACTATCCTGTGCCCATTTTACATCAGACACAGACCTGTCCAGCTTTGGAGTGAGTTGCCTGATATCGCCACCTTGGGGATTCATTACATACAGTTCGCTGATTTGACTGGATTTGCCATTGTCTTCAAATCCGGTAAACGCCAGTTTTTTACCATCAGGGCTGATGGCCGGATTACTTTCCGGTCCGGTGCTATCGGTGAGTTTAGTGGTTTTTCCGGAACGGATTTCTACGGCGATAAGGTCACTGTTGAAAATATCAAAATCGGCATCTTCCCGGGTGTTGGCTGATACGATGATGTGTGTGCTGTCGTGAGTCCAGGTGAGTGTACCGGCGTAATCATGTTGACCAAAGGTGATCTGACGCGGTGTACCGCCCAATGCGGGTACAACGTAAAGGTGGGTATTGCCAGGTCGGTTCATTCCTGCACCATCGCGTTGAAACAGGGTTTGATCTATGTATTGCGCTTCATCAGCCCAGTTGGCACCTTCTGGCTTGAAACCAATATTAAATACGGACTTAGGTTTGTCCGGTGTAAACATTGAAAATGCCAGCATTTTGCCATCCGGTGAAAAGCGCAATCCACCTGGACTCATTTGTACATCGGTGACTCTTGCAGTGTTGCCCGTGGCCAGATCCCGCAGGTAAATCTGGATTTTACCCTCCTTACTGGAAAGGTAGGCAAGTTTCGATTTATCTGGTGATACAACAGCACCAAAGTGATTCTTACTGTCAGATAATAGTGGTAAATGTTGGCTACCATCTAATGCCACCGTCCATAGATTTCTGCGCAGGGTATCATTCATGATATCCATGCTTCGGCGTTCATACAGGACCTGCTTGCCACCCGGCATTACAACCGGATTAGCTGCATATTCCAGGTGAAACAGATCCTGGTATTCGATGGTCGTGGGCATCGCTGCGCTGGCTTCGTCGGATTGCGCAATAACAGACCCGCTTAGCAGAACGGTGCTCATGAGTGCGAGATGGCACTTTCTTAAAGAAAACAAAATCTTAGGTGTATACTTCATGCAATTAAACCTCTTGATGATAAAATCTCTGCAGTGTCAGAGATGTTGTCTTTTGTTTTAAATTTGTTTTTCGACATTAAAAAATATCTTGTCACCGGCAATGGCGAATGTTGAATGACAGGACGAAACAGATAACAGGCCAGGTTACTGAGCTTCTATGGCATCAAAAACGGCCACCACAGACTGGGTCAGTTTGTGTTTTGGTGCGTAGTGGACTAAGGGTTTTTGTACCTGATGGGATTCCCGCATTTTCACTGACTGCGCGATGTATTGGGGGATCACCGGGTAACCTTGCTCCAGCAAATCATCAATGATTTTGCCGGGCAGTTTCGCATTAGTCATATATTGATTGGCTATGATCCCCTCGATAGTTAAATCTTCATTGTGATCTTCGGTGATCTCCGCGATTTGGTGGTGCAAACTGAGCAGCCCCTGAATCGCAAAATCGTCACAATCTATAGGTATTAGCACGGTATCTGCGCCAATTAACGCCGATAAGCTGTAAAAATTCAGAGCGGGAGGTGTATCAATAAAAATGCGATCAAATTCTTTGCTGAGTTTCTGCAGCGCTTCACGCAGTTTATAAATTTTATGGCGACTATCCAGTTCGCTCTCAATGTCTGCCAGGTTAGGTGAACCTGGGATAATAAACAAATTGTCGTACTGCGTCGGCTGACAATATTCAATGGCTGGTTTTTTGCGGATATGGAAGGTGATTGTCTGGTCGAATAATTCAAAAATGCTGTCTTCTTTACTGGCATTTTCCTGTTGCAGATAGCGGCTGGCATTGCACTGAGTGTCTAAATCCAGTACCAGGGTTTTTAGCCCTTTACTGGCGGCTATTGCAGCCAGATTTACCGTTAAACTGGATTTTCCTACGCCACCTTTTTTATTAAACAAGACTCTTATCATGTTATTTCCTGTTACTCACTTTCGGTCATTGTGACGCTTGTCTAGAATTAAGCTCATTGATAATGATGATAATCAGCATAGTCATGAAATAGTTGCTGATTGTGTTTTTAGCAGGCTACTATCAAGTCTACGTAATTTACGGAACCTTAAACAAAATCGCAATGGATTCCTGATACTAATACGGCACAGCGCGAAGGATAATCATGAAGACAGCTGAACGAATTTTACTAACTGCTCTGGAACTTTTTAACGACAGTGGCGAAAACAATGTAAGTTGCGTGGAAATTGCACTTGAATTAGATATCAGTCCGGGTAACCTTTATTACCATTATAAAGGTAAGGAAGTGATGGTGATAGCGCTGTTTGAAATGTACAAAGAGCGTATGGATAAAATCTTAAATTCACCCCAGAATGTCGATTTAAAGATTGAAGAATTTTTTTACTTCCTGGTGATGGTATTGCAAAGCAGCCATATGTTTCGCTTCCTGTACCACAACCCGGCAGATTTAATGGCTAAGTACCCGTCTATTGGCAAAGGGTTTAAACGATTAATACAGAGCCGGGAAAAGAGCTTTAATATGTTGTTGTCGCGCTATGTTACGCAGGGCAATATGATGCTAAATGCCAGTCAACAACATCATTTGGTACGGCTGATTTCGATGGTTTTCACTCAGGCCACCAATTATTATTTGCTTAAAGGGGAAGACATCGAGAGTGAACACTATATTTATGAGTGTTTGGGAGATGTCCTGTTTGCACTAACGCCTTACATGAATATTGATGAAGCAGAAATTACCTCATTATATGCCATGATAGAACGTGAAGAATTTTGACTTATGATTACAATGGTACAGGTAGGCACAATTCTAAAAATTATCTAGCGTACTTGCACAACACACATGAAAGCTATCGCTCGCAGGCCAGGTGAGCAGGGATTACAAAATGAGCACAAGCATTCCATTTCTGGATAAAACTTTTTGGATAACCGAATCCGAAGACAATCCAAAACACGTCGCCAGTTTACAACTGTTGGAAATGCCCGAAGGTGCTCCTGATGATTACATCGAGCAGCTGGTGGCAAAACTACGGAGTTATAATAAGGCCGTAGCCCCCTTTAACTATCGGGTTAAATCCATCGGCCCATATCCTATCAAATTTGCACCGATGGAAGAGCTGGACATGGAGTACCATGTTCAGGTCAAAGAGGTGGAAGACGTCGCTGATAAGCAGGAATTACATAAGCTGGTGGCACGGTTACACGAGCCGCGCCTGGAGCGCAACAGGCCACTGTGGCAATACACGGTGATCAAAGGAAAGTCCGGTAAGCAGTTTGCTATGTATGCCAAAATTCATCATATGTATGGCGATGGTGCCACTATGGTCAAATGGTTTCAGGCGGGTTATTTACCTGACCCACAATTAGATGAGTTTACCCCGGTCTGGGCGGTTGAACGCAAACGTCGGCCCAGACCTAAAATCAATCCAGTTGTAGGATTTTTTAAAGGATTATGGGAATTTATCATTGCCTTTAAAGATATTCTCATCATCCTGCTGCGGTTACTGATGAAGATACTGCGGGTCAATCCCACTTATATGCCGATCCCTTTTTCCGGCACCAAGACCATGTTAACAGGGCAGGTGAAACGGGGGCGCACGGTGGCTACGGTCGACATGGACTTTGCCCGTGTTCAGTCGGTGGGTAAACGTCTCAGAGCAACAGTAAATGAAGTCTTGTTGTGTTGTTTTGATATTGGTGTGCATCAGTTTTTAACCGATCATGGCCACACATTTGAAAAAGCACTTTACACGAATATGCCGATAAACCTGCGCAAACCCGGGGAACAAACCGGTGGCAATAAGATAGCCATAGTGCCGGTGAAGCTGGCCCATGGAAAATCCGATCCGATATTGCGGCTGCGCCAAATTATTGAAAACCATCGGGTCGTAAAGCTGGCTGCAAAGCGTGCCCATTCAGGAGCATTCAGTTATTACACTGTGCTGATTCAAACCTTTGCCTTGCTGTTTGAAGTATTGCGCATGTCGTCACTGGTGAAGCCCATTGCCAATATTCTGATATCCAACGTCCCGGGTCCGGCAGAAACCCGTTATTTTGGTGATGCAAAATTGTTGGCTGTCTACCCCATTTCTACGATTGTTCCCGGCGGCGGTGTGAACATCACCTTATTGACCTACAACAACATAGCCAATGTGGGAATTGTTTGCTGCGATACCAATATCAAGAGTCTGGAAAGCATGGCGCTGTACTTCAATGATGCGTTTGAACTGCTGGAGAAAGCCATTGATGATCCAACCCTGACAATTGAAGACATCGGTGAACGTATCGTTGATATGCCCAGGACTCTGGTGGACGATGACCCTTACAAGCACGATGATGATGATGAGCATCATGAAACCCGGCCTCAATTGGAAAAATCAGCCTGATAACCGATTACAGACAACAGAGAGCCACCTAAGGGTGGCTTTTTTGAATACAGTTAACGGTCGAAAATCAACAGCGCGATGAATCAGCGAATACAAACGTTCAATTATCCTGCATTTTGTGCTGTTTATCGATTCATCGAGGATACCCTTTAACTGGTAGCATTTACCGCGATTTCCCTTCTTTTTCTGGATAATATTTAAGCATCTGAAACAGGCATTCTGTCGATATGTTGCCTGTGTGTTTCACCACAAATTTGTTTTGTCCTCAGTTGGAGAAAAGTTATGAAAAAGGGTTTAAAAAGCGTTTTGTCAGTTTTCACCGGGTGTTTTTTGGTCGCAGCGTCCTTAAGCGCAAGTGCTACTGTTACCCTGGATAATGTCACAGACTATTATTTGTATGGCACCCTAATTGAAACAGAGTTTGAAATAGACAACCATGTTGCACAGCAAATTAACCAATCTTCTGAAACGGTATTGGTGTCAGAGCCAATATTGCTGGTTGCAGAAGAGGTAAGCAACGGCGTAGAGGTTGCTTATTCTTCAGCTGAATGACGTGTTGTTACCTACCGGGTAAGGATCTCAGGCAATGATGTTGCAGTCATTGCCTGTTTACACCACACAAAATCGCAAATTTGTTAGCTACGCTTGTCTAAAAGTAAAATAAGCTTGACATGGTGGTTTCCTAAGGTTTATGCTTTTTGAGGTAAAGTTTGTTTTACATATTATCAAAGAGAGTAGACTTATGAAGCAAAGCAAAACGGCGAGCTCACGCCTGGATGAGCGTTTAAAACAGGGTTCTAAAACCATTTTTTTCTGGACGTTGGCGTGGTTAATTTGTACCGCACTGTTAGCTTTTGGGCCCAAGCTGATCTGGAATTTTAATATCCCCATTACGCTGAGTGTTGTCGCACTTAACATCATTGCCGGAGTACGCATGTTGTGGGTTAACAAACAACATCTGGCACAAATGGACGAGTTACAGCGCAAGATTCATATGAATGCCATGGCCGTGTCTTTGGGGCTGACCATGATATTTGGTTCGTTGTATGGCTTGTTAGAGCCTGCCGGTCTGCTGGATCACACGCCAAATCCCGGCAATATATTGTTTGTGATGGGGATTAGTTATTTGGTGTCAGTCGTGCTGAATAACAGGAAGTATTCATGAAGAATCGACTGAAAGTTCTAAGGGCTGAGCGCGACTGGACTCAGGCTGATCTGGCGCAGGCATTGGATGTCTCCAGGCAAACCATTAACGCCATAGAAAAAGGCAAGTTTGATCCCAGTTTGCCTCTGGCGTTTAAGGTTGCAAGACTGTTTCAAATGCCGATTGAGTCGATATTTCAGGAAGAGACTTAGTGCTTATCTGTTGCTGTAATACCGTATTCCGTGTGAAGTTGACGGGCTGGAGCCAGAGTGTTTCATCTTTGGTTTCCAGTCCATCCGGTAAATAGGGGTTTGCTATCTCCAACAGGCGCACATTGTCAGTGTGTTGCAACGGGAATACGTGACGAGTGAGTTCGTGTTGCTGCATGTGGGCAGTGATGGCACCTTTTTGCGCCAGCTTTTTCATGCCCTGTTGTAGCTTTTCTGCCAATTCAGAGGAGGATTTAGCCACGTAGAAAAACACGGCAAATGGATAGTGCAGTAGTAGTGGATCATAGCTTTGAAAATCAGGATATTGGGCGGAACGCATTTGCACTTCTTTCGTGTAATCGTGGTAGCCACGTGGAAAATAGTCACAACGCTCGGCATCCAACATTTTAAACAGATCCTCGTAAACAGTAGACGTCGTAACTTTGAGACGGGCATTTTGTAAGATTTTAGTGTCTGGCCAATAGGTTCCCTGACAGGCGGTCAATGATCTCAATTGTGTCAGGTTTTCTATGGCATCAAATACCGAACGATTTTTTTGGTGGATAATGAACTTGCGAAACCCAATCAATCCTCTGCTGGTGGGTACTGTTACAGGGAGCACATGTCGGGACAAGGATTTGTCAGCGCCAAACCAGTAGACATCAATTAGATTGTGTTTACTCATTTCCGCCAGTACGCGCTTTTCGCTGCTGAAGGGGATTTCTGTCAGCGTATAATGGTCAGCTTGGCTACTTTCTGCCAACGCCAGACGCAGCAATTTGGTGTGATAGTCGTGAGAAATATCCAGAGACGAACGGGGACCGGGGATCCGTATTTCACTTGCGTCAGGCGAATTTGCCCAAACTAAACTGCAAGATAACAACAAAAAACAGGCGATGAGGTAATGCATGACGCAGAGTATAGCCTGCTTTTTGTCTTTGAATAAAGCATGATGATCCTTGCGATACAATTTTGCAAACAGGCGCTGCCTGAAGGGTTCGTCATATAAGCGCTTTACTCGTTGTCACAGTCCTTACACTTATCCCTACAATCGGGTAGGTGAATAGAATAATCCAGATGCAGTTATCGAGAACCATCAGGCCTGTAGAACAAATTTTGTACAGCAAAGATCAGCGCGCTTATGTGATTTAATTAAATGATACGGTGACTTCTATGGTATCGCGATAGACACCGGCATACTCAAAACCGTTGATTTGAGGGGTGACTTTGATAACACGACCTTTATCCTTACCGGCAGTACCTGATCCTGTTCTTTGGGTTACGGTTTGGGGGCTGGTGAGGGAAAGATTGGCGGCGGTATTCGCAACTGTAAAAAGGTAGGGAATGCTGTCCCCGTTTTCACTGCGCAAGTATCCCCCGTTCAGCGAATTGTAAGTTGCCTGGGCATTGCTTTGTCCGGTGTTACACCAGATGAATACATTGTTGGTTCTTTGAGCCCGGGATGAACTCAGATCAAGATTCACGGCACGTTGTTTAACATTGTTTCGGACTTTGCAGGTGGGTTCAATGGTGCCACCCATTTCAATCCTGGTGCTGTTTTCATGTTGATTTGCTGCCATTGCCACAGGGAGATGCAGTACTGAGATTAGTACCAGCAACGGCATCAGAGTCTTGGGCAACATTCTACTATTCATCATTCCGGGTGTAATCAGGTCAAACACGTCATGAAAATGACGTTAATTCTTGCACAATTTAAATTTTGGGGACTAAAGCAAGGATAAGGCCAATATTACAAGTACCGGGAAAAGTCAGGAGGAGAATCAGGCCTCGCGATGGAAAATGAAATGCAACTGGCCGCGCTTTATCTGAACATCCTGGCCCATTTCAGCAAAAAGGCGTTCTTCAAAATCCTGTTCGTTTAACTGGTATTGCAGCTCTGAATCGTCATTCAGGCGGGCCACCACTTTTTCCAGTTCTGGCTTGTGGAAATCCAGTATTTTTTGCTTGTTTCCCAGCATATACAACGACAAATATTCCCTGGCATCGGTGTAGGTACCACTACTCAGTATATTCAGAGTGGTTTTCATGGTAGCCCCAAAAACCGAACGAATCGGGTGGGGGACCAATGCCGCTATCAATTGCCGGGTGTCTTTGAGTACTGAGTATTCATCCTGAACCAGAGTGATTTTGTTCACCTGAATATCTTTCAGGAATATGAGCTTTTTGTCTTTGTCATAGGCGGGCCAGGCTACACCTTCAATATCGACATGAGCCCGATAAATCGGATTGGCCATTGAATCTACATGCAGGGCACAAAACAGGTTGATAATGAAGTGATCGGCCAGTTGTGGCATGGCCACTTTGGCTCGCTGAATAAGCAACTCACCTTTTGCCCCTGGTACCGGAAAAGCAAAGGTTTCCGGCAGGTTTTGACTTAAGAGGTGATTGAGTTCGTCGGCTTCCATGGTGACCGATTTGATTCGACGCAATTTGATCATCCATCTGGCAAGCCATTGATGTAATTTGGTTTTATCTATCTTCAGTGCCATGTCTATGCGTAGGTAATTAAACTTTCTATCTTTTATCGGGCGCGAACAATTGCAATATCAGGGGCTTTTACTAAAGCGATTAAACGCCGGGCGTCCTGATTCAGCCATTATAGTTTGAAATTAACAGTAAAAGGTATGATTGCAACTGAAGATTGTAACTGCAATGTCTTTTGTGAATATCAGTAATGAGAGCTGGTTCACACAAATCGACTAATAAATATGCAGTTTGTTGCCGATACTTTAAGTAACGGTAGTTTACCGTTGTATGTGTGTTCCTATTAGGTGTGTTCCCTGGGCCGCTTCTCGTGAAGCGGTCTTTTTTCGTTTGCGGCAAAAATATTTGTTACACTTTGAATGAAACAATAATTCAGGGTGTCAGGTACTCTGATCAGGTGCCTGGTCGAATAGTTAAAATGAAGAACCTTGTTAGTTTAGTCTGTTTATTGCTTATCTGCAGTTGTCCGGTTACGGCGGCTTATAAATCATTTTGCAGTGATGATTGGGCCTGCGCAGGCGCGGAAAAGAATGCCTCAGGTGAAATAAACTATTGGATGGAAAACCAGAAGCCGTATCCCATCACAATGACCCTGACGGTCAGAACCTCCAATCTCAAGTCCATCACTGGTGAAGTGAAAAGAAAGTGGGAAATAACCAGAGTGATTGCGGGGCAGGAACGACTGCAGGTTTTGCAGTTGCGCAAAGTGCAGGACGACAAGCTGACACGTGATCGGTTCGAATTCGACTGGATACCCGGTGACAAGAATGCTCAACATGACGAGCAGTATCGTTATACCTTGCCTTTTGCGCCAAACCGGGATTACAGAGTCGTGCAGGGCTTTAACGGTAATTACAGCCACCGTGGTGCCTCCCGCTACGCACTGGATTTTGCTATGCCAATAGGATCGCCGATTCATGCCGCGCGTGCGGGTTTGGTCATCGACCTGGAGTCTGGAAACTGGCAGGGCGGAGCGTCTCGGCGATTCGCTAAATATGCCAATTATATTGTGCTATTGCACGATGATGGCACCACCGGTGAATACTATCATCTGAAGCAACATGGTGTAGCGGTATCCCTTGGCGAATCGGTGTCAGTGGGACAACTGCTTGGTTATTCGGGCAATACCGGATTCTCCTCTTTGCCACATTTACATTTTGCTGTCTACAAGGCACGCAGCCACGGTCAGTATCAGTCGTTGCCCATCCAGTTTAACCGCCCTTTAAACACCTGGAAACGAAGAGGACTGGGTTTGTCTGACTAGTGAAGGGCTGAGGCTTAAACTTGTTATTTGGCAGACAGCTGATAGGCTTAATGGCACAATAAAAAAACACTGACTGCCATGATCCGAACCTCATTTTTAAGTCTATTCTTGCTGGCCTGTTCCTGTTGTAGCCTTGCCTTTGCCACAGAAGAAAGCACGGAACAATCGATATTGCAACTCATCGAATCTTACCAACCTGAAGCCCGAAAACTATTGAAAGAATCGGTGCTAATCAATAGTGGTACTATGAATTTTGAAGGCGTGCGGGAGGTAGCCAAACACCTGCAAACCGCCTATGCGGAAGCCGGTTTCGAAACCCGCTGGATAGATGGCAGTGGTTTTGGGCGGGCCGGACACCTGACTGCGCAAATGGGAACGCAGGGGGTGAAGTTCCTACTCATTGGCCACCTGGATACTGTTTTTGCGAAAAATAGTGGGTTTCAGCACTATGAGGTGATTGATGAACATCATCACAAAGGGCCCGGTATCACCGATATGAAGGGTGGCAACATTATCATGCTGCAAATCGTAAAGGCGTTACAAGCCAGTGGGGCACTCAGTAATATGCAGGTCAGGGTTGTGCTGACCGGTGATGAAGAGAAAAGCGGAGAGCCGCTCAGCGCGGCCAGAGCAGAATTGATTGCTGCGGCCAAATGGGCTGATGTGGCAATCGGGTTTGAAGACGGCGACAGTGACCCAACAACCGCCGTGATTTCGCGCCGTGGTGCGATAAGCTGGACACTGGACGTGAAGGGGCGTCCGGCACATTCTTCCCAAATATTCAGAGAAGGTTACGGCGATGGAGCGATTTATGAAGCCGCCAGAATCCTGAACACTTTTAGGGAAAGGTTGTCCGTGATGCCTAATCTGACCTTTAATCCAGGCATTATCGTCGGTGGCACCAAAAGTCACATTGGCGAAGATGCTAACGCTACTGCATTTGGCAAGGGTAATGTCATTGCACAAACTGTGCAGGCAAAAGGCGATTTGCGGGCATTAAGTCCGGAGCAAGTGGATATGGCTAAAAATACCATGCTGGCTATTGTGCAGCAAAACCTCCCCGAGACCAGTGCAAACCTGATATTCGAAGACGGGTATCCGCCATTGGCTCCCACACAGGGCAATAAAAAGCTGTTAAGTCTGTTTAATCAAATTAGTCAGGAACTGGACTACGGTGAAGTGGTGGCGGTAAATCCCCGAAATGCCGGTGCGGCTGATATTTCCTTTACCTCTGGCCACGTAAAAATGGCAATTGATGGCCTGGGGCTGATGGGCGACGGTGGTCACACCTTCAATGAAGTTGCGGATATGCGCACCTTTGAACAAAACATGAAGCGTGCAGCGCTGTTGATGTATCGCGTTGCGAATACGCCTGGCTTTGTGGATTGATTTGGCGCAATTTAAGCGTTGAAAAGTGCCTTAATATGCCCTGGTGATTACCAGGGCCACTCGCCACGAATTACATTGAGTCCGCGCCCTGAGATATCCAGTGCCTGTAGCGAAAAGTCTTTTTTGTTGTGGACCATTTCCAGATAAGGGAAAAACCATTTGATTCTGTCTTTAAAGTGTTCGTTGAGATATCTGTGATAATGCTCGAGTGCGCCGCTTGCGGAAACCGGTAAGTTGCCGCCATAGTCACCTCCTACCCGGAAAGGGAACTCCAGGCTGATGGGGCAAAATGCAAACCCCTCAGCCTTTTCATAAATCAGAACGATATAATTGATCCCGTCCAGAATGGCTTCCTTGTGCCAGGTAGGAAGGGCTTTTGATGGAGCAGATTTTGTTTTACCGGGCATCATTAAATACTCCAGTTTGAATAGATTAAGTTTAGCGTTTTTTTGACACCAGGTCGGTTAAAAATGAAGAAAAATGAAAACTTCTTAATTGTTGGCTAAATGCACAATGTCTGCGCAATTCTGTGTCAGGTTTGTTATGCGTTTAAGACAACAGGATTTTCGGGTGAATGAGTCGGCCTGGCAAGTAAACACAAGCAACGCGGAGCACAACCGCTTTCTAAATCTGGCAGATGTGCAACAAGATTTGGCACAATGTGATTCGTTTCAGCACCTGATTATCTGTGGCTTACCAAAATGTGGCTCATCTTTACTTCTGAATTTACTGGATAATCACAACCAGTTAAGTGTATTTCCCGACGAGTTACGTTTTATGGACGCGGGTTGCCAAAACATGCGCAATGTCGATGCCCTGGTGAAGTTACTGCAAAGTTATCATATCCGGCAACCTCTAAGTTGTTTGGCAAGCCTGGATGATTTCCCTGAACATCGAGGTTCCAGATCCTGGTTGCGCGAAGATGTTCGTTTTAATTTTGAATTGTTCAGTGACGCCATAGTCAGCTATTTTGGCAAAGCAAATACTGCTGAGCAGCGTTACTTTGCCTGTTTTTTGGCATTGGCGTGGGCCAGGCAGCAGCAACAACTGCTGATGACAAACAAGCCAGTACTGGTTTCAAACTCGCTCAATAATGAGCTGTACATGTTCAGCTGGCAACGAATGTTGCAATCTCGTGTGCGGTTTTTGTGGTGTATTCGAAACCCTTTTGAGCAGTATCTGAGTTTGCTAAAGACGGCTGCAAAATACGGACAAAAGCCTTTGCCGGTAGCGCTGTTTTGTCAGTGGCTAAAAGGGCGTTATGATCTGCTACCTTCACACGCTGAAAATGTATTTATTCTGCGTTACGAAGATTTAATTAATAACAGCCTAAATACCGCGAATAAAATTGCCAACTTCCTGAACATCGAATTCCAATCGACTATGCTACAGCCCTCGCAAAATGGCGTAGCCTGCACCGGACGTTCTTCCCGAGGTATTGATCGAAACGGGATTTATCACAACCCTGAATTAGCAAAATTGCAACTGGACAGCAATACGCTAACTGTCCTTGATACGGAACTTGATGTGATATTGCGGCGCTTTAATTACCGGTGAGTATCTGCAACGATTGACCGACAACCAGGGTACCAGTGTCTTTGTTGGGCAAATGGGCATGTTGCCCGAAGTAGGGCAGCTTTTTATCACCTACCTTAAAGCGTTCCATCAATGTTTGCAGTGGTTGTCCGGGCGTGGCTACTACGCCTCTTTGCTGGTCTACCGAGGTCATAGGGCAGCGTTGGCACGGGCCGATCATCGCAAAATCTAATGAGTCGGCGCGCAGGTTCTGCCACTGATATTCCTGCCAGGGCTGTGTATCTGCAAGGATTATATTGGCGCGAAAGCGGTCCATGGGCATGGGTTGAGGAAGATGTTGGTTTAGATCAGACAAAGACGCTTCGCAGGTGATTAAGAATGGACAGGCATCCGCCAGTTTTAACGTTGATTCCTGATTCTCCAGATATCTAGTGGCGACCAGGCGCTCTGCGTTATTATTAAATCTCACCAGTCGCAACTTTCCACCGCGAAATTCGCCTAACACCTGAGTTAACCAGTCACTTACTGCCTGCGATTCTTCTATACCTTCCACGGTATCTTTCCATATTTGCCAAAGCGCCGTGGGAGTTTTGGGGTCTTGTGTTACTTCAATCGTGCCATGGTACTCATGACTAAGACTCAACTGGCCATGTACGAAGTGGGTTTTTATCGTGGCCATAGCCGGGATTTGTCGCTGTGTAACAAACTTACCTGAATTGTCCGCAATCATCCATTGCCGGTCGCCTTCCAGCCCGGTCGGAAGTACATTAACCTGAGACAGGCTAATACCGGCCAGGGATTTTACCGGATAGATGTAGAGGGCTGAAATGCTCGCGTTCATTGAAATATCCTTAGGGCCTTTTGGCCATGAGTGCATGATTGTTATAAAAAAAATAAAGGGGTTTTACATTGCAAAACAGCGCTACAGGCTCTGACTAAAATACTGTCTCCAAAGGTCCGGCTCTATACCGTATTTGCGTTTAAAAGCGCGCCCGAAACTATCACTGGACTGGTAACCTACCTGAAACGCGACACTTTTTATACTCTTAGAAGCATCACTCAGGAAAATTTTTGCCTGCTCCAGTTTGATGTGTTCCAGCCAGGCTCTGGCCGTCATTTGATAATGTTGTTGTACCAGGCGATTGAAGTGCCTGTCACTCATGGCGCATTGTGCCGCCAGATCAGTGACGCTGACAGGTTTATGCAGGTTGTCCTGCAACCACATGTACACTTTTTGCAAGCGATCGTTGTCAATGCTTTGAAATTTTAATGATTCTGAAAACTGACTTTGGTGCCCGGCGCGTTTAAAGTAAGTGACCAAATATTTAGCTGCCGATGTGGCCACACGTACCCCGTGGTCTTGTTCGATAATATGTAAAGCCAAATCAATACCACTTAATACGCCTGCGGATGAATAAAACCTGTCGTGTTGAATAAACAACCGGTCGGCATCCACGATTAAGTGGGGATAACGGTGTTTTAACTCTTCGGCAAAGTGCCAATGGGTAGTCACGGTTAACCCTCGTAACCGGGGCAGATCTGCCGCTAAAAACACGCCGGTACAAATACACACTATGCGTTTCCCCAGGTTACATTGCTCCTGCAGATAAGGCTGAATTAATGCCTTTGTGGCCTGTTGTCTTGCACCTGTTCCACCGGGAATCACCAGAGTATCAATGCTGGGCGCGTCGGCAAAAGTATAGTCGGCTTCAATCTGAATGCCGGTTTCACTTCTAATCTTTTTCCGGGGCGCAATAATACAGGATTCATAAAGTGGTTCAGCGTCAGCTTTGATGAGGTCAAAGCATTCCAGTGGCCCGACGAGGTCTAACAGCTGTATATCGTCGTAAGCCAAAAAGCCGATGCGATGTGGGCAGGGAGTTGTCATTTAGCGAGGATTTATATCTGACGGTGCCAAGACTATAGCAGGTTTAAATATGTCTCAAGTGTCTAATGTGCGACATTTTCAGACATTTTTCGGTTTTGGACGTCCAGATGTTTAGACGTAAAGATGTTGACAATGTGAGCTATTAAGGCACAATGCCGGAATCTAAGTCGATTTACTAAGAGGTTGAGACAAATACCATGCCCATTCGAGTACCTGCTGAATTACCTGCACAAGCTATTTTAGACAAAGAGAATATCTTTGTTATGGATAGTGAGCGCGCGGCTATGCAGGATATTCGACCGCTGGAAGTGGGGATTCTCAACCTGATGCCCAATAAAATTCAAACCGAAACACAACTTTGTCGGTTATTGTCCAACACGCCGCTACAAATCAACGTGGATTTAATCCGCATTGATAACCACGTCTCAAAGCACACACCGGCAGAGCACATGGACTCTTTCTATCAGAACTTTGATGATATTGCTGAAAAGCGCTATGACGGCCTGATTATCACCGGAGCCCCCGTGGCGTTGGTGGACTACGAAGAAATATCCTACTGGGATAAGATCACCACGGTGATGGATTGGGCACGCCGGCATGTGCAATCTACCCTCTATTTGTGTTGGGCCGCACATGCTGCCATGTACCATTTTTATGGTATTAATCGCCATATCCGTGAGGACAAGTTATTTGGGGTGTTTGAACACAAGGTTAATCAGCCGCTGGATGAATTGGTGCGGGGGTTTGACGGTCGTTTTTATGCACCTCATTCCCGCTATGGTAATATTCTGATTGAACAGTATGAATCTGTTCCCGAATTAGATGTGCTGGCCAGCTCGGATGACGCCGGGGCCTATATCGTGGCTTCAAAAGACAAACGTCAGGTGTTTTTAACTGGCCATCCGGAGTATGAGTTACATACCCTGAATGATGAATACACCCGCGATATCAGCGCTGGATTAGACACCGCAATCCCGTTAAATTACTTCGCGGAGCCAGAAAATCCGCAATCGGCGCCTGTCATGAGTTGGCGCAGTCATGGTACCTTGTTGTATACCAACTGGTTGAATTATTGTGTGTATCAGGTGACGCCATACGACCTGAACGAATTGAGTAGCCGCACATAGACATTGTCTGTTTTCTGAATGTCAGCCGCAGTGAACAACACACAGCTTGCTGATGAGCGAAATCGAGTGAATGAGTTTCATATGAGTAACAAAACCCAACAACTATTAGCCTTGCTGGCTGACAGGATATTAATCTTGGACGGCGCAATGGGAACTATGATCCAACGCCATAAGTTGGAAGAGCAAGATTATCGCGGCGAGCGTTTCGCTGACTGGCCATCAGATCTTAAAGGCAATAATGATCTTCTGGTATTAACCCAGCCAGACATTATTCGCGAAATTCATGGCCAGTATCTTGAAGCTGGCGCGGATATATTAGAAACCAATACCTTTAACGCCACCAGTGTTTCCATGGCGGACTACAATATGGAATCACTGGTGACGGAGATTAATATTGAAGCTGCCAGGCTAGCGCGTCAGGCCGCTGACGAATACACCGCGAAAAATCCCGACAAACCCCGCTTTGTCGCCGGGGTTCTTGGGCCTACTAACAGAACCGCCTCTATTTCACCGGATGTAAATGATCCCGGTTTTCGCAATATAAGCTTTGAGCAACTGGTAGAAGCCTATAAAGAGGCAACCCATGCACTGATTCAGGGTGGCTCTGATTTGATTTTGATCGAGACCATTTTCGATACCCTGAACGCCAAAGCGGCTGCGTTTGCAGTGGATGAGGTGTTTGACGAATTAGGCTGTCAGTTACCTGTGATGATTTCAGGTACTATTACCGATGCCTCAGGGCGCACCTTGTCAGGTCAGACCGCAGAAGCTTTCTATTATTCTTTGCGTCATATTAAACCCATCTCCTTCGGCCTTAACTGCGCGCTGGGTCCGGATCTATTAAGACAATACGTGAAAGAGATCTCTGATGTGGCTGAGTGTCATATTTCCGCGCACCCCAATGCCGGACTACCTAATGAATTCGGTGAATATGACATGGAAGGGCCGGAAATGGCGGCGCACATTAAAGAATGGGCTGAGTCTGGTTTGGTGAATATTGTTGGTGGTTGCTGTGGTTCTTCACCGGAACATATCAGCTCCATTGCAACGGCAGTATCCTCTATTGCACCGCGCAAATTACCTACGCCTGAGGTCAGAATGCGATTATCTGGCTTAGAGCCATTTATTCATTAATACGCCCACGAAGAGAGACAGAGATTATGAATCAAGCATCATCGACATTTGTCAATATAGGTGAGCGTACCAATGTTACCGGCTCTGCGCGTTTCAAACGACTGATACTGGAAGGTGATTACGAAACTGCGTTGGATGTTGCCCGTCAACAGGTTGAAAGCGGCGCACAGGTGATTGATATCAACATGGATGAAGCCATGTTGGATTCAGAAGCGGCTATGACCCGGTTCCTGAATCTGATTGCCTCCGAACCCGATATTGCAAGGGTTCCTATCATGATTGACTCCTCGAAATGGACAGTCATCGAGGCCGGATTGAAATGTGTTCAGGGTAAAGCCATAGTTAACTCCATCAGCCTGAAAGAAGGGGAAGAACCCTTTTTAGCTCAGGCCAAAAAAATCAAGCGTTATGGCGCGGCGACTGTTGTAATGGCATTTGATGAAGTGGGGCAGGCGGATACCGAGGCGCGCAAGTTTGAGATCTGTGAACGTTCGTACCGACTGCTCACTGAGAAAATTGGGTTTCCACCCGAAGATATCATCTTTGATCCCAACATTTTTGCTGTTGCCACCGGCATTGAAGAACACAACAATTATGCGGTTGATTTTATCGAAGCTACCCGTCGCATAAAACAGAACCTGCCACACGCGCATGTCTCTGGTGGCCTGTCGAATATCTCCTTCTCGTTTCGCGGTAATAACCCGGTGCGGGAAGCCATGCACTCGGTATTTTTATATCACGCTATAAAGGCGGGTATGGACATGGCCATTGTTAATGCCGGCCAGTTGGAAGTGTACGACGAAATTCCGGATGAGCTGCGCAAAGCTGTAGAAGATGTGATTTTGAATCGTCATCCGGATGCCACCGAAGTGCTGGTAAACCTGGCGCCTAAATACAACGGCGATGGTAAAGAAGCGGTTAAAGAAGATCTGAGCTGGCGCGAACAACCGGTTAACAAGCGTCTGGAACATGCACTGGTAAAAGGTATCACTGACTACATTGTCGAAGACACCGAAGAAGCCCGGCTAAATGCAGAGCGGCCGCTGCACGTGATTGAAGGTCCGTTAATGGATGGCATGAACGTAGTGGGTGATCTGTTTGGCGAGGGTAAAATGTTTCTGCCGCAGGTGGTTAAATCAGCACGAGTTATGAAAAAAGCCGTTGCTCACCTGGAACCCTTTATTGAAGCGGAAAAAGAAGCAGGCAGCACCAATGGCAAAATCTTGTTGGCTACCGTAAAGGGCGATGTGCATGACATTGGTAAGAATATTGTTGGCGTTGTACTGCAATGCAACAACTATGAGATTATCGATCTGGGTGTCATGGTGCCTTGTGCCACCATTTTGCAGGAAGCGAAAAAGCACAATGTGGATATCATCGGCCTGTCTGGCCTGATCACGCCATCACTGGATGAAATGGTGTTTGTGGCCAAAGAAATGGAGCGTCTGGGTTTTGACCTCCCGCTGCTAATCGGCGGTGCTACCACATCCAAGGCGCATACCGCAGTAAAAATTGAGCAAAACTACAGTCACCCTGTCGCTTATGTGTCGAACGCGTCTCGTGCAGTGGGGGTTTGTCAGAAGCTGCTGTCAGCCACTCACAAGCCTGATTTTGTGGCACAGCTGCAAAAAGAATATGACACAGTAAGAGAGCAACACGCCCGTAAAAAGCCGCGTTCCAAACCCGTACCCCTGGAACAAGCCCGCAGTAATCCGGTTGCTATCGATTGGGACACCTACCAACCACCGGTGCCGCTTAAGCTGGGAGTGGAAGCGGTTGAGGCTGATATTGCTACCTTGCGTCACTACATCGACTGGACCCCGTTTTTCATGACCTGGTCATTGGCCGGAAAGTATCCGCGTATTTTTGACGATGAAGTGGTGGGAGAGGAAGCTAAAAAGTTATTTGCCGATGCAAATTCGCTGTTAGATGAGTTGCAGTCGTCAGGTCAGTTGCAGGCAAAAGGCGTCTATGGCCTGTTTCCTGCGAATGCGGTAACCGATGATGTTCAGATATTCACGGATGAGAGTCGCTCACAGTTGCTGGCCACCAGTTGTCACCTCAGACAGCAAACGGATAAAGGCCAGAACCCCAATTATTGTTTAACTGACTTTGTGGCACCCAAAGAGTCAGGCAAAGCCGATTACGTTGGGGCTTTTGCAGTAACCGCAGGTATTGGTGAAGACGAACTGGCCAACGCCTACAAAGCTGCAGGCGATGATTACAACGCCATTATGATTCAGGCGGTGGCCGACAGACTGGCTGAGGCCTTTGCAGAGTATCTGCATCAACAGGTCAGAAAGGTTTACTGGGGTTATGCGCCAGATGAAGCGCTGGATAACGACGCCCTTATTCGTGAAAAATACCAGGGCATTCGTCCGGCACCAGGTTATGCCGCTTGTCCTGAACACACCGAAAAACAGGTGATCTGGGACCTGCTGGAGGCTGAGAAGCACACCGGTATGAAGCTGACGGAAAGCTATGCCATGTGGCCCGGTGCATCGGTATCCGGCTGGTATTTCTCACACCCTGATTCCCGCTATTTCGCGGTTGCACAAATCCAGCAGGATCAACTGCAAGATTATGCACAGCGCAAAGCAATGAGTATCGAAGAAGCTGAGCGCTGGTTAGCGCCAAATTTATCCTGATGGAGGTCATTATGAATGAATTTGAAAATTATCCTGATGTGTTGCAAATCGCAAAACTGGGTGAACCGGTTTTGCGTCAGGCGGCCGCTCCCGTGACCGAATTTACTCAGGATTTAGAAAAGTTTGTCGCGCGATTACAGGACAAAATGACCGAAGCGGGTGGTGTGGGCATTGCTGCACCCCAGGTATTTTGCGCAAGACAGATTTTAATCATGGCCAGCAAGCCCAACAAGCGATACCCGGATGCACCTCAAATGGAACCATTAGTGGTCATTAATCCGCGTATCATTGCGCAATCTAAAGACACAGTGACGGATTGGGAAGGCTGTCTGAGTATTCCTGGTATACGTGGCCAGGTGCCAAGAGCCGATTGGGTCGAGGTGTTTTTTCAGGATACTCAGGGTACCATGCAGCGCAGACGTTTTGACGGCTTTTTAGCCCGCATATTTTTGCATGAGTATGATCATCTGATTGGTCGTGCCTGGCTTGATTCAGTACAAAATAATCGCGACATTATCAGTGAAGATGTGTATCTGAATCAGGTGGCTGCCGCCTGATTCAGCGCTGATTTTTATCCTGACTGGCGCTGTTGCGCCACCAGGTAGCTAACAGCGAACCGGTAATGTTCATTGCCGGACTGAAAAAAGCTGGCGCCAGACCCATGGTGGCCAGTTTCTGCATGGATAAGGCGATGCCGGACGCTAATCCGGAGTTCTGCATACCCACCTCAAATGCAACTGTGCGGGCGTCCTGCTCTTCCAGTTTCAACAGTTTTGCCAGGCTATAACCCAGGCCAAATCCCAGCAAGTTGTGCACCAGCACAATAGCAATTAACAATAGTCCAATGCTCAGGATGGCCTCTCTGCCCGCCGCCCCAATAATCGCCAGAATGATCACGATACCCGACATAGAAATCAGGGGCAGTACTTTTTGTAACAGCGCGACTTTATGCCGGAAGTAATGGTTCACCAGTAAGCCTGCCAGCACCGGCAAAATCACAATTTTGAGCATATTAAAAAACATGGCTGTGCTGTTAATCGCAATCAGCTCACCGGCCAGTAACTGCATTAAAAACGGTGTAATAAAAGGCGAAAGCAGAGTTGCGATAGCCGTTAACGTTAATGATAAAGCGACATTAGCGTTAGCAATGTAGCTCATCACATTAGAGGCCAGGCCGCTGGGTGAGCAACCCACTAAAATTATGCCAGCAGCGATTTCCGGCGGTAATTGCGACAACGTTGCCAGTGCAAAACCGATTAATGGCATCAGCGTGAACTGGCACAACAAGCCGACGATAACACTCTGGGGCATGGACAAAACCCGGACGAAGTCAGCAAAACTGATGGTACAGCCCATGCCAAACATGATCAGCATTAAAAGTGGAATAATGAGTTGTTTGGTATCGAAATTCTTTATCTGCAAAATAGCGTCCGGAAAGAGCAGTCCAAAACCAAACGCCGCGAATATCCACAGGGTGAAAATCAGGTGACGGGTTTGCTGTATCTGATAAAGGGCTAAAGACAAAAGCGTAAACCCCGCCATCATAGCCGAGAAAGTAGAGCTTTTAGCATCCAGCTGAAAATAGAAGATGGCTGCCATCATAAAACTGGCTATCGCCGCAAGGGTGAAATTTCTGGATGTTTGAGGGATTGCCATCATTCACTTTGAATTTATAAATTACAGATATTAATCTAGCAAAAAGAGGCAGGGTATAAAAACTTAAATATGACCATTAAACTATTTGATAATCAGTTATTTGCTGAACTCGATAAAAAAGCTGCCAGCAGCCCCCGCAAGCGCAGTAACAGCAATATTCACCAGGGGCCAGATGCGGCTGTCCAGCGGCTGTTTATCACCCTGTACCCCGATTCCTACGTTAGACCTCATAAACACCTTCAGTCGGATAAATGGGAGTTCTTTTTAATGATAACGGGCGAAGTGGCTTTTTTACTGTTTGATGAGCAGGGGGTATGCAAGGAGCGTTATCATTTATCAGCCAATGGTGATGTCAAAGGCTTAGAAATCCCGCCAGGTGTCTGGCATACCCTGGTGCCTTTACAGCAACCCGCCACCTTTTTCGAGGTAAAACAGGGGCCTTATATCCCACTGGATGACAAGGGCTTTGCCAGCTGGGCGCCAGAAGAAGGCGCAAACGAAGTGCCGGCGTTTTTAGCGCGATTGAAAAATATAGAGCCGGGCCAATCTGTTCGGCAGGTGCAAACTCAAAACTAAAGTTTACCCGGGAAGCAAAATTGGTTGTTTTTTAGGGGCTGGGAAAGTTGAGTTGATTGAATGAGGCTGACTACCAAAATAATCAGCCTTTGATAACATGGTTATTTTAAAAGTTTTCTTGAAAGGCTGCGAATGGCCTTTCGTGTTTTACGCTTTACTTTTTTATTCTCAATATTACCCTCAATACCAGCAACGATCATCGCGGCGGGGCGAAAAGTTAGTTTCAGGTTGCTCAGTGTATAACGTGAATTGTTTACACTGCGCTCTGAGTTGTCTCTGCGGCAAGAGCTGAGACAATACCAAGCTTTGCTGTTCTCGTCACGTTCGACCAGAAGTTGAATTCCAAACGCTGCCCAAGATTCTTCAGCAACACTAGCTATGTGTAATCCCGTTGCTAAATAAAGCTCTTGGGTATCCATTAATTTTGTCATAAGTGTTGGGACTTCGTAATCGCCGAATACGTCATTTGTTTGAACAACTCGTGGATAATAATAGGGACGGTCGGTGATGTCCGTGAGGTCGGAAAATGCGTTCACCTGTTTGTTCAGTATATCAAATTGATCGTTGTGACCTAAAAGGTGAACGTCAAAACTTAACGCCTCATCTGCTTCATTGGCATTCATCAAAATGACTTGGTTGTCACCCAACACATTCATGAAGCCGCTGGTTAAATCAACACTTATGGCAGTGTCTTCATCAACACCGATACCCCAGAATCCACCGTTGTCTCGCATTGCTGCTGCTAACCTCCCGATACGTCCTCTGGCGAGGAAGTGCTGGTCTGTCATGAATCCAGGCGGCATGAATTGTAATCCATTTCTAACAATTGCTTGATCTTCACCTAATGGCAAGCTTAGACTATCAGCACTTGTTCCCGAGACAATAACGGGTGAACCTTGAATGGCTGCTCCGGCACTAGTACCGCCGATAGCGACACCTTGTTCTAGTCGTTGTTTGATTGCTACTGCGACAGGTGTATCAGTTCCATCTTCATTCTGCAGAGAAACTAGCGTTCTACTTTGATTTCCACCACCAAACCAAAACGCGTCACAGGATTCAACTTTCGCCACGATATCCGCTGACTCTGATAAACGCTGCTCGGTGGTTCTGACCTCAGAAAAAGAGTAATCATCGTCTTCTATCGGAGTTGTATTCCAAGCCGAGTTGCTTGCCCGAATATCTATGGCTTCAGTTATAGCACCGCGGCTACCAAATTTTTCTTCATAAAACGCTATTGCACCAGCAGGGTCACTGCTATTGGTACCAAAAATACAAATCTTGCTGTTGGCACCCCCGGCAAGTTCTACCCAGTGGTCATACATTATTTCTTTAACTGAACCGCCACCGTGAATAAAGTACTTTCCCTTTGTTGCATGTGCGTTTAGGGACAGCATTAGCAAGACAGAACAGGATATTAAGGGGTTGAGTAATCGCATAAGTTTTCCTACATTTTGTTGTTTTTGACTTCAGCAGTGTGCCTGCTTGTTTTTAGTACGATTCAAAGAATATGAGAAAGGAGCCAGTGAATGGAGCTAAATTGATTGGGTTTTTAATCAGACCATGGCGAGATTCGCTAGGCATCATAGATGGATCAATATTTTAAAGGCGGCCATAAAGAAAAGGGTCAATAAATGACCCTTTAAATGCTGGTTAGCTCAATTAAAAGCGATAACGTAAACGCAATTTGTAATATCTGCCTTCCAGGGTGTGATTGATTAAATCAACGTTTTTATACCGTCCATAAACAAATGGTGGTTCGCGATCAAACAAATTATCGATGTTCAGGGATATTCTTAGATTTTCATCCAAATTATAGCCTATGTGTGCATCGGTACGTGTCCATGAGGGAACTCTCCTTTCAAGCCCTACTCCTTGGTCCTCCAGCATGGCGATAGAGGCGGAATCGAGTAAGGCCACTTCATCTAGATAATCACTGGTATAATCAAGCGCAACTCCAGCATACCAATCTTCTTTACTCCAATTTAGAGATAATTTGCCAGTCCATTGAGGAAAACGGAATGTGCCCGCCAATTGTTCC
The DNA here is from genome assembly GCF_055755215.1 of Planctobacterium sp. R6. Classification (NCBI taxonomy): domain Bacteria; kingdom Pseudomonadati; phylum Pseudomonadota; class Gammaproteobacteria; order Alteromonadales; family Alteromonadaceae; genus Planctobacterium; species Planctobacterium sp. R6. Next base: position 43,317 of record NZ_JBVTQY010000006.1, read on the forward strand.
TCTTCAGCATATAGCGACTTATTGCGGGTGTGAGAAATTAAGCGAGTTGCAGAAAATTTCATACTAAAGTCGCCGGCTTCTGTTTCGAATCGATGGCGATAGGCAAAGTCCATACCTTTGGTTTCTTGTGTGCCGACATTTTCCAATTGTAGGATGTGATTAGTAAACAGAGGAATTGAGTCTGCACGCGTGTCAATTTCCTGCCATTGTGGAAGTAAATCAGCTAGATCTTGTGTAAAACCGCTTTGTAAGCCCAGACCATCACAGAAATCTGAATCAAATGACAGCCCCAATTGATCGGGCGGGACCAAGCCACAAAACCGAATGGATGGGTCACTTAGCGATCTGATCAACATACTTTCTAAATCAGTATCAATAATGTTTTCGTGTTCGAATTGCCAATAATCCAACGTCAGGGTGACATTCTTAGTGGGACTGTAAGCTAAGCCAAGATTGAAGTTTTCTGCTTCTTCTGGCTTCAGGTTTTCATTGCCTAGTTCTAGTGTAAAAGGATTTATTTCTCCACCGGTATCGCCGTCGCAAAATATGCTGGCAAACTGTTCGAGACATCTGGCATTACTGGTTGTAGTCCGCAGTTCTACACCTGCTTGAGTCAGAGATGGAGCTCTAAAAGAAGTCGCCCAGGATGCCCGCACGATTAAGTCCTCAGTAGCTTGATAACGCAAACCTACTTTTGGGTTAAAGTCTCCACCAAAATCACTATAATGATCGTATCTCCCCGCTAGCTGCATATTCAGGCTTTCAGTTACGGGGACGTTGAATTCTGCATAAGCCGCCCACTGAGTGCGATCAGCTGCCGATGCACTAGAACCAAATCCGATAACATCTACAAGGTAGTTATTGTCAAACTGCGCTTTAGCTGAATCAGAAGGAGCGTCAATGATTTCTTCTCTTCTGATTTCTGCACCGAACGCTGCACTCACTGTTCCAGATTTCAGCTCCCAAAGTTCACCACTGGTATTAAAGTCAAGGCTGATTGTTGTAGATTTACCATCTCGGGTGGGCTTGTCGATTGACAATAGTGCAATGATTTCTTCATTGTCGGACTGGCCATTCATCGGGTTATAAAATAATCCGCCCGTCTCTGGAGTACAGGTTACGCTACCATCAGGGCAAAGTTCGCCGTAAAGTGAGGCATTAAACCGCTCACGGTTATATATGCCGTCGACGGCAACTTGATTGGATTCACTTCTGGAGTAGAGAAGTCCAGATTCCCAGTGCCAACCATTATCAAACTCGCCTTCCAGTCCTGCAACACCTCGAAAGCTGGTAGTTTCATTCTCAATAATTCTGGGGGATGCAAAGCGGCCTCTCACATAAATAAATTCAATGTCTCGGCCGGATAAACTCGTCCCACTACCTGTGGATAATTGGTCTCGAATTGGGTCAAATGCGGGATTCTCTGCATCAAAATTCATCCAACTGGAACCATTTTGCATATCACGCCAACGTGTTGCTGCGGTCTGTGCTGTGGCTTCATTACGGCTAAAGAAAAAATCCGAGAAAAAGCGTGTGTTACCAAACTCGTGGTTATACATAAGACCCGCTGACAAACTCTCACGTTCAGGATAAACCAGCTTGGCATCATTTGGATTATATTCACACAACTGATCACCGTATTGATCTACAATTATGTTTTCTTCTGGGCAACCTGGGAGTGCAAACCCAAAACCTGACTCACTGCTTCTGAATCTCACACGTGGGAAAGGAGAGTAGGTTGACGTGGCAAAGGTGCCTGCCGTTTGCTCACGGTCAGGATAAGCAAAATCGTCACGTTTGTAGTAGTCCATAAATAGAGACAGGTGGCCTTCTCCAACTGGTTGACCCCAAAAGGCATTTAAATTTATTTTGCTTTCATCTGTACTGGCTTCAGAATCCCCATAGCTGAGATTAATTTCGGCACCATCATAATCTTTTTTCAGAATGTAGTTAACGACGCCGGCCACGGCATCTGCACCGTAGGTTGCTGAAGCACCTGTTGCAAGCACATCCACTCTTTCAATTGCTGACGGAGGAATGGCATTAATATCCACAAAGTTCTGCGTGCCTTTTGCAAAAGATGCAGCAGCCACGCGTCTGCCATTGATTAATGTGAGTGTTGAAGAGGCGCCCAAGCCACGTAACGAAATGGCGGCAGAACCTGCCGGTGAATCTGTGGAAAGTGCGCCGCTTTCTGTTGTAGAGAAGGAGCCGTCACCGCCCCGAGTTTGCCCCAGATCTCTGAGTAAATCATAGATACTGGATGCTCCCGATTTTGCGATATCTTCCGCTGATATTGAAATCAGAGGTTGTGCACCTTCTAAATCAACACCTTTAATTTTTGAGCCTGTGACGGTGACAATTTCCGTTTCTGTTTCCTCATCTTCTATTTCTTGAGCCAAAACCGATGTAGTTATAAATGCAAAGCTTACGGATGCGGCTAACAGAGACTTGTTAAAATATTTATAGTTCATGATGTCTTCCTGTGTATGTTCCGGATTTAAGTCAGGTGTCCTGCAATTAATTGTCAGGTCAACTTTCAACCTTTAACAAGCCTAACCTGAACAGGACAGTGTTATTCCCTGAAATGAACCAATGTCAAAATATTCGTAGTGATTAATGCTGTTCATTATGGAAAATGTAGCAAAATGCACTTTAGGTAATTTAATGTACCTGAAAATTGTGAGCTTTTAAGTGTATTGAAATATACCCTGCGAAGCGTATGTAGTAATTGCTTGTAGTGTTAATATCTATTTAAACTGAATTGAGTAGTTAAAAAAAATGTAAAAGCGTTGAATGCCTAGAGGAATAGTTAATTTCTCTGCTGGATTACAGTTAGAATGGATTTAAGCATTTAACTGTTAAAATGAGTATTACCATAGTGAATATAACTGCTCCTTTCGCCAATGCCCAAGCTGCACAGTGCGTGGTCATGGTGCCGCCCATTAACTTCGGGTATAACGAACAAACCGGTCGAGATAATGCCTTTCAGAAACCGTTAACTATTTCCAAAGAACGGATCAGCAAGCGCGCGTTAGTTGAATTTGAAAAAATGATTGGGAAAATTCGGCAGGCTGGGGCGTATGTCATAAAGCTTAATCCACCTGCGAATGGGTTGCTGACGCCAGACGCCGTCTTCCCAAACAATTGGTTTATGACCAATAACCACGGTGATTTATTTATTTTCCCGATGTTGACAGAAAATCGTCAACGAGAAATTCAATTTGATGCACTTTCGGTCGTGCTTTCTCACGCTCAAAAAAGCATTCGACAGGTTTCCACCATTGGCAATGGTATTGATAAAAATAGGGTACTTGAGGGTACTGGGGCTATGGTGCTTGATAGAGCAAACTCTCGTATTTATGCCGCTCTTTCTGAGAGGTGCAATCCCGATATGCTGCAGGATTTTGCCAATATTGCCGGTTTTTCAGAAGTCATCACCTTTGATACTTTGGGAATGGATGGCAAACCTATATATCACACCAATGTAGTTATGAGTATCGGAGAATGCATTGCTGTTATCTGCAGTGAGTGCATTCCTGACTCTGAGCAACGAGAAGAGGTTTTGGCGAAACTCTCCGAGCATCACACCGTAATCGATATAAATAAAGAACAAATGAACAAATTTTGCGGTAATACCTTGCAACTGAAAAATCTGCGAGGAGAGCGATTGTGGGTTATGTCTCAGACTGCGTGGGATAATTTTAAGCCTCAACAACGGCAGTTATTTCAATCGGATGGTATACCGCTGGTATGTGAAATTCCTACTATTGAATCTGTCGGTGGAGGCAGTTGTCGTTGTATGTTGGCTGAAGTGTTTCTGCCCGGCAAAGCGCTTTAACTTGATTCTATCAACTGAAGGGAACTGTTATGCATCATGAACAAAAAAAGAAACTCGATCGGATTGATATTCGAATTATAAACATTTTGAAGAAAGAGGGACGCATTAACATTACTGATCTGGCGAGGGAAATTAATTTGACACCGACTCCTTGCAACGAACGTGTTAAGCGTCTTGAGCAAGAGGGGATTATTGATCATTTTTCCGTAGTGTTGGATCCCGCGCGTCTGGGATTGACTATTTGTGTTTGGATAATGATACGCCTTGATCAATCAAGTATGGCTGTGTTTTCAGAATTTGGTCAAACGGTCAAAGATTTTGATGAAATTGAAGAGTGTTTCTTAATGACTGGTGATTTTGACGTCATGATGAAAGTCCGTGTTAAAGACATGGAAGCATATCAACATTTCATGCGTACAAAGCTGCCAAATTTACCGGGCATTATTCAAACGAAGAGTCAGGTAGTAATTGAAGAGGTGAAGAAGAGCACTGGACCAAATATTTCAGAAACTTATCTTCGGACGCAGTGAGGGGCAATTAATGTTAAAGGTTATAAAGAATGCACAATTGTTTAGTCCTCATCCTGAAGGGAAAAAAGACCTATTACTTTGTCATAACAAGATAGCGGCTGTTGCAAATGACTGCACCATCTCTTCGTCCATTGGTGATATCGAAGTGATTGATGTCGCTGGAAAAATAGTTTGTCCCGGACTGGTCGATAATCACGTTATAGTACAAGGTGGTGGTGGTGAAAGCGGTTACTTATCTCGGACTCCCGAATTGGATCTCGAAGACGCGATACAAGGTGGTGTGACCAGCATGATTGGGGTTCGAGGCACCGATGGTATGGCCCGAGATCTAAGCAATATGTTGGCCAAGGTAAAAGCTATCAATGAGTTTGGTATTTCTTGTTGGATGTTAACCGGGTCTTATCAAATGCCGGTGAGAACCCTAACTCAGAGCGTTAGTGAAGACATAATGTTCATTCAAGAAGTGATAGGAGTGGGTGAAATTGCTATTTCAGATCACCGTTCTTCACTGCCATCCCAATCAGAAGTTGCAAGCATGATCGCAGAATGCCGGGTCGCTGGGATGCTGAGTGGCAAAGCGGGTGCCGTCAAGTTTCATTTAGGCGACGCACCAGAAGGTATCGAAATGTTGCAGAGTATTCTAAAGGACACCCCCCTTCCACCGGAACACTACCTTCCGACTCACATGAACCGAAATTCCAAATTATTCGCACAAGGTAAGCAGTTTGCGTCAAGTGGTGGTTTTCTTGATTTTACCACTAGTTCTACGCCAATGTATCAGAAACAAGGATCAATTATGGCTAGCGAAGCGCTGGCCATTTGTTTGCGTGATGAGGTGCCTGTTTCACAAATCACATTTTCATCTGATGGTCAGGGAAGTTTGCCTGCATTTGACGAAGACGGCCGCTTATTAGGCCTAACATGGGCAACACCAAGAACATTGTTATCTGAAATTCAATCGTCCGTATTGGAATATAAAATCTCACTTGAGTTGGCGTTATCTGTTGCAACAAGTAACCCGGCGTCCCTTTATAAACTCCAAGGCAAAGGATCTATTGAGTTGGGTAATGATGCTGACCTGATTGTGCTTGAGCCAGACACCTTGACTTTGACTGATATGTTCAGTGGCGGCAGACAGATGTTGGCCGCTCAAAAAGTCATAGTGAACATGCCATTTCGTGAGGTGCAATAATGCTTAATTCCAAGTCTGAAATAGCAGGTTCGGTGCCTGTCGACAATTGTATAAAATTGCGTGAAGCAACGCTTTTTCAGTCAATATCTCCATTTATTATCGTTATTGCGTTACTCATCGTTGGGTATGGGATATTAGGGATCCGTATTGAGATTTTGTTGCTACTGGCATCGGCCTGGGCTGGAGGGGTCGCACGACGGGTCGGTTTAAATTATCAGGAAATGCAAGAGGGTATTAATAACGGCTTATATCAATCAATGACGGCATTGTTGATTGTCGTCATTGTAGGGGCGATGGTGGCCAGTTGGATAGCTAGCGGCACCATTCCAATGCTGGTGTATTATGGAATGCAGTTTATATCACCATCACTATTTTATATATCCAGCTGTTTGATTTGCAGTCTCGTTGCATTAGTTACCGGAACTTCTTGGGGCGCGGCAGGCACAATGGGGGTGGCATTGATGGGAATTGCAAGCGGGATCAACGCTGATCTTGCAATTACTGCTGGTGCCATAATTTCGGGTGCTTATTTTGGTGACAAGCTTTCTCCGTTTTCTGATACAACTAATCTTGCACCGGCCGCCACAAAAGCAAATTTATACGATCACATCGGTCATATGCTGTGGACTACAATACCCGCTTATTTAGCGGCATTGGTCATTTATTTGATGTTGGGTTTGCAATTAGCTGAAGTTTCTGATCCGCAGGGGTTTGAACGATTGGGAGAGGCTATAAAGGCCAACTTTGAGATTGCAGGTTGGTCAGCGGTGTTTTTACTGTTACCTGCAGTGATAACATTGGGAGGAGCATTGCTAAAGTATCCTGTAATTCCAGCCATGTTGCTCTCCTGTGTCGTTGCAGTTTTTCTCGCTGCTTGGTTGCAAAATCCACCCTATGAATATACTCACAGCTTACTGAATGAAAATAACTGGCGATATCAATTACAGCAATTGTTGTGGCCTATTATTTACCCCCTTCAGGCCATGGTCTTTGGCTTCCAGGTTGATACTGGGTTACCTGCTTTAGACAGCCTGTTGAACCGGGGCGGTATGCAATCCACGATGGATACTATGCTAATTGCACTTTGTGCCTTTGCGTTCGCTGGAATCGTTCAGAAAGCCAATCTATTGGAAAGATTGTTGGAACTGTTACTTAAATTCGCAACTACTACCGGAAAGTTGATTTTTTCCAGTAGCCTCGCTACGGCAACAATTGCCGTTTGCACCGGAAATTCTTACCTCTCAATTTTACTCACAGGGCAGCTTTTCGCAAAAACTTTTAAACAGAATGGGTTAGCAGCAAAAAATCTATCTCGAACTACCGAGGATAGTGGGACGGTGCTGGTTCCACTAGTGCCATGGAGCATTGCTGGAGTCTATATGTCAGGGATTTTGGGGGTGTCAGTACTCGACTACGCGCCATGGGCAATTCTGTGTTATGGCAGCATTTTGGTCGCTTGGTTCTATGGATTTACTGGTTTTTGTATCGCGCCTTTGCGGCAAGAGGATGAGACAGTTCCCGGAAGTTAAGCTGTTAGCAAGGACAAGTTGAATAGAACACATTTTTTGAAAGTAACGTTTATGGCAGGTAGCCCAAGCGGCAATGATAGCAAATAAAAGAAGGTACAGAATAATGAATAAAAACACCGCGGCTTATATGGCCAAGAAGATAATTCCTTTTCACATGTTAATGTATTGCTTTGCGTTTAGCTTACATGCAATGCCAGAAAATCTGGCTGAACTGAAAAAACCGGTAAGCAATGAAGCACTGTATGAACTAATCGAATCGGTAAAAGATAACGAACATGTTACCGTTACAACAGAAGGTTATTCAGTAAAAAATAATCCACTACTTTTGATACGAATGCATCACTCGGATTCTCCACGCTGGCGAGTATTCTTTTTTGCACAACAGCATGGCAACGAGACTTCGGGAAAAGATGCACTTGCTTATTTGATACGGGATTATGCACAGCACCCTGAAAAGCTTCCTAAAGATGTGGACTTGTACATCTTACCTTTAGTAAATCCTGATGGCGCATCAGATTATTCAAGGCGCAATGCAAATCACTCAGATCTTAATCGAGATCATCTTTTGTTAACTCAACCCGAAACGCAATTTTTGCATCAACTGGGGCGTCGTATAATGCCGCATATAGTAGTTGATGGGCATGAATTTAAGAGAGATACAGGGGATTATACGGCAAATGGGTGGCGTGAATGGCCTGTGATTATGATGGGGACCGCTAATAGTCCTCTATACAGCGATGAACTTTATAATATCGGTGTGCGATGGATTGAAGATGTCGGTGTTACGATGGCGGTCAATGAGCACAATTATGAACGGTATTTTCTGGCTTATTACCCGCCAAATGGCGAACTTCGCTATAGCACTATGGAATCAGATGATGCTCGAAATAGCTTCGGTGTTTTTTATCATGCCTTGTCTTTTATTATTGAATCCGGTGTTTATCGAACAACAGAGAATCCTTTTGCTGACATTGCAGAGCGAACACTGGCTTATTATCGCATATACGAGCAATTCATTCATGATGCTAGACATCGCGAAAGCGATTTAAGAGCAATTGAAGCGGCGAGGAGCGGGAAACCGAAGAACTTTACTCCGACTAACTATTTCTGGGCAACAGAGCCGGGAATAACCAAAACATCTAAGGCGGTAGAAATTGAAACTGGAAAAACAGTAGAGTTTGTTGCTCCAAACTTTATGACACGTCGAACAGTGAAAAAATATGTAGCGACTGCCGAAGCTTATGCTATTCCTACTTCTAAAGTGTCATTAATGGTGCCACTACTTGATAAGCATGGTCTTGATTACGAGATTTTGGCTCGGGAAATGGTCTTTGACGCTGAGAAATGTCGACTTGAGCGAATTGAAAATGAAACCGATTCTGTATATCAACGGTATGGAGGTCGTCAAATTGTAAACTGTGAGCGCTCCACTGAAACAGTTTTACCGAAGGGGAGCTTACTGATTAGTACTCAGCATAATAGAGGAAATCAAGTCATTGCTTTATTGGAACCTCAAATGCTGTATGGGTTATTGCGATATCCTCAATATCAACCGCTGCTGGATGATGACAGCTCTATCAATATCTATCGAGTAATGGATTAAGCCATAACGAATTACTCGTTATCAAAAAAAGCTTGCGACTAACCATTTTCCTGGGGTTCCGAGAAATGGGTCCCCTTGGTTTTGCCAGCAAAGAGTGAAATCGTTCATAGCGAACAGTCCTTGCTGCTTTTGCAGGCTGAAAATCGTATGCATGCACAAAATGCCATTTTGTTGTGGCTTTTAGCAAAAAACTAAATTTTGAGGAGATTTAATATGTCAGAGCAGAATGTCAAAAAAGTGGTATTGGCCTATTCAGGTGGACTGGATACATCGGCCATTATTCCCTGGTTAAAAGAAAACTACGATTGCGAAGTTGTAGCCTTTGCCGCTGATGTGGGGCAGGGTGATGAAGAACTAGTAGGCCTGCATGAAAAGGCCATCGCTTCCGGTGCCAGCGAATGCTATATCGTGGATTTAAAAGAAGAGTTTGTTAAAGACTATATCTTTCCCACTTTGCAAACCGGTGCGGTGTACGAAGGTGAATATTTGTTAGGAACTTCCATGGCCAGACCTGTGATTGCCAAAGCTCAGGTGGAAATTGCCAGAAAAGTGGGTGCAGATGCCTTGTGTCATGGCTGTACCGGGAAAGGCAATGACCAGGTGCGGTTTGAAGGCGCGTTTTCAGCACTAGCACCGGACCTGAAAGTGATTGCCCCCTGGCGGGAGTGGGATATGGTTTCCAGAGAAGACTTACTGGACTATCTGGCCACCCGCAATATCCCGACTACTGCTTCTGCTACCAAGATTTACAGTCGTGACGCCAATGCCTGGCATATTTCTCACGAGGGCGGTGAATTAGAAGATCCCTGGAACGAACCCAGCAAACAGGTTTGGACCATGACTGTGGACCCGGAAGATGCACCGGATGCGCCTGAAACAGTGCAACTGAGCTTTGAGCAGGGTATGCTGACCAAGGTTAACAACGAACCCTTATCACCTCATGATGCCCTGGTTAAACTCAACCAGATTGGTGCCGCCCATGGTGTAGGGCGCATAGATATCGTTGAAAACCGGTTGGTGGGCATGAAGTCCAGAGGATGTTACGAAACCCCTGGAGGTACTTTGATTTACAAAGCTTACAAGGCCATCGAAAGCCTGGTTTTGGACAAGCATTCTTTAAAACACAGAGAAAGCCTGGGACTAGAGTTTTCTCATGTTTTGTATGATGGTCGTTGGTTTACACCACTGTGTCAGTCGCTGTTAGCAGGGGCAAAAGTGTTTGCAGAGCAAATCAGTGGTGAAGCCGTAATTAAATTATACAAGGGCAATGCCACAGTGATCCAAAAAGCCTCGGTGAATAGCTTATATTCTGAGGATTTTGCGACCTTTGGTGCGGATGATGTTTACGATCAAAAACACGCCGAAGGCTTTATTCGGTTGTATAGCCTGGCGAGCAGAATTAAAGCCATGCAAGACAAGCAAAAAGGTTAATTGAGAGGCAAATTATGGCGTTATGGGGCGGAAGGTTTAAACAACAACCTAGTGAATTGTTCAAGAAGTTCAATGATTCTTTACCCGTGGACTATCGTCTTGTAGAGCAAGATATTCAGGGTTCCATCAGTTGGTCAAAAGCGTTGCAGCAGGTAAGCGTATTGACGGATATCGAGCAGCAACAATTGCAGAATGCCTTGCAGGAACTGGCTGTTGAAGTACAGCAAGATCCGCAGCAAATTTTGCAATCTGATGCCGAGGACATCCATAGCTGGGTTGAGCAAAAGCTCATTGCCGCTGTCGGTGATTTGGGCAAAAAGCTGCATACCGGCCGTAGCCGAAACGATCAGGTGGCTACGGATCTGAAACTCTGGTGTAAGGCCAAAGGCGAAGAATTGTCTCTGGCACTGGTGAGTTTTCAGCAGGCTCTGATTGACCTGGCACGACGGGAAAAAGCCACAGTCTTGCCTGGTTACACCCATTTGCAACGTGCGCAGCCGGTTACTTTTGGGCACTGGTGCCTGGCTTATGTGGAAATGTTTGACCGGGATATTGGCCGTCTTAACGACGCCCTGTATCGCGCCGATACCTCACCCCTAGGGTCCGGCGCTCTGGCAGGCACAGCCTATCCGATTGATCGTCATGCATTAGCGTCTGATTTGGGCTTTCGCAGGCCGACATTAAACAGCCTGGATGCGGTATCCGACAGAGATCACGTCATCGAGCTAATGTCCTGTGCCAGCATCAGCATGATGCACCTGTCGCGCTTTGCTGAAGATTTGATTTTTTATAACAGCGGTGAAGCCGGATTTGTGGAACTGAGTGATCAGGTCACGTCAGGCTCCTCGCTGATGCCGCAAAAGAAAAACCCGGACGCGCTGGAGTTAATTCGGGGGAAAACAGGCCGGGTCTGTGGCTCGCTTACCGCTATGCTCACCACCATGAAAGCCCTGCCTTTAGCCTACAACAAGGACATGCAGGAAGATAAGGAAGGCTTGTTTGACGCCATGGACACCTGGCAAATCTGTTTGCAAATGGGCGTGCTGGTGGCCGAAGGGATTAAAGTTAACAGCGCGGCAACGCTTGCGGCAGCAAAGCAAGGGTATGCCAATGCTACCGAACTGGCTGATTATTTGGTCAGTAAAGAAATTCCCTTCCGGGAAGCACACCACATTGTGGGTGAAGTGGTGTTAAACGCCATCTCCGGGGGTAAGGCGCTGGAAGATTTTACTCTGTCTGAATTGCAGGCCTATTCTTCGGAAATTGGCCAAGATGTTTATCAGTATCTGACCATTGAGTCTTGCCTTGATAAACGTCAGGTATTGGGAGGAACTTCTCGCGAGCAGGTGGAGCAGGCATTGGATTTATCAGTTTCAACCTGGCCATAATGTAACAACTACAAGTTTTTTAATTCAATAGTCTAGCTTTTTAGCCTTATATAAATTTATATAAGGCTATTAAATTTACTTCACTTTTAATAATCGAACTTATGTATCGAATATAACGCCTGAGCCTGCTGCCAGATTTCTCCGGGAATGCCGCTGTTAATCAACGTATCATCCACCTGAATTACCGGCATAAGTTCTTTCGAAGAACTGGTAAGCCATACTTCATCGGCATTTAATACATCCGTTTTACTGATTTGTGCCTCTGAGACGCGATATTCGCTGCGCATTCTTAAAATGTCTAAAATCAGCTGCCGGGTAATACCGGGCAACAGGGCCGTGCTCAGTGGTGGAGTGACGATATGACGATTTTTTACAATAAATACGTTGGATGAACTGGCTTCGGTCAAATAGTCAGACTGGTCAAACAGCAGAGTTTCATTGGCACTGTGTTCAACACCCTGCTGATAATGCATTACATTGCCCAGTAGAGACGTTGACTTAATATGACAGCGTTGCCAGCGTCTGTCCGTGGTGGTGATAACCTTCGCCGTTCTGGCATTGTTGATATCAGCCACTGGCGCAGCGGGGATTTCAAAAGTAAAGGCAAACACCGTGGGGCTTATTCCCTGGGGATAAGCGTGACTGCGTTTGGTGTCGGCTCCCCGACTTACCTGAATATAAATTCCCAGGTTACCTGAGCTATTTAAGGACAACAGCTTTTCGCACAATGTACGCCAATCCTGGAGTTGGGTGGACAACAGAATCTTCAGCTCTTTCAGGCCGTTATTGAGACGATTGATATGAGGTTCAAACCCTACCATTTTCCCATTGTAGGATGGGATAACTTCGTATACCCCATCGCCAAATAAAAAGCCGCGATCCATAGGGGAGATTTTTGCTTGCTCAGCAGGTAGGAATTCCCCATTTAAGTACACCTGATTCATGGTTTTCTGTTTCCGGAAAAGAAAATTAAGTTAATTCGATTCTATTGCGCTACTGATTGCCAGTCTTTGTAGTGGGTCATTCAGTGTAGCGTTGCATCGTCGTGTTGTTGAATTTGGCCCGGGCAAAATGAAGCTGATTGTGCGCTTCTTCGATTGTGATGGGGGTAAATTCAACCGTAGCACCTGCCGTGGTTTGCATTAGTTTGCTTAAGTCTAATGATAATACACTGCCTATTTTGGGGTAACCCCCAATTGTTTGTCGATCTTTGCCCAGAACTATGGGCTGTCCGTCGGCTGGTATCTGTACCGCGCCCAGGGCGATACCTTCCGATAACATGGTGCGGGTAGGAAACTCAATTGCCGGGCCTGTCAATCGATAGCCCATTCTGTCGGCCAGTTGGCTTACGGTGTAGCGATTAACGAAAAAACGTGCCTTTTGCAGCCTGTCAAAACGGTCGTATTGATAGCCCTTTATTAATCGCAATTGCAAATTTTTTGAGTAATCCGGGATATCTTCACGGTAAAGTCCCAACAGTGGCTGATTTTGGGTGGCAAACCTGTTCAATATCTGGTTTGCTTTTAACGGTTTTCCGTCAATGCCTCCAATACCTTCGCGTACGACCGTGGCGGCGCTGTTAAGTTGTGGTGTCACACTGAATCCGCCTCCCACCGCCAGGTAGAGTCGACAACCGGCTGAGGCAAAGTCGATGCTAAGTTTATCGCCCCTGGCCACATTGTGACTGCGCCACTGGGAAATTTCTGCATTATTTAAACTCACGTTGCAGTGAGCACCGGTAATACTTATCTGGCAATCTTGCAACGATTCCAGATGTAATCCGCCCATGGTTATTTCAAGGGTGGCACTATTGGCAGGATTGCCCAGTAATTTATTCGCCCACAAAAAGGCGTGTTCATCGGCGGGGCCGCCTGTGCTCAGGCCCAGTTTTGCCTGCCCAAAACGACCTGCATCCTGAATTAAGCTCAGCATCCCGGCATCGAGAATTTTAAAAGCCTGAAGAGCTTCAGATGTCATGCAGTTCGCCTCCCTGTGCTAAATACTCGGCTTTGTCTATCGGCTTAAAACATACCCTATCTCCGACATTAAATGGCATGGCTGGGGTCTGCGATAAATCAAACAAAGGGGTAGGGCAAAGACCTATGATATTCCAGCCGCCAGGGCTTTGTGACGGATATACTGCGGTTTGTTGATCGGCGATGGCTACCGCACCTTTCGGTACCTTTTTGCGTGGGGTTTGTAACCGTGGTGCAGCAATCATTGGGTCCACTTCACCCAGGTAAGCAAAACCCGGCGCAAAACCTATGGAGTACACCTGGTATTCTTTAGCACTGTGGCGTTTAATCACTTCATCCACTGAGATATTTTTGTCGTTGGCAATCGTAAGCAGTTCCGGCCCTGATTCTTCTGCATAATACACCGGCAGGGTCACCAGTTTACCCTGAGTCTGTTGAAACTGTGTTTGCCGCGCAGTGCAACAGGCGTTTTCAATTACCCCGGCAACAAGAAAATGATCGGTGTTCAGGGCGTTGTAAATGACCAATAGGGAATTAAAAGATGGTACAAGGTCCAGGATATCACACCCAAGCTCTTTGCTAATGATGTGTTGTACGGCAGTGATCTGAGCGGAAACCGCTTTATCGGGTGTTGACGCAAAATACACTATCAGCGCGTTTTCTGATGCTGCAACAATTTTGGGGTAGTCAGTCTGGTTGGTCATTTTTGACTGCATAGCTGTTTGAGGCGTTTTATCAGGTTTATCGATTCCGGGTTATCCCCATGCACGCAAAGCGTATCGGCCTGAATTGCCAGATTGTCACCGGTATTTGTTGTGACTGTGCCTTCTTGCACCAGCTGTTCAACCTGTTCGATGATTTGTTGTTCATTGAGCACGGCACCGGGCTGACTGCGGCTTAGCAAGTGTCCGTTATTGTCATAACGACGGTCGGCAAAGGCTTCGAAAAGCAGTTCGATGCCCAGTGTCTTTGCTTGCGCTGAATGTAGTCCGGCTTGCTGAGTCGCCAGCAGCATCAGCTTTAATGGCGTTGGATATCTGGCCACGGCCTCCATAACGGTGGTGAGTATTTGTGGTTCCGCCATCATTTGGTTATACAAGGCGCCATGGGGTTTAACATAACTGAGCTGTTGCTGTTGTGCTCTGGCCATGCCTTCCAGTGCGGCAATCTGGTAATGCAGTAAATTAATCAATTCGTTTGCAGCGATATGCATGGTTCTGCGGCCAAATCCCGCTAAATCAGGATAGCCTGGATGAGCGCCAATTTCGGTTTTGCATTCACCTGTGTGTTTTAATGTGGCCGCCATTACGTTGGCATCACCAGCGTGAAAACCACAGGCAATATTGGCCATATCAATATGAGGGATCACCGCGTGATCCATGCCCATTTGCCAGGCGCCAAAGCTTTCGCCTAAGTCGCAGTTAAGTTTAATCATGGGAATTTTAAGCCTATTGCAAAGTCACTATTTTTCAGGTCAGTTACTAACATACAACCTGGACTATGGGTAATGCAAAGTTCAGGTTTAGCATTCATGATGGCCAGTTGAGGTGTTACACCACAGGCCCAGAATAAGGGGACTTCATCGTCGTGAATTGTAACCGCGTCGCCAAAGTCTGGTTGGCTCAAATCTTTAATGCCAATTAAAGATGGATCGCCAAAGTGTACCGGCGCACCATGTACTGACGGATAACGGCTGCATATCTGGATGGCCCGGATAGCGTCAGCTGCTTTCATAGGCCTCATGCTGACCACCATATTGCCGCTAAATCGCCCGGCGGACTTGCAGGGGATGTTGGTTTTATACATGGGGACATTTTTCTGTTCTGAGATGTTTCGCACTTCAATCCCTTCGCTGAGCAAAGCTTCTTCAAAGGAAAACGAACAACCTAACAGAAAAGCCACAAAATCCTCTTGCCAGATACTGCTAATATCCGGCACCTGCTCACTGAATTTACCATTTTTAAATATCTGATAGGCAGGGAAGTCAGTGCGAATATCAATATTATTGCCAGCCTGCTCTACCCGAAAGTCGCCGGGAAACTGACTGGTAGCAATGATGGGGCAGGGTCTGGGATTTAGTTGGCAGAATTGCCTAAATTCATCCGCCAGCTGGTTAGGTAAAATCACCAGGTTACATTGAACATAGCCCTTCGCCAAACCGGACGTATGGGCGCGGTAATCACCTTTTCGGATGGCCTGGCGTATCTCTTGTGGTGTCGATTGTGCTGTTAACATAGTGATTGTGATTCTTCTTTAATAGTGGTGATTTAACCGCAAATGGGAATACCAGGGAATAGACTGAACTAAAAAAACTGAGTCATGACGTCAAAGCTATGTTTTTCCGATTGCGCTAATTTTTAGCATTGCCAATGATGACCCGGATTTGGTTGAGGACTTCATAGCCTGCACTAAAGCACAGGCTGTCTTCGGTGAGTTCGTTTCTGCGGGTAACACCATCGACACTGCCTTTGGCAGACAGGTATTTTAAGAGACTTTCCACATCGAGATTTTCCAGTAAATCCGCGGGATGCCAGAGGCTCATGATACCGATCAATCCGTACGCGCCCCAGTTTGAGACATCGGCCACTAATAACTCATCACATTCGGTCACCGAAGGAATTATATTGAGTGATGCCAGCTCTGGTGCAATATTGCCCATGCCAATTTCGTTGCCGCCATCGCCAATGGCGATAGTAGGGCAGTTTGCCTGGCTCATAAAAAAATCAAAACTGGCGCAGCGGGCAGAGATATCTTCCCCCCGCATATTGCAATACTGGCCTTCGCTATTGAGGCCCGGCCGTTCGATGGAAATAATGGCCGCCGGTTGGTATTGAGCTGCGATTTGCTGCGCGTACAGAGGGGCACCCTGAACATCATTAACCGCGATGGGGATAACCCGATAGTCATCTTTGAGTTGCGCATAAAGTGGATCACCACAAACCAGGTGGGGTGTTTTACCCAGCGTTTGCAACAGATTATAGAGTAATATGGCGCCTACCGGACCGTCAGTCTCAAATGTATGATCTACAGGAAATCCGGTGCCAATCAGTACATTCCCCTGGCAGTGGAATAGTGTTTTTGCGGCGCGTAAAAAGTAACCTGGACGCAATGCCGACTGCATCGTTTTCATGCCTCTGAGGTTGCGTGCCACCAGACAATCTTCAATTTGCTGACTGATATTAATGAGGTTCATCATAGACGAATAGCGTTTCTCGTTTTCCAACAGTTAATGTGCATTACACTTTCCAGATAATGCGCTTTTTGTACATGTAGTGAAATATCACATAAGACACAACCAGGAAGCTCAATGACCAGGCCAGTGAGCCATTATAATTCCCCAACAGTGGTTGATAAACATGGGAAAACAAAAAGGCTTTCAGCGAAATTCCCTGTACGGGTACCATGATTAGGATCCGCTCTGCAATGCCGGCAAACAGGTAAAAAGCAATGGAGTTCGCGCCAAAAACGATAAAGGGTGCGGACCAGCCTTTGATACCCCGGTGATCAATAACATAAATACACAATGTCAGAGTCAGGATTGCTATGCCTGAAGACAATAAGACAAAGGAAGGCGACCACAGTTGTTTGTTTATCGGAAAGACCGGGTCCAGAAGCCAGCCAGCTGTGGTTAAAACCAAACCCCAAAATAACAGCATTTTTACCTGAGGTAACCGCGGGGTTCTGTTTTGAGTGGCCCGTTGCAGATAATCACCGACTGCCACACCGGAAATACAAGATGCCACAGCCGGTAGAGTGCTTAACAACCCTTCCGGATCAAAGCTGAAGGGATGGGTGCTACTATCGTATACATGGTTTGTTGTCAGAAGCAGATGATCTAACCAGGCGGCCAGGTTATTGCCTTTGATGAGTAAGCCTTGATAGACATTACCCTGGGTATCGCTGTAGGGCACACAAAGCATCAAAACGGCATATAAAACAAGCAATAGCGGGGCCATTGCGTAGAAGTACTTCTTAGGCAGATACAGGTAGCTCAACACACAAAACAAATAAACAACAGCAATGCGTTGCAGCACACCTAATAGCCGGATGGAATAAAGACGTTGTTCTAACCAGTCGTAATTGTCAGCAATAAAATTAAAATAAAACAGCGCCAGAAACAGTCCCAGAGCGAATAATTTAGCGGCGCGGATGGCTGATGAATGCACGATGGCTGATTGGCTCAATCCCTTAGCTTGCATCACAGTGACAGACAGGCTGATGGATACCCCAACGATGAAAATAAAAAACGGGAAAATCAGGTCTGTAGGTGTCCAGCCATGCCATTGTGCGTGGCTAAGCGGGGCATAGACGTAAGACCAACTACCTGGATTATTCACCAGAATCATGGCCGTGATTGTCAGCCCCCGGAACACATCCAGAGATAACATCCGGTTCGAGGGTATCTTACTGAGAATCGACTCCGCATAGCGGCTAAAAAATACCATAACACATTTCCGTATTGTGAGTGTCAGCTGGGCAGGGCAACAATGTAGCTGTCCTGACCCAAAGAAACTCATGAAAATATTTCATGTTTTGATGAAATAAAGTCATTTTTATTCATGTATGTGAATAGGTATAAATATCCCCATGCACTAACAACGTACGCAGCATAAAGGCATTGCCCCGCAGTGTTTGACGCGTCGGAAAACCGGACCCCACAGCATCATGAGTAACGACTTTACCTTTACAATTAAAACTCAGCGTTTTGATGAACATTATCATCCTGCGAATAACACCCGAATTACCACTAATTTTGCTAACCTTGCCAGGGGCGAATGTCGTCGGGAGAATCTGCACAATGCTTTGAAAATGATAGACAACCGCTTTAATGCGTTGGCCCATTGGGATAACCCCAACGCAGATCGCTATGCGCTTGAACTGCAAATTGTGTCAGTGGATATGGCAATTCAGGGCTGCAGCGACGCATTCCCCAGTATCGAGATTCTGAAAACCAGTATATTTGATCGGCACACCAACAAGCGCACAGAAGGTATTGTAGGCAATAATTTTTCGTCTTACGTGCGGGATTATGATTTCAGTGTGGTGCTGTTAGAGCACAACAAAGGACAGGCTAAATTTAGTATTCCGGACGGCTTTGGTGAACTGCACGGAAAACTGTTTAAGCACTTTGTGAATTCAGCGGCTTACCAACAACACTTTGAAAAACCACCGGTTATCTGTCTCAGTGTGTCCGACAATAAAGTTTATCAGCGTACTGAAAATCAGCATCCGGTGTTGGGGGTTGAGTACCAGCCAAACGAATCCTCACTGACCGAGCAATATTTCAAAAAAATGGGATTACAGGTGCGTTATTTTATGCCGCCTGACAGTGTGGCCCCGCTGGCTTTTTATTTCTTTGGCGACTTGCTCAGTGATTACAGTAACCTGGAACTGATCAGTACTATCAGCACTATGGAAACCTTTCAAAAGATTTACCGCCCGGAAATCTACAATGCCAATGCGGTAGCAGGTAAGTGCTATCAACCTAATTTGAAGAATCTGGACCACTCGCTTACTCAGATTGTTTACGACCGGGAAGAGCGCAGCAAACTGGCTATTCAACAGGGTAAATTTGCTGAACAGTACTTCATTAAACCGTATCAACCGCTGCTGGAGCAGTGGTCTGCCAACTATGCCCTTTAACTTACAGAGAAACAGAATCAGCGATATTATGAAAACACTTTTACCTACATCTACGGCGGGCAGCTTGCCTAAACCCTCCTGGTTGGCACAACCTGAACAGCTTTGGTCACCCTGGAAATTGCAGGACGAAGAGCTTATCGACGGTAAACAAGATGCACTGCGGGTGTCCTTACAGGAACAACAACAGGCGGGCATTGACATTGTTAGTGACGGCGAGCAAACCCGGCAGCATTTTGTGACCACCTTTATTGAACATCTCAGTGGTGTGGATTTTGAAAACCGCAAAACTGTAAAAATTCGCGATCGTTATGACGCCAGTGTGCCGACAGTCGTTGGGCCGGTGAGCCGCAATAAGCCGGTGTTTGTCGAGGACGCAAAATTTTTGCGCCAGCAAACGAAGCAACCCATCAAATGGGCACTGCCAGGTCCCATGACAATGATAGATACTCTTTACGATGCCCATTACAAAAGTCGCGAAAAACTGGCCTGGGAATTCGCAAAGATCCTCAATCAGGAAGCCAAAGAGTTAGAAGCCGCCGGTGTTGATATTATCCAGTTTGACGAGCCGGCATTTAATGTCTTTTTTGATGACGTCAATAGCTGGGGCGTAGCCACACTGGAAAGAGCGATTGAAGGTCTCAACTGCGAGACCGTAGTACACATTTGCTACGGCTATGGTATCAAGGCCAATACTGACTGGAAACAAACGCTGGGATCTGAATGGCGACAATACGAAGAAGCGTTTCCAAAGCTACAGCAGTCAGGTATCGATATTATTTCGTTGGAGTGTCACAACTCTCATGTGCCTATCGAATTACTGGAACTGGTGCGGGGTAAAAAGGTAATGGTGGGCGCTATTGATGTGGCCAGTAATAAGATTGAAACACCTGAGGAGGTGGCCGAAACCTTGCGTAAAGCCTTGCAATATGTCGATGCGGATAAGCTTTATCCCTGTACTAATTGCGGTATGGCGCCGTTGTCGCGCCAGGTAGCCAGAGGAAAGCTACAGGCCCTGAGTCAGGGAGCGGCTATTGTACGCCAAGAACTACAGGGCGCCTTGTAGCCTTGCGCGCATTTCCCCTGACCGGTGGTGGTTTTCAGGCAATACTACTGAATTCCACCACCGGTTGATTGTTGTCACCCTCCTGGCTTACAGCCAGCCGGACAACCAGGATGCTTTTTTGTCTGCAGGGCGATTTCGCAGTAATTCGGTATTGCCCTGCAACATGTTCATTCTGGTGGAAACCGGCGCAGCCAAAGGAATATCCGTTGCCTGTTTACCAAAATTGGCTCGTTGAATTTCGCCATCAGTACTGTTCAGTATGTACCACATCTGATTCGACGGGCGTCTGACGGCGACATCGGCTTTGCCGTCACCATCGTAGTCAGCCACCACCGGAATATCGTCTGCCTGTTTGCCAAAATGGATACGTTGAATCTCGCCATCAGAACTGTTCAGTATGTACCACATCTGAGTGGCGGGGCGTCTGACCGCGACGTCGGCCTTGCCATCGCCATCGTAATCAGCTGCCACCGGAACATCGCCGGACTGTTTGCCAAAATTAATGCGTTGAATGGCCTGATCGGAACTATTGTAGATATACCACATCTGGTTGGAAGGACGTCGCACCGCAATATCGGCTTTACCGTCGCCATCGTAATCAGCCGGTACCGGAATATCCTCACTTTGTTTACCAAAGTTCAGTCGGGTTATGCCATCGCTGAAACCTGTCAGGCTGTCAACGCCTGAGGAGTTTTTGATGTACCACATCTGGTTTGCGGGGCGTCTTACAGCGATGTCAGTAATACCATCGCCGTCGTAGTCAGCAGGTACCGGAATGTCGCCAGATTGCGTGCCAAATCTCAATCGGCTAATACCGTCGGCAAATCCGGTTAGTCTGTCCACGCCCGAAGAGTTTTGGACATACCAATAGTGCGTTGATGGGCGTCTGACTGCGATATCAGTGATACCATCTCCGTCAAAGTCACCGGAGACAGGAATGTCTGCGGACTGGGTGCCGAATGTCAGGCGTTGTGTTTCACCGTTTCCGGAATTGGCAATGTACTGAATTTGTCTGTCAGCTCTTCTCACCGCAATATCAGCCCTGCCATCTCCGTCATAATCATAAGCAGTAACCGGCTGGGTAAGCTCAACCGCAACACTCACACTGCCGCCATTTCCGTTGTTACCACCGGTTGTTGCCCAGGTATCCGCTGCCAGATTGTCCGGGTTGTTTAACGCGACGAGTTCACCGTCTGCGGTTATGAAAATGACTTTTTTATCTACCAGTACCAAGGGCGAAGTGACCTGGCCGATGTCGCTGTAAACATTGCGTTGTTCGTTTTCAGGTTTGACATTGTATTGCCATTGCAACTCACCTAAGCGCGTCGCTTCAGGTAACACCGCACTGACGTAGCCACTGCGGGTACCTGAGATAATGGCGCCAGCTTCATCACTGACAAAGCCTGTGATATCACCGGCAGAGCGCACCTGACGCTGGTCCTCTCCGGTTTCGGTATCAATGGCGGTCAGCAATCCACCTTCACCTGCCCACAGGGTGCCGTCTGCGTCGATGACCATCCCGGCATGAGTGCAACAACTACTGTTGCGCCACAATTCGTTACCAGAGGCATCAAGGGCAATTAAATAGGATCCATTGTCATAAACGGCGTAATAAAGGTTACCATTGTTGTCCAGGGCGATAGTGCCGTAATTTCCGGCGTATGCCGATTGAGATTGTGGCGTGTATTGCCAGTTTACCGCGCCGTCATTGGTTACCTGTAATACTGTGGCGTTGTCCAGTACCACGTAATAGACCTGATTGACGCTGCCTATGGAACTGATAATCTCATCGGTTTGTAATTGCCAAAGCTGTTCGCCCTGCAGGTTCATCGCCACCAGGTAGTAGTTACCATCAATATGGGCTGACGTCAGCAAGGTTTCGCCATTGGAGCGCACCGGCGTCAGGCCTTTTTCCAGCCAACTTGAGGCAAATCGCTGCTCCCACAGTTGCTCACCGTTGGCTGATATCGCTTCAACAGAGCTGTACTCACCTGACAGGTAAACCACATCATCAATAACCGCAATCTGTGGGTAGTTTGATATCGTCCGATAGCTCCACAACCAGTTGCCATAGCGATCATAAGCACTCAGTTCTTGTCTGCCCGTTAACAGGTATAACTGATCAGACCCTGCCACCAGTTTGTCCGTCACGCTGGTGTTGAGGTTAGTTTTCCACGCCAGTTTACCGATGTCGTTGGATGGCTGTTCCGCCTCAGGCTCGCTGCGTGTCGCGTCGTTAGGGTAGGCATCTTCGCTGTCTGGTATACCATCGCTATCGCTGTCTTCCAAAAGTGGTGACGTTCGGTTTTGATATTCAACCAGATTTGAGACGCCATCGTTATCTGCGTCTAGCAGGCTGTCGTCGACACTGGGATCTAAGCCGTACGCCAGTTCCCACTCATCAGCCATGCCATCATTGTCGTTATCTGCTAATACATTAACCACAATATTAGCCAGCGGTATAAAGCGATTTACCTGTTCAATATAGGCGTTCAGATTGTAGAGTATACGGCCTTCTCTGGTGGCCAGTCCGGTTTGTCGGAAGCTGATGCTGCCATCTTCATTCTCTATCCAGACACTGTTTGGCGTCGTGGCCTGACCGGCATATTCGAGACTAATGGCAGGGAACGAAATGGACAAATCTGAAACTTCATTCCACACATTATTGATGGTGCCCGCCATGGTGAAATATTCGTTATCAATGACTGATATTTCATTGGCAGTATCCATGTCAGCTGTGGGTATTGCGGACCAGTAAACCGGAGCCAGTTGCACCAGGCCGGTATCTTTTACTGAGATTTCGACAGCATGATGGGCAAACAACCAACTGTCGGGGCGGGGCACTTCAACACTAAATCGATAGCCGTTGATGCTTGCATCATAAGTGAGTTCGCTGCCTGACAATTGCCACCCTTCCTGAGACTGATTACTGACCTGAATCTCAATATCGTCAGTATTCGCAACATTGTGAATCGCCCCTGTGATCAACTGGCTGTCGGTTTCGCTATCAAATATGGTAGCCACCTCATCCAGGACGATTTGCGGCATTGAAGTCAGCAGTGCTTCAAGGTTGACGGTGACATAGGTTTCCGACAGAAAACGCGAACTATCAAAGCAGGCACTATCACCTTCACATAAGCGCACTCTGAAACGAATACCGCGGGATCTGATGTCTCGAATACTCAGCCCGGAAAGCAGGCGGGCAAGTTTTACCGGATCGTCAGTAAAGGCCACACTTAAAGTGGTTTCTGTTGTCTGGCTATTCAGTGAAACGGTCAAAGCATCATTGAAGCCTGAACTGGCTATATCGGTAAACTGGCTGGTGCCATTTACTGTTTCTTCCACAGTAACTGAAAAATTACTGTCTGCCGGCAGTGAAGGGTGGCTTAGGGTGATACTGACTGGCTCATTCTCAGATGCAAAATAGATTTGCTGTTCGCTGCTGATAGCAATGCTGGACTCAAATTCCGATGTCTGACGTAAGGCAATTATATCGGGTAGTGATATACCGTTATTTTCATAATAGCCTATCAATACCAGACATTTTTGAGTGGGATTGTCAGCCAGTGCCAGATTGCTTTGATTTGTATCTACACTATGGGTGTCGTCTAAATTGCGAACAAAAAAGTCTGAACAATACTCACTGTTTAACTCCAGTAACTGTTTTTGAGAGTAATCCCCGTTGTTTAACCAACTTACTGTCAGGCCATTACCATCCTGGTTGAAGATTAAATCACTCAACGGTGCTGAACGGGTAGACAGTGGCCAGGTTTTTCTCAGGAATTCACTGGCATCCGCTGCATTGAGTTCGGTTTCAGCAACCCCGATGACCTGCTCATTGATTGATAAATTCGGATTACTGAATTTGTCAAAAGAAACGCCTCCTGATTGCATCACAGAACCGACATTTTTGTTGTCGATAGTCGTGCTGAACCCGTAGGGAATGGCATAATCGTGACTTACCAGCAAGTTAGCTCTTTCGTGCTGCAGGCCCATTGAGTGACCAATTTCATGGGTAAGCACCATGTCATCAATATCAACGTGGATGTCGGAAAGAAACACGTGTCGACTCGCCTCTGATGTCAGACCACCCTGGTTGTAATCATCGTCGGTGAAAGGCCACAGTTGCGCAAAACCACCAATGCCCGGCTGCATATCAGGCTGATACAAATAAACGATTCGTTCTGCTTTTCCTTCCAAAATGGCTTTGTTGATTGGGTAGGTAGGATTATTGGAAAGGGCGACCAGATTGCTGATTTCACTTTCATCAGAGACAGTAATGATATCTCCCAAGGCAAAGCGAAAATCGTAAACTTCAGAATTTACCAGAATCAAATTGCTGTAATCAATCAACTGCGCGAATACGTCTTCAATAGTCATGTCTTTAGACAGCGCCGTGATCAGTACCTGACTTAAAGACTGAGGAGTGACCACAAAACTGGTGTATACCACATTGTCTTCAATAATATCCGACCGGGTCTGTTTCAAACCGGCAACAGACTTTTGCTTCAGGGGGAGTTTCAGTGGTTTGTTGTGACCGGGAGAAAGGACATGGTCATTAAAGTTATCCTGTTCGGTATGCAGGTGTTTTTCTGATAAAGCACCATCTGCACTTAAGCTAAAAAATCGATTTTGACCTTTGAAGTTAATCTGAAAGTCCAGTTCCTGTTTCAGGTTGCGATGGACTTTAACGGTTTGTCCGGATTTAACTGAGCGATAAAATACCACTTCACCCCGACCATCGTCATAGCGTTGCACTGCAATAAAACTGTCCAGAGCCGTGACAACAATTTCAGGGCGATGCTCAAATGCCTTTAGATCCGGGATCTGAAATGGTTGATTGTGGGCCAGTGAATTACAGGAAGTGAAGAGCGCCAGAACAACAGCGAAAAGTACAACTCCGATTTTCATTTAACTACTCCATGAAAAGTGCGAAAGTCATCTTATCAGTGGAATTTAATAGACTCAATTGTGAATTTAAAATATTCAAAATTTATCTAACTTGTTGTTTAATATGGTAAATAATTGTCTCCGGTTGTCTTGCGTTATTTAAACAGATTGCGACTCCGCCTCGTCTGATTGACTGACATTTATTCAGGTATGTTCTTATTCAGTTCGTACGAAACCGCTAAAAGCACGTACTCCTTTCACAGATTGCTTTGTTATTTATTGCACAGTAAATATGGCGAACAGTTAAGTTAGATAAATAAAAATGTTGAATTCTTCTTATTTGCAAATAATAATGATTATCGTTTAGGTTGTTTGGCAAGAACCCATGTTCCCATTCGAGATCGTATATTCAAATTTTAGGGCTGCAACACGTCATTATCGGCTCAGGTATCGCCGTATGCTGTTACCTGGATTTATACTTTTGCTGATTGTTCAACCTTCAACACGTGAAGTTACTGCCGGCGTGCTGGCTGATGCCTTTATTCAGGTATCTGCATTTGTTGCTGCCACGCTGGCGCTTTATTACGGCGTTTTGCATTCAGTCGGACAGGACCGCATAGCCCAATGGATGCAAAAACATCCTTTTCTCGAATTAAGTGTATGTGCTTTGCTTGTCGCGTTGCCCGGTTGTGGCGGTGCCATCATTGTGATTACCCAGTACACACAAGGTAAGATTAGCTTCGGTGCAGTAGTGGCTGTATTAACTGCCACCATGGGAGATGCTGCATTTTTATTGTTAGCACAACAACCATTGGATGGTTTATTGCTCATTTGCAGCATATTAGTGACCGGTATTGTCAGCGGGTGGTTAGTGAATTTGATTCATGCGCCAAATTTCATGCGACCAGCAATGAGTCAGGCAGAAATTAAAACCTGCGTAAGTAAAACAGATTCGCCTGTACAGAAGGTTGTTGCCAATGCGTCCTTGCAGTTTTGGCGTGTTTTGTTGTTGCCCGCGCTGGCATTGGGCGCTATTGCGGCGTTTCAGTTGGACGCCAATCTTATTTTTGGATTACCGGATAATAGTGTAGAAAAGCTGGGCGCAATTTTAGGGTTTGTCGCCGTTTTATTGTGGTCTTTATCATCCATTGGTGACACTTATGAAACGGTTACCAGTGAAGACCGCGCTGAAGCGCCGCAGCACTGGATGGTAAAAGTGGCGCAGGATACGCAGTTTGTGACCAGTTGGGTTGTTGCGGCGTTTTTGATGTTTGAACTGACGGTATTTTGGTTTGATATTGACCCGGTCGCCTTATTTCAAAGTTTAGGCCCTTCTGTGGTTTTAATGGCGGTGCTGGTGGGGTTGTTACCCGGATGCGGTCCGCAGATCCTTGTGACCGGTCTTTACTTGCAACAGGCGATACCCTTCTCTGCGCAGTTAGCCAATGCTATTAGTAATGACGGCGATGCCTTGTTTCCTGCTATTGCACTGGCACCGAAAGCGGCGTTAATTGCGACACTGTACTCTGCAATACCCGCTTTAGTCGTGGGTTATGGATTTCTCATCCTTTTTGAATGAGCGGAAACACAAGAGATTGGCGAGGCCAACTATGCCATTTTTCAAGGCAAGCGGTTGATGTCACTGTGATTGCAGATTCCACCTCAAATCCGCTCTTGTGTTAGCCCACATCTGCCGGTGCAGGTTGGCTTTAAACAGAGCTCCTGTCAGGGAACCGTTTCAGCGAACCAGACTCCTTTTACATGGCTCCTTTTGCACTTTT
The DNA here is from genome assembly GCF_055755215.1 of Planctobacterium sp. R6. Classification (NCBI taxonomy): domain Bacteria; kingdom Pseudomonadati; phylum Pseudomonadota; class Gammaproteobacteria; order Alteromonadales; family Alteromonadaceae; genus Planctobacterium; species Planctobacterium sp. R6. The sequence goes on from NZ_JBVTQY010000006.1 coordinate 70,184, forward strand.
TTGACAGAGCGTTAATCCGCAGCCACTGTTGTGTGCTGTTGTTTTCTCAACCTGATACCTAACCAGATAAACCCGGCAGCACAAATAGCCAATGCAACGCTCATACCCGAAACATCTTTGAATCCCTGTTGGTGCAGATTTAGAATAATTTCACCCAATACCAACCATTCGTATATCACAGTCAGCGCGAGGGTCACTCCGGTTAGCAATGCTGCGCAACTTAAAAAGGGTAACAGGTTTTTGAAAAAGGCCGCCAATAACATGGTAAGCAGTATTACAATGCCGAAGCTGGCTTCTACCACAGTGCCTCTGTCAGCAAGGTCTGCGACCAGCGTACGCTCTAGTAGTAGTGCGACGGCTGTTGCTACGATGACACCGGTACAGCCGCCGATGGTGAGGCCGCGCATAGTGGCTATGACCTTGGGATGATTACCCTGTTTTACGCGTTTTGCGATCCACAAGACATTACCGGCGACAATCATCATGCAGACGCCCATAGCCAGTAAAAAGTAAATGAAGCGTACATCCATACCGGCAAAATTAGCAAAGTGCATGTTGTATAGGAGCCGGGTACCGTCTTCGAAAACATTGCCGGCTGGTGGATTTAGCGCTTCAGGGAAGTCATCGGTTTTAACCTGGTAATAAATTTCAAAGCGTTCAGCAAATGTCCCGTTAATTTCACCGCGCAAACGGATCACCGCATTTTCATCGCCGTAGTTATAAAAATTGAAATCATTGACGTCTACCTGATATTCGGTTTTGACCCGCTGCATTAGCTGGTTCAGATCAGGCATGTCATGGGGAATGTTCGCGGGTTCACTGGTAACAGTGGTAAACCCGGCATCTTTTACTACAGCATTAAAATCACCACCATACAGTATCAGTACGGTCGGTATCTGCATGATAATACTCAGGTTTAACATTAAACCTGTCAGAGCAAACATCAGGCCATAAGGAAGTGTAATGACTCCAACGACATTGTGCAGATCCCGCATTTGATAGCGAGTTGATTTGTGTTTGCGATACAAAAAGAAATGTTTAATCAGGTTTTTAAGTTGAACAATAATGCCTGTAAAGATTAACACCAGAAAAAACAGGGTAATGAAGCCAACAATATACAATCCTTGTGGGAGGCTAAGGTTGTAGTGTAAAGCATACAGAAAATCAGCCAGTTCAAATTGCCTTTCATCTGCTAATAATTCACCGCTATTAGGATCAATCACCAGAGACTTAAATTTAGTGGGCAATGGTGTTGCTTTATCGCTACTGTCTTCGGTTGTTGCTTGTTCAACAGATGAGGAATCTGAACGCTGTTGTATCACGGCGTCGTCAGGGACCGAAAAGCTCAAGTCTAAGTAAGGCGAGTGATCAGAAGGTAACCTCAGAATAGAGCGACGACTGGTTACGGCGTTATACTGACTAAAATGCTCCTCCACCACACTATTCAGGTCTAATTCGCCGGCATAGTGATTAACGGGCATTTGAGGTAATACCGCCCAGCGTTGCAGTTCGCCATGAAAGAGTGTGATTGCTCCGGCCCAAAAAACGATGAACAGTGGAATTGATATAATCAGGCCGATCCAGCCGTGTGCGTTAACCGCGTTTCTGAGGGTTTCTGCCTTCATGCCCAAACTCCTGTGTAGAACAATCCATTAATAGTGGCCGAAATGGCCAGTGTTATCAGGCAATAGAGCAGGGGGCGCTTAATTGATGAATAACAATAAAACACAGTAAACAGGCCACCCCACAACAAAAAACCACCTACAAATCCGATGAACAGATACACATCTCTGGGTAGAGGCACCAGGTATGCAATATTTAAGAACAGGCTCATGCTCAATACGAGGCTAAGGATAATGCCGACGATGGTTTTAGCCCACATGAGCACCTCCCATTAATGCTGTAGCCAGCAATACCGCACTGTAAGCGGGGACAATCACTCGCCAGTCAGGGGCATAAGGTGCGCATATCGCAAGTACTACCCAACTTAGCATGACAATGACCAGAGTGACGATTGCTGCCGCCAATGGATGATACTGAGTGCATAACAACAGCGCCGATAAGAGAAAATTAACACTGAACTGGCCCCACGCCAGCGATTTCGAAATGGCTTTTGGCAACAATACCTGTTGTTTTGAGCTTAAATAAGCCCCAAGCGCGGCAATCATACCCAACTGAAAAGCAATAATTTTTAAGATTGGGAAAAGGCTGGCATCTGCCAATATTGGGATGGAGCTGAACAAAAGCACGTTCCTTGTTCGAATTGGTTCAAATCAGGCGGTCAGTATATAAGTGTATGCCCCTGGAGTTCCAGATCTAAATAGTAATGCTTCGCTTTTACTTTTTCGGGGCTGTAAAAATCAGTTCAGTTCGTCAAAAGTTTCTTCTTCCAGCGAAAACAGTAAATCTAATGCGGGGAGCACTACTGTGGCCGCGAAAACAGCGGCACATAGCGCCCAGACATACCCTAAACTGGTGTGGGATTTAATGAACCAGGAGACACTCATGCTGAACCAAAACATATTAAACAGCATAATTTTGAAGTTTGGTTTTAAACATCGGGCGCAAAATTTACAGGCCAGTACTTCGCGATTGAGTATGATCAAACGTTCAGAAAAACTGATACTTTTCCCACAGCAAGGGCAACTCCGTGCAAATAGATTGTTCATTACAAGCACCTGTCAATCAACACTATTTTGTAAATGGTAATCATTATTATTGAGCTTGTCATCAACTATTGTTAAGGGGTACACTAGCGCCAGGCGCAACGAAGATTTTTCATCAGTTTTGCAACGTCGGGAGAACGTTAAATGAAAAAAAATCGTCCAAAAAACATGGACCTTACCACCATTCAATTACCGGTCATGGGACTGGCATCGATCTTACATCGGATCAGTGCGGTCATTGTGTGGTTCGCATTTGCTTTTTTCCTGGCGGGTTTACACCTTTCATTGAGCTCCTCTGATGGTCTGACTCAGGTTAAAGACATGCTGAGCAATCACTTCATCGTACAGTTTCTCACCTGGGGCTTTTTGACCGCGCTTGGCTATTATGTTGTGGCGGGTCTTAAACACATCATCCAGGAATTTGGTTATTGTGAGTCGTTAACGGGTGGCCGCATTATTTCGCAGGTTGCTATTGCCGCAGGATTAGTCTTGAGTGTTCTGTCTGGCTTGTGGGTTTGGGGGGTAATAGCGTGAACTTTAAACGTAATGGCGTAAACGAGTGGATCTTCCAACGAGTCAGCAATGTTCTGATCTTTTGTTATGCGATTTTTTACATCGTTAATGTACTCTCCATGGGAGAAGTGACCTGGGACGCCTGGGTGGCCTTACACTCGGCCACCTGGTTCAAACTGTACTCGACGGCTACGCTGGTGATTGTCATGCTCAATGCTATTTTAGCGGGGTGGCAAATAGGCACCGATTATACCCAAAAGGTACCTGTGCCAGGCTTTTCAGTTATTTTTCATAGCTTTTACACCATAGTGACATTAATTTTTCTGGTGGCAGGGTTGTGCATTCTGTGGGCAAGGTAAACCCGTTAATGCCTGTGTATCCGGAATAGAGTTCTGTACCTGGAGCCTGTGATCAGTATTTCAGTTATCGCAGGCTCTGAATACATTGATATTATCAGATATGCTAAGTCTATGATGTTTAAATGATATTCCTACCTGACAGGGTTTTGTACCCGGGTATTTCTCAATATTTTCAACTAATTCGACATTCAGAACGGAGTCCCAAATTGAAGAACCAAAATTTATTAGGCCTGTCTGTTTCATTGCTACTTGTTTCCTGTTCTCAGGCGCCGGTGGAATCCGATATCACGGCACAATCCGGCAGCAATGAAATTGCGCAACTGCAACAACAAATCGTCAAAACAAACGCCGATATCGCGTTTGCTGTGTATGAAGACGCGTTGATAAGTGCTAATGCTCTGCTGGAAAAAGTTGAAGCGTTTATCGCCCAACCAGATGAAGCAAATTTGCAGGCAGCAAAGGCCGCCTGGTTAGCATCCAGAGAGCCTTATGGGCAATCTGAAGTGTATCGTTTCCGCAATGGGCCGATTGACGTGTTAGCTTCCGACGGCACATACGGTGAGGAAGGCGACGGACCTGAAGGCAGGCTAAACGCCTGGCCACTGGGTGAAGCCATTATCGACTATGTCGCCGTAGAAATTGATGGTAGTGCCGGACCTGAAAATCCAGCAACACAACTGCAAGGTAGTTTAATTGCAAATGTGGATGCCTATCCGGAGATTAATAAGGAGGTCATCAGCCAGTATTTTGAGCACGGCGAAGATGAACGCAATGTTACTACCGGATATCACGCCATTGAGTTTTTATTGTGGGGGCAGGATCTTAATGCAGATGGCAGTGCCGCTGCCATCCGGGACAATACTCCAGGCCAACGCCCGGTCAGTGACTATTTGGTTAAAGCCGGTGAGTGTACTTCCGGTGAGGTTAACGTGTCTGAAGTTGTCTGTCAGCGAAGAGGCGATTACCTTTTAGCTGCAACCCAATTACTCATTGATGATTTAACGCTGGTAGTTGACGCCTGGCATCCGGAAACGGGTAGCCATTATCAGACATTTACAGCGAATACGAATAGCTCGCTCTCTAAAATCCTGGAGTCGATGGGACGTTTGAGTTTTGGTGAATTAGCTGGGGAGCGCATTAACATTGCGTTATCCACCGATTCTCAGGAAGATGAACATTCCTGTTTTAGTGACAATACCCATCGCGACATATATTTAAATGCTTTAGGGGTTCAGAATAGCTATTTAAATCAATATACTCGCATTTCCGGAGAGCAAGTCACTGGGCCCTCCTTCGCGGACTTACTCAATGCAGTCGAGAAAAATGACCTTGCAACGTCATTAACCGATGCCTTGAGTAAAACGATGCAGGCAGCTGCCGTCGTTGATGAAAAAGCGAAAGCAGGTATTCCTTTTGATGTGTTGATCCAGGAAGGTGTTAATCAGCCTGATATCAAAGCAGTTATAGCCGGATTAGTGGCACAGACTGATATTATTGAGCAGGCGATTCAGGCACTGAGCTTATCCACGGGCGAGTTACGTCAGGATACCGAAGAAGATTTAAGTCAATAAATAAAAAAGGGCGAGTTGCATGTGGCTGAAAAGCACGAATCTTAGGGAGAAGGCAATTCGCCTGGTGTTATTTTCAATCTGCGCCCTGGTTATCGGCTGTAGTCCGGCAACACAAACTGATACACCAAAGCCGGATGAGGCTGAGCTAAACAATACAACGCCGCACAAGCACGAGTATATGTCTGGTGGTGCGGCGACGGTTTTTGCGTCCACAAGAGATGCATTCAGTCATCGTCCCCCGTCTGTCGCCAATAACTTTAAACTGGATGGCGCATTCACTTCCGGTGATCATTTGTTCCGCACGCCATTGCAGGGTGTAGGGCCAATACTAAACAACAATACCTGTCAGGGCTGCCATTTAAACGATGGTCGGGGTGTTGTCCCTGTCAATAATGAACAGCCTTTTACCAGTATGCTGGTGAAAATTGGTGATGAATCTGGTGCGCCGGATCCTGTCTATGGCGATCAAATACAGACCTTTTCAGTGGCCAGTTTTGCTGAGTCGGGCTTTACTCCGGGTATGCCTAAATATCATGGCTCCCTCGCTGATGAACTTGTGGGTGAAGCCTACACGCTGGTTTTTTACGAAACGATTGCTGGTCAGTACCTCGATGGCGAGCCGTGGGAATTGCGTAAACCCGTTTACAAATTTAAAGAGATGTCTTTCGGTGATTTTGTTCAGGGTGTGCAATTTTCAGTTCGGGTGGCACCGCAAATCTTTGGTTCTGGATTACTGGACGCAATACCCCAGCAGGATATTATTGCGCTTGCCGATCCTGACGATACTAATGGTGATGGTATTTCAGGTAAGGTGTCCTGGGTAGTTGATGCTATTGATGGTGAACGCAAAATCGGTAAATTTGCGTATAAGGCACAAAACCCCAGTGTATTGCAGCAGGTTGCTGCGGCTTTCAGAGGAGACAGTGGCTTAACGAGTCGTGTTTTCCCCGAAGAGCCATGCACCCCGAAACAAGCCTCCTGCCTTGAAATTGCACAGCAAGAAAACCATGTTGCGCCAACCCCTGATTTGTCTGATACCGTGCTGGCTTTCGTTGAGTTTTATAATCGCACCCTGGCGGTACCGGCAAACCGGGGCTTCGACAGGGAAACTCAACGCTGGGACAGCTCTGTTGTGGCAGGGCGAACGCACTTTCAGGAGATTGGCTGTGCAAATTGTCATACGCCGATGCACACCACCGGACTGGCCAAAGGCAGTGTTTTGGGGTTTCCCGGTCCACTGGGGTTAAGCGCCGCCGCTGAGCCTATTGAAGTATTGTCCGGGCAGACGATTTATCCCTACACCGATCTGTTGTTACACGATATGGGTGGCAGCTGTGCTGTTTCCCGTGAGTTGCAGAGCGGCGAGCGTTGTGAAGCCGGTGCAGATTGTTATTACGTGCAACGCTGTAACGGTCTTGCTGATGGTTTGAAACAAGGTGACGCTGGTGGTACTGAGTGGAAAACGCCTCCACTGTGGGGGATTGGCCTGGTGCAAACGGTTAACCCCGCTGCGACTTTTTTACATGATGGGCGGGCCAGAAGTATCGAAGAAGCGATCCTTTGGCATGGTGGTGAAGCGACGGGTTCGCTGTCCGCCTTTAAATCACTTTCTAAAACAGAACGTCAGCAAGTGCTGGCATTCCTCAACAATTTGTAGGCTCTTATGCTAAAGAAATTAATTGTATGTTCTATCAGTCTGCATCTGGTTTTTGCCTGCAGTAACGCAGAAAAGGTAGCTGAAAATCAGCATGCTGAGCAACACACTGAGGCCTCTAATGCAAACGGAAAGGCAAGTGCACCAGATTATGAACAGGCGTACAGCAAGTTCCTGGAATTTGTTGCACAAAAACAGTTATTACCCGGCTATCAAGACTTCCATTCTGAGCTGAGCAATACCCTTGCAAGTGTGCAATCGGGCTGTGCCGATATGGCGTTAAATACTCAGGAATTGGCCCAGTTGCAGGGCCATTGGCGAGCCGCCATGAACCATTGGCAATCTGTAAATTGGTTTAAAATGGGGCCGGTTGCGGCAGAGAGTCGTCACAGTCGAATCCAGTATTGGCCGGACGGTAACCAGGCAGTTAAACGAGGCGTTGAAAAGTTGTTGTTAAGCAAAACCCCGGTACTTGACTCGCTGGCTAACCAGAATGTCGGTGCACAGGGGCTTCCGGCTTTGGAAGTGTTGTTATTTGAGCCCGCAGTGTACTCGGCCAATCCGGCAGATAAGTACTGTGAAGTAGTCCAGGCGATTGTGAGTAACCTGAATCAAATGGCAACAGAGGTAGTGGCAGAGTGGCAAAAGCCAAATGGATTTGCTGCGGCTTTTATGCAAGGACAAGAGCCGTATTCCGGTACTAAAGATGCGATGGAAGAGCTGCTGTCAAACTGGTTTGAACATTTTATCCTGCTTAAAGACAATAAAATGACCTATCCACTTGGCATAAGTGCTCCGGGCATACCGCAGCTGGCGGAGTCACCGTTCGCTGACCACAGCATGCAAAATTTACGGGTAAATCTGGCAGCCTCCGAGGCATTGATCAATGAAAACGAAGCACACAATCTTGTTGCTATTCTGGAGAATGCCGGAAAAACCGCATTAGCTCAGCAGATTAAGCAACAATGGCTTTCTGTTGCATCTGCTACAGCGTCCTTACCTGTATCTTTTACGGAATTATTAGACGACGACGCTGAAAGAGCGCAACTACTCAAGGTCAAAGAAGAGATTAGTAATTTGCAACAACTGCTGGCTGAAGATATGACCAAAAGTCTGCAACTTACTATCGGATTTAATGCACTTGACGGTGACTAGTCACCGCGTTTGGGAGCCATTCCCGTTCATTTGTGTCCCCTAAGCGGTGCAAAGTTTAAAGGTATTGAGGGTTATAAAATTGTCAGGTAGAAATTAAATCCGGAGCCAACAGCTTTATTGTGAAGCCCTTTTGCAAGCAGAAAATTGAAGAAGCTGTAAATAACTATTTAAAACATCTGGAAGCTCAGTTGGTTTATTAATACCCTGGTAATTGCTGGCCCGGGAAAGGGTAGAAGTAGGTTAAACAGGCATTAACGATTATGGGGGCACTGGAAATTTGCGGGCACAAGTTTAATACTTGTAAATGAGAAGTGTAATCATTATTCTTACGTGTGGTGAGTGGCAACCCCTGCTACGGTTGCTGATACACACGCCTTCTTAGTTGAAAACCACCAAACAACAGGATACCAAACTGCTATGCAGCAGGAGTTTGTGTTGGGAGTCAATGTGCACAATACCAATTCGGATATCCAGTCTGCTATGAACAGAGCCCTATGGTTTCGTATACACAGTTTTGTTGGTTTTAAACTGGCAATTTTGATGTCTTTTATTTTAGTTACCGGCACACTCGCCGTGCTATCTCACGAGTTAGATTGGGCCACCAACAAGGCGATGCGCGTGTCGCCTGACTCGGTCAATCGGTTGCGCTTTGATTCGGTTTACCGCGCCGCGTATGCACATTCTGAGCAAGGGCGTTTAATGTACATCAACGCTCCCATCGATCCCTGGTTTGCAACAGAAGCCATCTACCAATATCCACAAGGCTTGCATCGGCATTATTTTCATCCTGACAGCGGGGCCTATCAGGGGGATGGACGTTGGTATAATTGGCAACGATTTTTCAGAATGTCCCACCGTCACCTGATGCTTCCCACCGTCATTGGTATAACGGTTGTCGGGATTTTAGGGGTTTTTATGTTGCTGTCGTTGCTTACCAGCTTTGTTGTATATAAAGGTTGGTGGAAAGGCTTTAGTCGTCTGCCCAGAACCCGTAACAGGCAGCTATTTTGGGCTGATATGCACCGTCTTACCGGTGTCTGGAGTATGTGGTTTGTGCTGATTATTTCAGTAACGGGAGTATGGTATCTGGCAGAAAGATGGGGAGCTAACGCACAGTATCCACAACGGGCTAAAGCGGTTACTCAACAGGCTGTCAGCGAGGCGGTATTGCCTTCACCTGAGCGCTTTGAAGCATTGTTACATCAGGTGGCCGTGGAATATCCCGAGCTAAAAATAGAGCGAATCTTGTTGCCACAAAAAGCCGGTCAGACGGTCACTTTTCAGGGACAAGCAGAAGCGCTATTGGTGCGCCCACGTGTTAACGCGATGAGTTTTGATCCGGTCAGCGGAGAAACGTTGCAAATTCTGCGGGGGCAGGACATGAGCCTGCATGTTCGCATTTCAGAGGCTGCAGATCCTCTGCATTTTGGGACTTTCGCAGGCCTGACTTCTAAACTTATTTACTTTGTCTTCGGTATCGTTTTATGTGTACTTGCCATTAGCGGCACCTTTATATACGGAGTCAGAATTGCTAAAAATGACCGGCTATTGCGGCAATCGATTCAGCGTGAGGAGGCGGGAAGCAACGCGATTATCTGGCGAGCGGCAACAACTACAATGAGTTGGGGAAAGTGGCTTTCTGTGTTGTTTATTGCTGTATGTTTGGCACTTACTTTTTATATGTTTTCAGGGTTGTTTGACCTGTCCTGAATAAAAAAACGCTCCGTATCTGGAGCGTTTTTAAAATAGGCTGGTTTATAGCCTTAGAAGTTGTAGTTAACCTCGACAAAGGCACTGCGGGTTTCGCCGGGGAAATGACCGGTTCTGTCCAGGAATCCGGATTCAGCGTATTCTTTGTCAAACAGATTGTCTATGCGCAGCAACACACTGTAGTTGTCAACTTCGTAAATGATTGAAGCATCAGCAATAAAATAGGACTTAACTGTTTGGCCAGACAGGCTAAGACGCTCATCTACATAGTCACCGCCAAAGGCCAACGCCAGGTTGTATTCCGGTAACTGGTAACGGGTCCAGAAACCTAAGGTATTGCGAGGGGCATTAGCAAATTGGTCGCCGACATTGTTGCTAAAGCCACCACTGCCATTATCTTTTGTGATAACCGCGTCATTGTATGCATAGGCCAAACTCAGTACCCAGTTTTCGGTTAAGTCAGACAACACTTCTATTTCCAGACCGTCACTGGTGACTTCGCCCAACGCAGCCAGGTTGTCACGACCATCATTCTCCGGATCTGTACCGGTATTTTGCAGAATATTCTGACGTTTAATCTGGTAAATTGCAGCGCGGAACAGGGTGGATTCATTAAACAGTTCGGCATTTATACCTAATTCAATAATCTCTCCGGTGACCGGATCAAAAGAGCCGCCCACTTCTGTTGCCTGGTTACCGATGCTTTGCGGTTGGTAGGAGTCTGCCCACTGCGTATAGATTGAGACATTTTCTGATGGTTTGTATATTGCTCCCAGGCGGAAGGTTTGTTCTGTATCATCAAAGTCACTGCCTGCTGAGCTATCTTCAAACTTGTCGGTTCTGATGCCTGCTACCAGGGTGAATTGTTGCCACGCCAGTTCATTGAGTAGATAGGCGCCCTGGCGTTTTTGCGTGGAAGACGAATCTCGGTAACTCGGTAAATAACTGTCTGAGTCAGTTAATCCGTAATCCGGATCATTGAGTCTCAGTGGAACAATATCCGTTGCCAGCGATGTTCCCGAAAGGTATCTGGCCACTATCGCGGCGATATCATCATTACCGCTGTAAGGGCGATAGGTACCAAAGTAGCCGTCAAAATCGCCATCAAAATGCTCAATACCAAACGCGGTACGTTGTTGTGCACCGAATGCCGTTGACTGATACTCAAAGTTAATACCCACGGACGTAGATTGCTCTTCGCGGATTTGATCTCTAAATTCCCGAAGAACTAAATCGGGGATCTCATCCATGTCGAGGTCAATCAACACTCTGGGTTCGTGATATTGTTGATCTTGTTCATTATCGATAAACCGTACTTTCGCGTCATAGCTAAGATTACGGGTGATAGCACCTTCAAGGCTTACCTGAAAAACATCTGAGCGAAGGTTTAAAAAGTCGCTGGCTTCGTTATGATTCCAGCTCACATCGGTGTAGAACTCACCCTCATCATTGGTGGGCACACCACGTAATCTGTTGCCATCCAGATCCTGTGCATAATGGGTGTACTGGGTGGTGAGTAGGGCATTTTCAAATTCAAAGCGATAGCCCAGGTCGACAATGGTCACTTCGCTGGCGGTATTATCGCGAAATCCATCCTGTTCTTCGTAAAATAAGCCAACGCGACCACTTTGGTTGTTAAAGGTTTCTCCGGTTGCTTCTACCGAACCACCGAAACGCTTGTCAGTGCCTAAGATCAGGCGGGCATTTGCCTGTGTTTCAGTTTTGGGCTTTTTAGTGACATAGTTGAATATACCGCCCGGATCACCTGCACCATATAGCATACCGGCCGGACCTTTTAAAAAGTCTACCTGCTCGACATTAAACAGTTGCGGAACGTTGAATCCGACATAGGGATCTCCACGCAAGCCATCAAAGTAGATTTCTTCCTGACGAAAACCGCGTGCCGTTACGCCGGCATAACTGAATAAGCTGACACCGGCGATATTGCGATAGAGATCTTTGGCATCACGTGCTCCCTGGTCTTTGATCAAGTTTTCGTTGATGGACGTGATCATTTGGGTAGAATTGAGTGGGTCGACACTCAACTTCCCGGAATCGGATTCGCCGTTGCGATACAGATTAAGTGCCCGGCTGGTGACTTGAATTCTCTCCAGTGACTTTTGTTCTTGTTGTTCAGCCGCCTGCGTTGTTACGTCAGATTCAACTTGTTGCGCCAATGTCTGAAGCGGCATATGTAGTGCGCCTAAAATACCCACTGCGATCAGTGATTGTCGCATTGGGAGTACTGAATTACGTGAGTTGGATGATAACATTTTTGAAAAATTCCAAATTGATAGCGTGTGCTTGAGTGTATAAAGAATAAGAATGTCGCGAATGATAAGGATTATCATTCATGGTGGCAAATTGTTTATACTGTTTTTATATAAAGATGAGGTATAAGCAAGACATCGATTTTTTAAATATGACTAAAAGTTGTATTTGCTTCACAATCTACTGGTCTGATTAGATTCTATGTAAACTGATAAAAATGATGATTACACTTTCAACTAAATAAGGGTGGATTCAAATCAATTTAATAAAGATGTCTGAAGTACTTGCATAATTACTAACCTGAATCTTTAATTTAATGTGTACTGCACAAAAAGTGATAGCTCAATCGATTTTATAGCTGCTTTTACTGCGAGATGGTTGGCATCGGAGCCATTATGAAAATCCGTTTAACATGGGTGAGTCTTATTCTGGGATGTTTGCTGGTTATTAAACCGGGAATAAGTCTGGCTAATGACAAATCAATCGTACTGGTTTACCGCCAGCACAAGGAAACAGAAAATTACCACATTCCGGTACTCAGGAAAATTTATCGCGAATTGGGCTATCAGGTCGAGTTTGTAAAAGCCGAAGGGGCAGGCTCATTAAAGGAAGTAGAGGTAGGATTAGCCGACGGAGATGTCGCACGTTATAAGCGTTATCTACTGGATTTCCCAAATATCATGGTGCTTTCCCAGCCCTGGATAAGGGCGTGTGATTATCTTGTTTGTAACGATCAAGCGCAATGCAATGAATCTCTGTTTAACAACGATGAGGCGGTGCTGGCATCAACTATGCTGACGTCACCTTATTATGATTTCCAACATGCAGAGGCTGATATAATGCAGGTTAGTGAAAATGATCAGTTGCTCCGTTTATTAGATGAGAACCTGGTGGATGCAATCGTATTTTCTGTCGCTGGAGATTATTTGCAGGAGATTAATTCAGTTTATGCGATTAAAGAGTTGTACTGCGACACCATTCATCATTCGCTTAATATCAAACACAAAGCGCTATTACCGGAAGTAAATCAAAAACTAACAGAGTATTTAAAATCCAAAGGAAAGTCGGTTAGATTGAATTAAAAATAATAACCAAATTAAGAAATTTGGTGGGCGCTACTGGACTTGAACCAGTGACCCTCGCCTTGTAAGGGCGATGCTCTCCCAACTGAGCTAAGCGCCCACATAAAATGTGGATTGTTGAAGCCTGAAACGAAATCACTTTAGAGGTTAAAGTGGTGGGCGCTACTGGACTTGAACCAGTGACCCTCGCCTTGTAAGGGCGATGCTCTCCCAACTGAGCTAAGCGCCCGTTTCTTGCTTCGCTTACCGTCTCCGGTAAGTGGAGCGCCATTATAGGGATGCGCCGAAAACTGTCAACACCTAATCTAAAAAAAGTTAGTTAACTGGCTATTAATTCTACGTTGTTGTAATTGAATGTTCATTTTAAAAACACTGTGCCTGTAATTTGCACAATATGGCTGATTTACATCAGCCACCACCGGGCTAAAACAAACACTGCCATGCCCGTCAAAATAGTGATCAACATGTTATTTTGTAACCGGGCGATAATAAAAGCACTTAACACAGCCCACAAATAAGGATTACTTCCTGACAGTTGCAGCTCCCGTTGCTGAAAGAAACTGGATTGCACTATGATGACGGTCAGTACTGCAACAGGTACATATTGCAGAGCATCCTGAATCAGCTTTGGAAAACGCAATCGCTCAGACAATGCAAAGGGCAGGTACCTGGGAATAAAGGTAACTATGGCCATGGCTGCAATCAAAAGAATTTCATTCATACCTGTTCCTCTTGCAACTGACTATCTGTTTTTTTGCTGAAGCGCTCTGAAAACACACCTACAGCGATGGCGAAAAAGGCGGAGAACAATAATCCCAGCTGATAGGGCCAGTGATAAGTCAGTACTGCTGCAATAGCCGCTGCAATCATACAATACCAGTGACTGCTGGTTTTTAATGACGCCACCACAATGCCGGTAAAGGCCACAACCATAGCCACATCCAGGCCAAAATGTTGCAATTGAGGGAACTGGGCACCCACGGCAAACCCCATTGCGCTCCAGAATATCCAGTTAATATACATCAACAGTGCGGAGCCAGCGTAAAACCAACCCAGATGTTGTTTACTTTGAGTTGCGCGATTTACCACCACCGCAAAGGTTTCATCTGTCAGCGAAAAGGCCATGGCCACTTTTTGCCAGACGCTCTGTGTTTTTAAAAACGGGGTCAATGTCATGGCGTACAGGGTATGTCGCAGGTTTACCAAAAACACAGTAAATACGATTATGGGAAATTGCGCGCCGATGGCCATCAGGTTAAGGGCGATAAATTGTGAGGCCCCGGCGAAAACGAACATGGAAAGGGCAATAACTATCCAAAAACTCAATTGCAGTGCTTCGCCCAATGCGCCATAAACGATTGCAAACGGGATTGCCGCTATAATCAAAGGTAAACTGATTAACGCGCCTTGTGCAAACGTCTGACCCGGTGTGGGGGAGGGTAAAGGGCTATTGTCTGCATTTATTAATTGTTCGCTCATTGATTATAGACTCCTGCAATCAGCGATGAATTTCTGTTTCAGATAATAAAATGTTGGATAACGTTGCGCTTGTACATAATTGACCTGAAATAGATTATTTAATTTTGTGCCATCCAGGCTTTCTGAAAACGGCCAGGTGTGGTGCCCCACATGCGAACAAAATGTCGATTAAAGTGACTTTGGTCATTAAACCCAACAGCAATACCTGATTCTGTGGCACTTAAACCGGATTTTAATAATTCAGTGGCTTTTAACAGGCGCTTTTGATTTTGCCAGGCATGTGGCGGTAAACCCATGGTCTTTTGGAAAACACGAATTAAATAAAAAGGGTTTAAACCGGTTAATTGCGACAATTCTTCGGTAGTGATGGAATTGTGCAAATTCGCCATGATGTAATCACAGATTTGTCGGGCTGCCTTTTTATCTTTCTGGGTTTTCAACGGTGAGACAATGCCAGAGGCATGCCTCAATACCAACTGGCTCATCACCTGATAATAAATAGACTGGATTTCAAGGCTGTTGGTCTCAGAATTGGCCAGACTGAAAAACGTTCTGAATTGCCGGGCTAAATCTCTGTCAGAAACAACCGGATCTTTGAATAGTGGTGAACCTGTCTGGTTGGCAAATTGCGACAAGACTTCATTGAACATGCTTTCCAGCGGATAAATAGCCCGGTAGCGCCAGCCTTGTTCGGTGGCGGTTTGCCCATCGTGTATCTGGTCGGCGTTTACCAGAATAATGCAGTTTTCGCTGGCAATGTGGTTGCCACCACTGCGATAGAAGCGCTGTGCACCTTGCTCAATTACGCCTATGCAATAACCTTCGTGAGCGTGCCTGGAAAAACACTGCTTTTTAAATTGCGCGTTGAGCAGGGGCAGGTTGTCCAGTTCGGGAATAAACCGGTATTCAGCTTGCTCTTTAGTCAGGGCCTGGCTCACGAATTAGCGCTCTGTGATTTTTCAGGTAGTCAGAGTGCATGAAAAATGGCTGACTGAATAGTACAAAATTGACTATTTTTGCTGAAGTGAGAGGCCGGATACCATTCTTTTTGATCGTATTCACTGTTAAAATGCGCGCACTTTTTTAAACTCTTCATTAGGATAAACATGACAGTAGCGACGCGTTTTGCGCCCAGTCCCACCGGTTATTTGCACGTTGGTGGTGCCAGAACCGCATTATATTCCTGGTTATACACCAAAAATAAAGGCGGAAAATTTGTATTAAGAATCGAAGATACCGATATCGAACGTTCCACTCAGGAAGCGATAGATGCCATCTTAGAAGGAATGCAGTGGCTTGGTTTAGATTGGGACGACGGCCCTTACTATCAAACTAAGCGTTTTGATCGCTACAAAGAGTTAATTCAACAGTTGTTGGATGAAGGTAAAGCCTACAAGTGTTTTATGCCAGCTGCGGAACTGGATAAGATTCGCGAAGAGCAAATGGCCAAAGGCGAAAAACCCCGTTATCCAGGCACCTGGCGAGAGCGCACTGATCACCCGGAAGGGCAGCCTTATGCTATTCGTTTCAAAAACCCGCTGGAAGGCAAGGTGGTTATCAATGATCACATTCGCGGTAAAATAGAAATCGCGAATAGTGAATTGGATGATTTGATTATTCAGCGTAGTGACGGTACGCCCACTTATAATTTTTGTGTGGTGGTTGATGACTGGGATATGGGTATTACTCACGTAGTGCGTGGTGAAGATCACATTAACAATACGCCTCGTCAAATTAATATCCTGCAAGCGCTGGGGGCTCCGGTACCTGAATATGCACATGTTTCCATGATTTTGGGTGACGATGGTAAAAAGCTGTCAAAGCGTCACGGTGCTGTCAGCGTTATGCAATATCGCGATGATGGTTATTTGCCACAGGCATTATTGAATTATCTGGTGCGTCTGGGCTGGTCTCATGGCGATCAGGAAATTTTCAGCAAAGAAGAAATGATCGAATTGTTTAACCTTGATGCGATCTCATCTTCGGCTTCTGCTTTTAATACCGATAAGTTGATCTGGTTAAATCAACATTACATGAAAACCTTGCCAGCTTCAGAGGTGGCAGAACATTTAAAATGGCACTTTGAGCAACTGGGTGTTAATACTGAAAATGGTCCGGCACTGGAAGCCATTATCGCTATCCAGGCAGAGAGAGTGAAAACCCTGAAAGAGCTGGCGCAAATCAGTCAGTACTTTTACCAGGAATATGACGAGTTTGATGCGGGCGCTGCGAAAAAGCATTTACGTCCGGTGGCAAAAGATGCTCTGGAGTTGGTCGCGACTAAATTAGCAGCAGTTGAAGACTGGCAACCGGATAACATTCAGGCGGCAATCAATAATACTGCTGAAGAATTGGGCGTAGGTATGGGTAAAGTGGGTATGCCTTTGCGTGTTGCAGTAACCGGGTCTGGCAATTCGCCATCATTGGATGTGACATTAAACCTGTTAAATAAACAGCAAATTGCGCAACGAATCGACAAAGCGCTGAAATTTATAGCAGACAGAGAAAATAACTAAAAAAACCTTAAAAAAAGGTTTGACATAAAAACGTCACGTCTCTATTATGCGCCCCGCTGTCACGGAATGACAGACCAGCACAAAGGAATGACCGTAATCCTTACTTAAAGTGAAGGTTACAAATGGGGCCATAGCTCAGCTGGGAGAGCGCTTGCATGGCATGCAAGAGGTCGGCGGTTCGATCCCGCCTGGCTCCACCAAGTTCTCCTTGAGAACTGAAAATTGTCCTAAGTGTCCCCTTCGTCTAGAGGCCTAGGACACCGCCCTTTCACGGCGGTAACAGGGGTTCGAATCCCCTAGGGGACGCCACTTACTTTGTAAGTGCGGACATTGAAAGTGAAGAGCACTAGGCCGCTCATCATCCACTTTCAAAATGGCGCTATCCATTCAAACTGGCTTACCAGTATGTACCTAGGCAATTACTGGTAATAAGATTTGTGGCAGTTTACTGTCCCCTTCGTCTAGAGGCCTAGGACACCGCCCTTTCACGGCGGTAACAGGGGTTCGAATCCCCTAGGGGACGCCAAACAAGAAAGCCCGACCATTTATGGTCGGGCTTTTTCTTGCACTGTTTGGGATTAGAACCCAAAGGGTTCGACCAGATTGCCGGGAGCAATCTGGAACGCGCTTCAGCGCGGCCGCGAAGCGACGGAATACAGGACGTATTCCGTAATCCCTTGCGCCGATGCCTCAGTTTTTCTCAGTTTAAATTAGTCTATATTCCTGCTTGCAACCGGGCTTTTTTTTGCTTTTTGCTTTGTGCTTTGTGCAGGACTCACTCATGTCGTCGAACGTTTTACTTCCGAATGTTCACTTCAGGGTTTAGCCCGATGCTGCTAGTTGTTATAGTGCAGGCAAGTTCAACAGCACAGAGAACAACATCTTGAATCACTATTCATTTATTGCTGCCAGCGACGCAGATCTGATGACCCTGAACGACGCCCGGGCCCGTTCAGACATTCAGGTGACATTGACCTTGTCCTCTTTAGTTGAGTTAAGCACCTTAATCAGCCTGTTGCAGTCCGGGCTGTCGTTGGCGCTGAATATTAATATCGAAGGTGTTAAAGAAGTCTGGAGTGTCTCTGAAGAGCTGCAGGAAGTTGAGCAAACCGACTTTGATGGCTTCTATACAAGGTGGCTGGCGAAAACGCAGCGAGTAGATAGTGACGCTGAAAGGGACATGATGCAGCGGTTTCAGCGTTTTTTACCCGAATTTAATACAGCCAGAAACAAGTTGATTCTGCTGGAGCCAAAGTTACAGACCACGTTATTCGAATCCTCAGTCACCCGCGTTCAGTGATCTGCAGTTCTTGGTGTATCTGATTAGCTATCAAGGTCTGCTTTTGGAAGGTGTATGGCGAGTCATTTTACTGGCAATATGTGATGGATTATTTTAGTGTGAATAAAAAAGCGCGCTGAGCATTATGAAAAAAGTCAAAAACGAAAAAGAATTACTAAAAAAAGCCGTGGCCGTTGGTGAAACCTATGCCAAAAAAAGAGGCTATAACACCTTCACCAACACCACATCAGCAGATGCCAAAATTGAAGCGATATATCGACTGCTGGTTAATGATAAGTTGATCATTCCGCTGTCGGAAGACAAAGAAAATGGGGTCAACATGAAGCACCGGTTAGTAATGTGGATTGCTAACCAGTTACCTAAAGATCACCCCTTATTAGGTTGATTAAATGTCAGAAAAAATTGGCATATTTGTCGATGTGCAAAACATCTATTACACCACCAGACAAACCTTTCATCAGCATTTTGATTACAACGAGTTATGGCGGCTGATCACGACAGATAAGCAAGTGGTCATCGCCAATGCCTATGCGATAGCCAGCCATCAGGACAAACAAAAACAATTTCACAATATCCTTCGCGGTATCGGTTTTATGGTTAAACTGAAACCCTTTATCACCCGGGCTGACGGTTCGGCAAAAGGCGACTGGGATGTGGGTATGACCATTGATGTGATGGAACATGCGCGTTCCTGCGACAGAGTTTTTTTGCTTACCGGCGATGGTGATTTTGAATTACTGGTTCGCAAACTGCAGGATGACTATCAGGTGCCGGTCACGGTCATTTCCGTTGCAAAACTCACCGCAAATAATCTGATTCAGGCAGCAGACAGCCACATTGAAATTGATCAAACATTGCTCATTCAGAAGAAGAAATACTGATCGCTGGCAAATCAGCTAAATACTGCTAGGTTTTATAACAAACCAAACGACTATCAGAGTAGCCATGGCATTTGTCATTAATTCTGCCCGTAAAGACCTTGGTGGCTTTTCGGTTTCTCGTATTATCCCTATATAGTATACCCAAGCTACCCCAAGATGCCGTTTCAGAGCTCTCACAGCACTTTCAGTACAAGGCGTATGTGTAAAGGAATGTAGGTCACCTTTCAAACACATACAACGCAGTAATGGAAGTGCTGTGAAGCTCCCGAAGGGCGTGGCTAAAAAGCGTTTATTCTGCGCTAAAATGCCTTGACGTGAGAACAACCATGCCTGTGTCATTTTTGCTTGTTTAAACGCTTTTTCTCTCACGCTGAAATCGAGCATCTTGGGGTAGTTTGGGTATCTTCAGCGTTCGGTGGGGCCATTTGTGTTTGTGGATCACATGGGGCCCGCAGAATTCCCAGCAGGACAAGGCATTAATGTGCGGCCACATCCTCATATCGGGCTGGCGACCATCAGTTATCTGATGGAGGGCAGTATGTTGCACCGGGATAGTCTGGGTAGCATTCAGGAAATTCATCCCGGTGATGTTAACTGGATGACGGCGGGGAAGGGTATAGTGCACTCTGAGCGTGAAACCATCGAAACGCGGGGTAAAGATCACGTACTTAATGGATTACAGTGATTCAGGCAGCAGACAGCCACATTGAAATTGATCAAACATTGCTCATTCAGAAGAAGAAATACTGATCGCTGGCAAATCAGCTAAATACTGCTAGGTTTTATAACAAACCAAACGACTATCAGAGTAGCCATGGCATTTGTCATTAATTCTGCCCGTAAAGACCTTGGTGGCTTTTCGGTTTCTCGTATTATCCCCAATATTAATCAGCGTTCGGTGGGGCCATTTGTGTTTGTGGATCACATGGGGCCCGCAGAATTCCCAGCAGGACAAGGCATTAACGTGCGGCCACATCCTCATATCGGGCTGGCGACCATCAGTTATCTGATGGAGGGCAGTATGTTGCACCGGGATAGTCTGGGGAGCATTCAGGAGATTCATCCCGGTGATGTTAACTGGATGACGGCGGGGAAGGGCATAGTACACTCCGAGCGTGAAACCATCGAAACGCGGGGTAAAGATCACGTACTTAATGGATTACAGTGCTGGGTAGCCTTACCGGAAGATAAAACAGAAATGGAGCCAAGCTTTTTACATATCAATCGCTCTGCATTGCCCTATATTCACCGTGAAAATATATTGATGCGTTTAATTGCAGGCGAAGCCTATAACTATACTTCGCCGGTAAAAACCTATTCTCCGATGTTTTATCTGGATGCCATAACCGAAGTCGGCGCCGTTGTAGAACGCCCTTGTGCTGAGTCAGAGACCGCCTGTTACGTCATTTCAGGTACAGTCAAAATTGGCGACGAAGCATTTGAAGCCGGTCAATTTGTCATGTTAGAAAATGAAGAGTCCATTGAAACCCTGATTAACAGTCGTTATTTTCTGTTGGGGGGCAAAAAGCTGCCAAAACAACCTATTTTACGTTGGAATTTTTTGGCTTATTCAGAAGATAAGATTAAACAGGCTGAACAACGTTGGAAGGAAGGCAAGTTTCCCACAATTCCAGGTGATGATGTGGAGTATATTCCTTTGCCCTGATCGAGGTTAGGGCAAATTTACCCTGGTTTTGTTGCTTCTTAAACTGGCGTTTAATGTCAGGCTTGCTATTATCTGAGCAAAGGAAAATCGCTGATTATCAGGTGGCTAAGTTACTTACCGAATTCTGCGGAGAAGCTAAACTCATTCATGCAAAATTGTCTTAAAATCTTCACTAAGCTCTGCATTGTCATCTGGTTCACTTCTGGCTCATTGATGGTGTCTGCAGAAGAGGTTTTGCGCATATCTGTTGCCGAATTGCCGGATGTAGACAAACATCCAAAAGAAGAGTTGCATATTAATCTACTACAGGCTCTCGATGAACAATTGCCTGACATTCGCTTCGAAATTATCAAAATGCCATTTGCCCGCTCAATTGTGGAATTGGCCCGGGATCATGTCGATGCGCAATTGCCGATTCTCTATGATCCTCAGGATGCACTGGGCGCAACTGATTATATGATGCAAATGGGGGTTAAGCTCAGTGATCTAGCGTACACCGATGAGAACATTTACAGAGCCAGATTTGTGATTGTTTCTCGTGAAGAAATCGAAATAACCCCTACAAACTACGCGCAACACAGCATAGAAACTGACATTTCGCACGTGGCTTTTTTCAGCAATCGGTTTGTGGGAAGCCACAGCATGAAGGAAAGTATTGCCAAGGTACAAAGAGGAGAGTTGTCCGGCTACTTGTTTGAAGAGCACAAAGTGAAACAGGTTATCAGAGAGCTTGATTTCGTGGATCACCGCTTAAATACCTGGGCCTTTTATGACATTCGCTTTATGGTGCGCAACAGTCCGCAAGGGGCAAAAGTTAAATCTCTTCTGGATAAGGGAATTGCACAACTTAAGCAAAGTGGCGAATTCCAGGCTATCATGCACGACCTGATAAGCGAGCACGGTTACTGATTTTGATTACAGATACGACCAACAGTATAAAAATATCCAACACCGTTTATCTGGTGTTAGATGAGATAGAAATTAGCGCGATTCGCGCGCAGGGTAGCGGTGGTCAAAACGTTAACAAAGTATCCAGTGCTATCCATCTGAGGTTTGATATTTTAGCCTCATCCTTACCACAACGTATCAAAGATAATTTACTGCAACGCAGCGACAGCCGCCTCACATCTGATGGTGTACTGGTGATTAAAGCGCAGCAATTCAGAACCCAGGAAAAAAACAAAGCGGATGCCATCGAACGCCTGGTGGAACTGATCCAAAAGGCAAATCATATTCCCAAAACCAGGAAAGCCACTAAACCCACGAAAGCCTCACAAAAAAGGCGGGTGGATGCCAAAAAACAAGTGGGTAAAAACAAAATCCTGAGAAAAAAGGTCACGGACTACTGATAAATACCCGCTGCATTAAATATTTTCCCTCTCAGCGCAGCTTCAGGAACACTGGTTCCAGGCGTGTGAATAACAAATACTGATGGTCTGGAGCCGGTGCAGTTGATTCAGCAAGCTAAGCCAGCGGGTAACAAGTCGTAACAACCGGCCTATTCGCGATACTTCAGTTTGAGACGTTCAATATCTTGCAATATTAATCTGAACTCCTGGCCAACTGGTGTCAGAAACCACGCAGGCCCCGCACTAACACTGCTTTTGTTGAGTGGTTGCACAATGGCAAATTTTATCATTTTATCCAGGCATTCATGTAATGTCGCCGCTGGCAAATGAGACAGGGCACTATCGAGTTTTTCCCGGGTGTTTTTACCTTCGTGTAACAGTGTCATAATAGGCAAAATGGCGGTGGAACCAATACACTCCTTTACCAGTTCGATAAAGGCTTGATCATCCAATTGATTGCTGGTTACTGTGCTACTCAGGTTTTCCATGTGGGCTTGGTGTTTGTACTTAGTGTCATAAAAATATAGTCCATATGTTGAAAGAAACCTGTCACAGCAGAGAATAACAGACCAAACTATGAGTAAACCAAAGGACATAGAAAGCCCATGTAACAGACAGTGTTGTCTGGATTTGCAGGACATCTGTGTCGGTTGTAAACGCTCTATTCAGGAGATAATGGAATGGTCTGCAGCAACACCACAAAGAAAGCGTGAAATACTGTCTAACTGTTGCCAGCGACGACAGGAAAAGGGTAGCGACCCGGGATGAAACTGGTATCATGCTGCACTTTTAATATTCCTCCCAGGTATCAAACTCATTGTCTCTGAATTCTGAATCTCATGTTGGTAAAATCTATCTCGCTCCGATGGAAGGCGTTGTGGATCATTTAATGCGCGACATGTTAACCCGAATCGGTGGCTATGATATTTGTGTCACTGAATTTGTCAGAGTCGTGGATGCTTTGCTACCCGCCAAAGTCTTTACCCGACTTTGTCCGGAACTGCACAATGGAGGTTTAACACCCGCCGGCACACCTGTGCGGGTGCAGTTGTTAGGACAAAATCCCGAAGCCTTGGCGGCCAATGCCTGCCGTGCCGTAGAGCTGGGATCCCACGGTGTCGATTTGAATTTCGGTTGTCCCGCTAAAACCGTCAATAAACACCGCGGCGGAGCGGTTTTACTGAAAGATACTGAGTCCTTATATCAGATATTAAAGGCGGTGCGCCAGGCCGTGCCGGCGCATCAGATCGTCAGCGCAAAAATGCGTCTGGGCTTTGATGACAAGTCTTTAGCTGTCGACAATGCGCTGGCCCTGCAGGAAGGCGGAGCGGATATGTTAGTGATCCATGCCCGCACCAAACGGGAAGGTTACAATCCGCCGGCCTATTGGGACTGGATTGCCCGCATCAAAGAAAAGATTGATATTCCGGTTGTGGCGAATGGCGAGATCTGGACCGCGGCAGATGCGAAACGTTGTGCACAGCAATCAGGTTGTCAGGATCTCATGCTGGGTCGCGGCGCTTTGGCCCATCCAGGTCTGGCTCTGAGTATCAGGCAAGGCCAACCTGAAATGCATTGGCAGGCCATGCTGCAATTACTCATCCAATACAGTGGCTATGAACTGTATGGTGCTAAGGGTAAATATTATCCCAATCGCGTCAAACAATGGTTGCGCTATCTGCAGATACAGTTTCCTGAAGCCCGCGTATTATTTGAAGTGGTGCGCCGCCTGCAAACGGCAAAAGACATCGTGGCTCTACTCAAAGCGCAATCTGATTTTACCGCTAATCATGCCATCCCAGACAGATCCGATTTGCCCATAAATTTGTGATCTGATTTGTCAAAATTCGTTTATCCGTTATATCTTTAGGTTCTGCTAATGAGTTAAATGCGCTCGTAAGAGAAAGTCATTAGTCGTAAAAATTATAAATGGAGTATCTCAGTAAACCGCTGTTACAAGGCCGTTGCGGGTTAATGGTAACGCTGCTGTGACGGTGTACTCACTGAGGTTTAATCTGAAAATAAACGTAGAGCAACCGATGAAAATACCCAACAATAACCGGCTCGTTAAGGGCGGGCTGAGACATCTCTCTGTGCTTGCACTGTCTGTGGGTTTAGCAAGTAACGCTATTGCTGATGACCATGAAGAGAAAACCGAGCAACAAGACCCTTACGTAGAAGTTAACCCCAATCCATTTCCCAGCACCTATCAACCGGCAGACAGTGGCACTGTGCTAATCACCAATGTCACCTTGCTGGATGGTATAGGCGGGCGTTTAGATAATGCCTCTGTACTGATTGAAAACGGTGACATCAAACAAGTGGGCAGCAACATCAGCGCGGTTGAGGCGACCGTGATTGATGGCACCGGAAAATGGTTAACGCCCGGGATTATCGATAACCACAGCCACCTGGGGGTTTATCCTACACCAGATGTAGATAGTCATGCCGATGGTAACGAAATGACAACGCCGGTTACCGCTGAAGTCTGGTCAGAACATTCAGTGTGGCCGCAGGACCCAGGATTTTCTGCCGCTCTGGCGGGGGGAGTCACCACTTTGCAGATACTGCCAGGTTCCGCAAATTTGGTAGGGGGACGTGCAGTAACCCTCAAAAATGTACCCGACCGCACCGTGCAGGATATGAAGTTCCCCGATGCCCCTTATGGCATGAAGATGGCCTGTGGTGAAAATCCAAAACGGGTTTATGGCGGCAAAGGTGGTCCCATGACTCGCATGGGTAATGTGGCCGGATATCGCAAGGAGTGGATAGCCGCGACAGAATACAAACAAAAATGGGACAAATACAAAAAAGAATATGCCGAAGGCAAGAATCCTGCCGCACCCACTCGCGACTTAAAACTGGAAACCCTGATGGGCGTGCTGGAAGGGGAAATTCTGGTGCATATGCATTGTTATCGCGCCGATGAGATGGCGGTGATGATGGATGTAATGAAAGAGTTCGATTATCAAATTACCAGCTTCCACCACGCAGTCGAAGGGTACAAAATTGCTGACAAACTGGCTGAGAACAATGTTTGTGCCTCCATGTGGGCCGACTGGTGGGGCTTTAAAATGGAAGCCTATGACGGCATTCTGGAAAATATTCCTTTGGTAGCTAACGCCGGTGGCTGTGCCATTGTGCACTCTGATTCCGATTTGGGGATTCAGCGACTCAATCAGGAAGCCGCAAAAGCGCTGGCCAATGGTAAAAAAGCGGGCATCGAATTTACTAAAGCGCAGGCCTGGGAATGGTTATCCGCCAATCCGGCTCGTTCGTTGGGCGTATTTGATCAGACTGGTTCTGTTGAACCCGGTAAAGATGCTGATTTAGTGTTGTGGAGTGGCGACCCGTTTTCCACCTATACGCAAGCTGAGCAGGTATTTATTGACGGGGTAAAGGTTTACGAAAAAGGCAATGATGCTCTGTGGCCGGTTACAGACTTCGAGTTAGATCAACCAGGCGAGGGAGAACTATAATGAAACATTTCAACAAAACCGCGCTGGCCATTGCCGCTTCGGCTGTCATTTTTTCTGCTCAGTCAATTGCCGAAAATATTGCTATCGTGGGGGGCACGGCGTTCACCATGACCGGACAGGGCAAAGTGGAAAATGCCACCATTCTTATAGAAGATGAGGTAATTAAATCCGTAAAATCTGGCGGCTCAGTGCCTTCGGGTTATAAAACCATTGATGCCGCGGGCAAATGGGTAACACCGGGTATTATTGGTGCCTATACGTCACTGGGACTGGTGGACGTGGAATACTCCGCTGGCATCGCAGATTATTCCGCAAAACTGGAGGATTCAGGGTATCTGGGTACCCAGATAGAGACTAAATATGCGGTTAATCCCGACTCCAGCCTGATAAATATTGCCCGTATTGAAGGTATCACCAGCGCTGCCAGTGTCATGGCCGATACCGATACCTTTTTTCAGGGGCAGGGGGCATTTATCAGCCTTGGCGATAAGGTTAATCCTATTGTTAAAGGCAATGCGGTTATGCTACTGGATATGACCGGTGGGAAAATAGACAGTAGTTCCGGCTCACGAGCGGTGGCCTGGCCAAAACTCATGTCGGTGTTGCAGGAAGCAGCCAGTTTAAAAGGCAAAACGCTGCGCAAGAAGGACGACTGGGATGGCGATCTGACTAAAACTGAAGTCAATGCGCTGGTGCCGGTCATGAAAGGTGATATGCCATTGCTGATTACAGTTAACCGCACAATGGATATTCGTCATATTATCCACATCAAGCAAAAATTTGAGGACCTGAAAATTGTGCTGGTGCACGCAACGGAAGCGTGGCGAGTCGCAGACGAGTTAGCAGCCCATGACATTGCAGTTATTCTCAGACCTGAATCCAACCTGCCTTACGATTTTGATGAATTGGGCGCTACCCTGAGTAACGCCGCGAGGCTGGATGCGGCTGGGGTCAAAGTGGCCATTGGCATGGACACCCACAACGCGCGATTGGTAATGCAACATGCCGGTAATGCTGTGGCCAATGGCTTACCCTGGGAAAAAGGCCTGGCGTCTATTACTTCTGTTGCGGCAGAAGTGTTGGGCGTTGCTGACAGCCACGGTAGCCTGGAAAAAGGCAAGAGTGCTGATGTGGTGGTGTGGTCTGGCGATCCACTGGAAGTGATGAGTTATGCGGAAACGGTTGTGATTGATGGTGAGCAAATCCCCATGACTTCAAGACAGTCCAAACTGCGTGACCGCTATCTGCAAATGCAATCCGACAAGGCTTATCGCTATATAAAACCTTAAACACATGGCAATTAAAAAAGGCGCTTCAATGATTGAAGCGCCTTTTTTGTGATTCTTAGCGGTCAGACACTGACGTCTACATTACCGCCCACTCGCTGATTGGGGTTTGCCTGCCGGGCTTCGTTTTGAGCCTGCTCAGCAGAGCGTGAACTGGCCTCCTGAGCTTCATTACTTTCCTGGGATTGCTCCTGACGCTCTGCACGCAATGTTTCCTGCGCTTCGCGGCGTTGCTCGACTTCTGCCTGGTTTTGTAGTTCAGTTTGCTGAATACTGGCCTGAAAGGTTGCAGGCGAACCACCTGAAATTGCACCCATAATAATACCTCGTTTCGTTTTACCTACTCTTACGAGTTTAGCTTAAAAAAAGAACAATTTCCCGTAAAAAATGTAACTTGCTTGCCGATACAGTAAGTTGGCTCTGTATTATTGAAACAGCAAAGGCCCCAGGCGTTGTGCCATCCAGTCGGCCAGCTGGGGCTGTGCATCCTTGTTGGGGTGCAGTCCGTCCCGTTGCATCAATTCCGGCTTTAGGGCAATGTCTTCCAGAAAAAAGCTGATTAGTGGCAGTTCAAATTCATCTGACAGTTCGCTGTAGCTTTCAGTGAACATGCGGGTATAGCGAGGGCCATAATTGGTCGGAATACGCATTTCCTGCAAAATAACCTTAATGTCCTGCTCCTGAGCGGTAGTAATTATTTTCGCTAAATTTTGTTTCATTTTGTTAATGGGGTAGCCGCGTAGCCCATCGTTGGCCCCTAACTCAAGGTAAAGGTGACTGGGTTGGTGTTGTGTCAACAGCCGGTTGAGCCGTTGCAAACCACCGTCTGAGGTCTCGCCGCTGATAGCAGCATTAACGATTTCGATGTTTTTATCTGTCCAGCTTTTTTGTAACAATGCAACCCAGCCGTCCTCTTGTTTTAGGTTATAGGCTGCGCTTAAGCTATCCCCTAATACCAATAACTTGACCTCGCGGGCTTGCAAGTGATCTGAAAAGACCCATAACGGTATAAGCAAAAGAAGAAATTTGAGACGAAATAGCACGATGAATACAGCTCCTGAATATATGATTTCTACCGACAGTATCACCAAAAAAGTGACAACTTCTGAAGGACCTTTGCAGATCCTTCAACCAATTAGCTTTGATGTCAAGGCGGGAGAAACGATCGCAATCGTGGGGGCATCGGGTTCCGGTAAGTCCACATTGCTGGGTTTATTAGCCGGGCTGGACGAAGTCAGCTCAGGTAAAATTCATCTGGATGGTGCAGCACTGCACACCATGGATGAAGAACAGCGGGCCCGATTGCGGGGTGAAAAAGTGGGCTTTATCTTTCAGTCGTTTATGTTAGTGCAAAGTCTGACTGCTTTGGAAAATGTCATGTTGCCGGCAGAAATCGCCGGGCTGGACAATCCTGAAGCCCTGGCCAACGAATTGTTGGAAAAGGTCGGTCTTAGCCATCGTGCAAGCCATTTCCCCAATCAGTTGTCTGGTGGTGAGCAACAGCGTGTGGCCATTGCCCGTGCTTTTATTACCCAGCCGAAAATTTTATTCGCCGATGAACCCACCGGTAATCTGGATGCGGCAAATGGCGAGAAGGTGGAAAAACTTTTGTTCGAACTTAATGAGTCAGCGCACACGACGTTGGTATTAGTCACTCACGATACAGAGCTGGCGGATAAATGTGAAAGACAACTGTTGATGCATGCCGGAGAACTAACCGAAAAACAATCGGATTCGCCTCAGGCAAAAGGTGATGAACCGCAGTTAAAAGCAATCTGAAGGGAGCCGACTGATGTGGTTTAATTTAGCCTGGCGATTGTTTCGCCACGAAATGCGACGTGGTGAGCTCACCATAATTTTGGCAGCCATTGTGCTGTCGGTGGCGGCGGTGCTATCACTGTCGCTATTCAGCGAACGCCTGCAGTCTGCTCTTACAGAACGTACCTCACAGTTTATGGCATCGGATCGATTGATAGGTGGTCGCAATCCGTTGCCGGAAGAATGGCTGTTAAAGGCACAAGAAGCGGGTTTCAATACGGCACAAAGTACTTATATGCGCTCAATGGTGTTTGCCAACGATACCATGATGTTGGCGGACATCAGGGCGGTAAATGAGAATTACCCGCTTAAGGGCGATATAAAGGTTACTGATACGCCATTTGGCATCGGTGTGGCAATCGACGCTATACCGATGCCGGGGGAAACCTGGGTGGAATCTCAAATGTTTCAGACTCTTGGGTTGTCTGTCGGAGATACCATTGAAGTGGGGGACAAGCCCTTTGTGATTACAAGAGTTTTGTCCGAAGTGCCCGATGCCGGTTTTTCTATATTTAACTCCAATCCCAAGGTGTTGATCCGCAAAGATGATTTACCCGGAACAGGCATTGTTGGCCCGGGAAGCAGAGCCGGGCATTATTTATTCCTGACAGGGGAACACGCAGACCTTGAAGAGTATACCGACTGGTTGCGCCCTCAGATGGACAGCGATGTTCACTTTATCATGTCTGTAGAGGATGACGACTCCTGGGTGGGGAATTCTGTACGCAGAGCGGAACAGTATTTCCTGCTGGCCAGTTTACTGGCAATTGTGTTGGCATCGGTGGCTATTGCCGTAGCGGCGCAGCGCTATTCGCAACGTCATTATGATCCGGTTGCAATTATGAAAACCCTGGGAGCCAGTCGCAAGATGGTGCAACGCGTATTTTTGTTGCAGATTATCTTTATCACCATTTTGGGGATAGCAATTGGTGGCGCACTGGGTTATGGCATTCAGGCTGCTGTGGCGTCGGCAATACAGGAACGGGTTGCTGTTTCACTGCAATCTTGGTACTGGGGACCGGTACTCATTGCCGTTTTTACCGGCGTGATCTGTGCAATTTTGTTTTCCCTGTATCCACTGTTAAAACTGTTTTCGGTTCCACCGCTTCGGGTGCTGCGCAAAGACCTCGGAGCCAAGATGAGCTCGCGAATCATTCAGTTTCTGGCGGCCGGTGGTGCTATTTTCCTGTTGATGTGGACCTACAGCAAAAATCTTAAAATCTCAGCCATATTATTTAGTTCCGGGATTGTTTTGGTACTGGCCTTACTGGCAGTTACCTATGGTCTTATCTGGCTGGGACGCCGCTTAGGAAAAGGGCGGATGGGGGCATGGCAACTTGCCTGGGCCAGAATTCAGCGCCGTTCTATGGACAACAGTGTGCAACTGATCAGTTTTGCGGTGACCATAATGTTGTTACTGGTGGTGCTGGTGATGCGCAACGACATGATCCAGCAATGGCGCGATCAACTGCCTCAAGGCACTCCCAATTATTTCATGGCGAATATTACTGAAACTCAGAAACCTCAAATGGAGCAGCACTTTGCTGAAAGTGGGGTACAGGTCGAAGAGTTTTACCCTGTGGTTCGTGCCCGTTTTGTTGCGGTTAACGGGGAGCGGGTGAATACCGAAATCACCAAAGAAGATGAAGAGACCGAAGTTCAGTCCAACCGCCGTGATGCCTTTGGCCGAGAAGCCAATTTAACCTGGAGTTACCGTCTGCAACGAGAAAACAAGATTGTTGCCGGGCAGTGGTTTTCAGATTACCAGGAAGGCGAACCCTACGGCATGTCGGTAGAGTCCAAAACTGCAGAGCGATTAGCACTTAAACTGGGCGACGTTGTAACCTTCAATATTGGTAGTGAGGTGGTAGACGTCACCATCACCAGTCTGAGGGAGGTCAACTGGCAAACTATGCAGCCAAATTTCTTCTTTGTACTGCAACCCGAGGTTATGCAAGGCTTTTTACCCACCTATATCACCAGTTTTAATCTGGACACTGAACGAAAAGATGAGATTGCCCGGTTGATGGCACCGTTTTCTACGGTAACCCTATTCGATGTTGATGCGCGAATTAACCAGTTGCGGGAGATCGTGGATCAGGTGTCGATGGCGGTGGAATTTATTCTGGTGTTGGTACTGATCGCCGGAGCGCTGGTATTAATTGCACAGGTTCAGGCCAGTATGGATGAACGTCAGCAGGAACTGGCCATACTCAGAACTCTGGGAGCTAAAGGTTGGTTGATCAGAGCCAGTGTGGTGTTCGAGTTTGTGATTATTGGTGTTGTGGCTGGGATAATGGCCGCATTAGCCAATGAACTCACGCTGTATTTATTACAGTCACAGGTATTCCAGATGCCAGGCAGTTTACACTTCGAGTACTGGGTTATTGCACCGGTGGTGGGGGCTGCAGTGGTTGGTATCCTGGGTGCCATCAGTTGCTGGCGTCTGTTGTCACTGAATACCAGCCAGCTGTTGCGCAATATGGTTTAGGTGGCACAAGTAAATTGCATTGATTAAGCGGGGCGAGCCCCGCTTTTTTGTATCTGAATGTCACATTATCCTCATGTACTTAGCTACATAGTCCTTGAATTTCAGTACGTTGCAAAAAAATTATAGGCACAATGTGTGACTTTACTGGTAGTTAATTTGTCAGGGTATACACTAGAACTACTGCAACCCATTTTACCCAGGCATCCATGACTATAACTGTAGCTATCAGGCACCATACCCGCTATAACTTTGACAGGTTGGTGAATATTGCACCTCATACCTTCAGATTAAAACCGGCGCCGCATTGTCGCACGCCAATCCAGGCTTATTCGCTGAAAGTTAATCCTGAAGAACATTTTATCAACTGGCAACAGGACCCGTTTGGTAACTATCAGGCCAGAGTGGTGTTTCCTGAGCGCAGCAAGTATCTGGATGTGACAGTAGAAGTCATCGCCAAAATGACGGTGATCAATCCGTTTGATTTCTTTATCGAAGAATACGCAGAAAAAGCCCCTTTTGATTACACTGCAGAGTTGCAACAGGAACTTTCTCCCTATCTTAAGGTGACGGAGAACGGGCCGCTGTTCAAGAAATGGATAGATACTCTGGACCTGAGCAAAAAAGCCACCGTGGATTTTCTGGTGGGTTTAAATCAGGAAGTGTATCAGCATCTGGACTATCTGGTGCGCATGGAGCCTGGGGTTCAGACCTGTGAGGAAACCTTAGAAAAAGGGTCCGGATCTTGTCGGGATTTCGCCTGGTTACTGGTGCAGTTGCTCAGACATCTGGGGCTGGCCGCGCGTTTTGTGTCAGGTTATCTGGTGCAACTGGCACCCGACCAGAAGAGCCTGGATGGCCCCAGTGGACCCGAACAAGACTTTACCGATTTGCATGCCTGGGCTGAAGTCTTTGTGCCGGGAGCGGGTTGGATAGGTCTGGACGCTACCTCAGGGTTGTTTGCCGGAGAAGGTCATATTCCATTATCGGCGAGTCCTGAGCCAGCCAGTGCTGCCCCTATTACCGGCGCGACTGATAAGTGTGAAGTAGAATTTGAGTTCAGTAACAGCGTCACCCGCATCCACGAAGCTCCGCGGGTGACTAAGCCCTATTCAGAATCTCAATGGCAGGCAATTCAGGCGCTGGGAGAGCAGGTGGATGAAGAGCTGCAAACCCAGGATATTCGCCTGACCATGGGGGGTGAACCTACCTTTGTATCCATTGACGATATGGAAGGGCCGGAGTGGAATACCACAGCGGATAGTCCGGTGAAGCGCAAACTGGCCTGTGAATTGTTTAAAAAGATGCAGCATACCTTTTCACCAGGGGCATTGCGGCATTTTGGTCAGGGAAAATGGTATCCCGGCGAGCCGCTGCCGCGCTGGCAATACGCCAGTTACTGGCGTGAAGATGGTCATCCGGTATGGAAAAATGATCGCCTGGCAGGTGATCCTATTAGCGATACAAAGCTGTCGGCGGATGCCGCTAAACAGTTTGCCGAAGCGCTGAGTCAGGAGCTGGGCATTGCCACCAAAAACTTATTGCCAGCTTATGAAGATGCGTTGTATCTCATCTGGCAGGAAGGACAATTACCCGACAATGTTGATTTGAACAAAATCAAGCTTAAGGAATACTCGGAGCGCGCCAAATTGCGGGCGGTATTAAACGGTGACCCTGATTCCCCCAGTGGCTATGTCTTACCTATGGGCTGGGATTATGCCAATCATCGCTGGCATAGCTGCCAGTGGACTTTTCGCACTCAGCGTCTGACGCTGGTGCCCGGTGATTCTCCGCTTGGATTGCGCTTGCCATTGAACTCTATTCCCTGGCAACCGGTTAATCAGGGCGATGAGTACCAACCCCATAGTTATTTTCAACCCTATGACGAATTGCCAGCTGATCTAATTGGCCATTTTAATCTGCGGGACAAAGCCGCTACGGAGCGTTTTGCAAAAACGGCACTGTGTGTGGAGGTCAGAGACGGACGTTTATATGTCTTTATGCCGCCAATGGTGTATTTAGAACACTATCTTTTGTTAGTACAACATATCGAAGTGGTGGCCGCGTCGTTAAAAGTCCCGGTTATCTTTGAAGGCTATTCACCGCCGGCGGATTTGCGACTGAAAAAGTTTGCAGTTACGCCGGACCCCGGAGTCATTGAAGTCAATATTCACCCGGCAAACTCGTGGCATGAACTGGTTTCCAACACCGAGACCTTATATCAACTGGCGCGGGAAAGCCGTCTGGGTACAGAAAAGTTTATGCTGGATGGTCGTCACACCGGTACCGGTGGCGGCAATCATGTCACCATGGGGGCCAGTTCGCCGCTGGATAGTCCGTTTTTGCGCAAGCCAGGTGTGCTGCGCAGTTTACTGACTTTCTGGCAACACCACCCTGGATTGTCCTACTTGTTTTCCGGTTTGTTTATCGGACCCACCAGTCAGGCCCCAAGGGTCGATGAAGGGCGGGATGAATATCTGTACGAACTGGAAATTGCATTTTCTCAGTTACCGGACGGCGAAACGCAACAACCCTGGTTGGTGGACAGATTGCTTAGACATCTGTTGGTGGATATTTCCGGCAACACTCATCGCTCGGAGTTCTGTATTGATAAGATGTATTCGCCTGATTCGGCAACCGGACGTCTCGGAATATTAGAGTTCCGCGGTTTTGAAATGCCGCCGCATTATCAGATGAGTCTGGTTCAAAACCTGTTACTTCGAACCCTGCTGGTGAACTTCTGGCAAAATCCTTATCACCACAAACTGGTGCGTTGGGGTACCGAGCTGCACGACCGATTCCTGTTGCCCTATTTTGTCGCCCGTGACATGCAGGAAGTCTGTGCCACCTTGCAACAAAACGGTTATCAGTTTGAAGCAGAATGGCTGAACGCCTTCCACGAGTTTCGATTTCCGGTGATTGGCAAAGTCAACATCAATGATATTGCACTGGAGCTGCGTACCGCGATTGAACCCTGGCATGTGCTGGGTGAGGAAATGGGCAGTGGTGGTACGTCCCGCTTTGTGGATTCGTCGCTGGAACGCTTGCAGGTACATGTCAAAGGCTTAACGTCTGACCGCTATATAATTTCCTGCAACGGTCGCCGATTACCCTTGCATCGTTGTCCCACTCATGGCGAGTATGTGGCTGGCGTGCGCTATCGGGCATGGCAGCCGCCTTCCGCTTTGCATCCCACCATTGGCGTACATTCGCCGTTGGTTTTTGATATTTACGATACCTGGAACAATTGTTCTGTAGGTGGCTGTACCTATCATGTTGTGCACCCTGGCGGGCGCAATTTTGAAGCCTTCCCGGTGAACAGTTTTGAAGCCGAGGGGCGACGTATTGCGCGTTTTGATGATGAAGGTCATACACAAACGCAGGCGCAGATCAGCCAAAACTGGCGCGGAACAACGCACTCGAAAGGTCAGTTTACGGCAAATCATAAAAATCGACCTGCGCAGGCACCGGTTGCAGAGAGCCCCAATGATGAATATCCATTTACCCTGGATTTACGTAGACCAATAGGGCAAAACTCTGGTAAATAAAGGCGGGAACAGAATAAAGAGAAAGCGATATGACCAGTAAATCCCGCCCGGAGGAATCTTTGTTATCCCGGCACATGGAAGATTATCATGCCGATACCAAAGGTTATGATGAATTTTGGGATGCCGAGACGAATCAGCCAAGAGCACACTGGCAAAATCTGGTTCAGCAATTAGAGAAGTTGCCGGAGTCAGATTTCCGGGCCAGGCAGCAGTTGATCCACCGACAGTTGCAGGAAATTGGTGTTACTTACAGCTTTGGCAAAGAGGATAAATCTCGCCGTGCCTGGGAGCTGGATGCTATTCCTTATGTGCTGGATCAACACTCCTGGCAGCAACTCAACGCGGGAATGCAGCAACGGGCGAAAGTACTCAATGCGGTGTTTAAAGATCTCTACGGCCGTCGTGAACTGTTGACATCGGGCATTATCCCGGCAGAAGTGGTGCTTAATTCTGAACAGTACATTCGTCCTGCACACGGGCTTTACAATCATATCGAAACCCCCCTGATGTTTTATTCTGCGGATATTACCCGTAACCCTGATGGGCAACTGGTGGTGATCCGCGATAAAACCCAGATGCCTACCGGCGTAGGTTACTGTTTAGAAAATCGTGTGGCCATGTCGCGGGTCATGAGTAGCGAATTCAGTAGTGCCGAGATTGCGCGACTGTCCGGCTTCTTTAAGGCCTGGCATGGTACTTTTACTGCAATGGTACCGCACAATCGCACTCCCAATATTGTTATGCTGTCAGCTGGTGCTTCAGATGAAACCTACTTTGAACACGCTTATCTGGCGGCCTATCTGGGTTACAACCTGGTGTTGGGGGCGGACTTAACAGTCCGCGAAGGCAAGGTCTGGCTGAAAACCCTGGATGGGCTGGAACAGGTGGATGTGATTCTGCGTTGGGTGGATGATCAGGCCTGTGACTCACTGGAATTAAAAGAAGATGCGGTTTGTGGCGTGCCCGGCTTACTGCACGCTGTCAGGCAAGGTAATGTCATCGTAATTAATCCGATTGGTGCCGGTATTTTGGAAAGCCCGGGCCTAATGTCTTATCTGCCAGCGGTTTGCGAACACCTGTTTGATGAACCCCTGTTGTTACCTCAGATTGATACCTTTTGGTGTGGTGATAAAAATCGCCGCCACTTTGTTTTAGATAACCTGCAAAACATGGTGATAAAACGAGCGGATTATCATGCCAAAAATCAATATCCCGCCAGTATGGATGACACTAAGCTGGAACAATTGCGCCACAAAATAACGCAGCAACCGGCAAAATATGTCGGGCAGCAATTTTTGGAGTTTTCCAGAGCGCCGGCCTGGAACAATGCTAAGTTTCAGGCCAAGCCCATCAAAATTCGCAGTTTTGCTCTGACTGAACAGGGCAGCTATCGGGTGTTGCCCGGCGCATTGACCCGGCTGGTGTATTATCAGCAACAGGAAAACCCCTTTACCGGCCTGCTAAAGGACACCTGGGTACTGGGAGAAAACGAAGAAAACTACAGTAGTTTGTGGCAGTTGGTGGGAGAGCAGGCGGCTTACCGGGGTCATGAACAGATCACCAGCCGCACCGCTGAAAGCTTATTTTGGGTCGGTCGCAACATCGAACGCTCTGAAAGTCAGGTTCGGTTGGTCAGAGCGATATTGTCGCGTTTAACCGAGTATTCCCCTAACCGCGAAGAAGATGCGCTGGCCCATATTGAGAAGTTAATAACCGGATTGTTACCACATCACCCGCAAATTGCAGATGCTCTGGAAGATATGGCGGAGAAAGGCCGCAGCGCTTACTGGTGGATGATGCGACAATTTGTGTTTGGTACTGACCTTAACGGCGGATTGACTGCCACGTTCGGCTTCTTTCTCAACAGCGCCTTTAATGTCAGAGATTACTGGTCTGGTGATACCTGGCGCATCATTGATGAGATTAATCAGGCGGCGCGACGCATAAAATACAGTAAACCTACCCGCAGTGTCAGCGATATGCAGGAATTACTCAACGAATTGCTGGATTCGGTGAGTGCCTTTTTAGGTCATGCGGCAGAGAGTTTATCTCGCGATGGCGGTTGGCTGATGCTGGAAGCGGGGCGGCGTCTGGAGCGGGCACATCAGATTATCAATTTATCGGAAATTCTGTTGAGCAACGCCGTCGATAACGAAATGGAGTCGCTGGTGCTGGACAGTTTGCTGTACTCGCAGGAAAGTTTAGCTACCCATCGCCGGCGTTATCGGGTAGAGCAAAGAATGGAAACCGTCGTGGAGTTGTTATTGCTCAATGCCGATTACCCCAGATCCCTGTGCTATCAGTTAAAACGGTTAAAACAACTGGTGGCAGAAATGCCCAATGAGCAGAATGATTCTCGTCTGGAAAGGCACGAGAAAATGATCCTGTCAGCACTGACCAGAATACAACTTTGTGAACTCAGCGACCTGGTGATAGCGAACAAAAAGGGGGAGCGCAATAATCTGCAGGCACTGCTGGATGATGTTAGTTCGGATCTCAATGATTTGGCTGAGGCCATCAGTCAGATTTATTTCTCGCATACTGAAGGCGCAGCACAATTATTACAAGGGCAGGTGCAATCGTGAAGTTTCGCATCAAACACATTACCCGCTACGAATACGCCGAACCGGTGAGTTTGTGCCAGAATTTGGCTCGCCTGACACCATTAACCAACGAACATCAGACCCGGCAATCCTGTAGTTTTACGATATCACCCGCCCCCAGTTATCTGGGGGAGCACAAAGATTACTACGGAAATCTGGTGACCCGTTTTGATATTCCGGAGCAACACAAAGTACTGGAAGTCAGTGTTACCAGCGAAGTTTTGGTGTTGGAAAAGCCGCAGAGTTTATTGTTTAGCTTTGATGCAGCCTGGGAGCAGGTAAGGGATGAAATTGCCCGGGGACTCACGGCAGATATGTTGTTTGCCAAAGAGTTTACCTATGCTTCCAAGTTTATTGAGTTACTGCCTTCGCTGAAAGAATATGCCTTATTGAGCTTTAAGCCCAATCGCCCCTTATTAGATGCCACCCGACACTTGATGCACCGTATATTCACTGAATTTCAGTATGATCCGGCGTTTACAACCCTGAGTACACCGCTGCAAACGGTGATAGAGCACAAACGCGGGGTTTGCCAGGACTTTGCTCATCTGGCCATTGGTTGCTTGCGCAGCATCGGTTTAGCGGCGCGTTATGTCAGCGGCTACATTGAAACTTTGCCGCCCGAAGGTCAGGAAAAGCTGGAAGGCGCCGATGCCTCTCACGCCTGGTTTGCGGTGTATTTACCAGGAAGTGGCTGGATGGAGTTTGATCCCACCAATGACATTGTACCGGGAAGTCAACATATTCGCCTGGCGATGGGACGGGATTATTTCGACGTTACACCGCTCAAAGGCGTGCTATTTGGCGGTGGTAGCAATGTCCTGACGGTATCCGTAGATGTGGCAAGGGTTTAGCCGGGATGATTATTTGGGCAAAGCGAGAGATTACTGCAATACTTAAATTGTACCTGACAGAAAAACATTAATGAAATAGGTGGTTTGATGGCGATTAATTGGGATAAGTACGACACCCAGAACTTCTATGATGAACTCATGAAGTCTGCGGGGAAGCCCCGAAAGTGTGCGAAACAGGTGACTAAGTATTTCGAGTCATTAACGGACGAAGAGTTGGCGCTGGTGGTAAATTCAACGGATCTGGCCATCAAAGAAATGGGTATCACCTTTACGGTCTATCACGAAGGTGGCTCTATTGATCGCGCCTGGCCATTTGATGTGATCCCGCGGGTGATGCCCAAAAAAGAATGGCAAAACATCGAATACGGCCTCAAGCAGCGGGTTAAAGCTCTGAATATGTTTATTGATGACATATATCACGAGCAAAAAATCATCAAAGACAAGGTGTTTCCGGCGGAACTGCTGGCGAAATCTGTGAATTTTCGCAAGCAGTGTGTAGGTATCCGGCCACCGCTGAATATCTGGGCGCATATTTGTGGTTCTGATTTAGTGCGAGACAGTGACGGCACCATGTACGTGCTGGAAGATAACTTGCGTGTGCCTTCAGGGGTATCCTATCTGCTGGAAAACCGCGAAGTCATGAAGCGCGTGTTTCCGGATATGTTTGAGCAAATGTCTATCCTACCGGTGGACGATTACCCTTCACAGCTGTTTGATATGCTGGCGGCCATCTCACCGCGTCCGTTGGATTATCCTGAAGTAGTGGTACTTACGCCGGGCATTTATAACTCGGCCTATTTTGAACATGCCTACCTGGCGCAACAAATGGGCTGCGAACTGGTGGAAGGTCGCGATCTGGTGGTTAATGATGACGATTGCGTTTATATGCGCACCGTTGAAGGATTGCAGCGGGTGGATGTCATTTATCGTCGCATTGACGACTTGTTTTTAGATCCCGAAGCTTTTAATCCTGACTCCATGCTGGGGGTGCCGGGAATTATGCGCGCCTGGAAAAAGGGCAATGTGGCATTAGCCAATGCGCCCGGAGCCGGTGTGGCCGATGATAAAGTGGTGTATGCCTGGGTGCCGGAAATCATCAAGTATTATCTGGGTGAAGAAGCGGCCATCCCCAACGTGCCAACCTATCGTTGTATGAATGAGTCAGAGCAAAAATATGTGCTGGAAAACCTCGACAAACTGGTGGTGAAACCGGCCAATGAGTCCGGTGGATATGGCATGTTAATTGGACCTATGTCTACCAAAAAAGACCAGGATAAATTTGCGGCCTTGATTAAGGCCGATCCACGCAATTACATTGCACAGCCCACGCTGAATTTATCCACGGTGCCTTCATTAGTGGGTACCAATGCGGAACCGCGACATGTGGATATGCGACCCTTTATTCTCTCCAGTGATGACGTCAAAGTGACCATGGGTGGCCTGACCCGCGTAGCAATGCGCAAAGGTTCATTGATAGTGAATTCCTCGCAAGGCGGTGGAAGTAAAGATACCTGGATTGTGGAGGAGGAGTAAGCCATGTTAGCAAGAGTTGTAGAAACCATTTACTGGATGGCGCGCTATGTGGAGCGTGCTGAGAATATGGCGCGTCTGATTAACGTCAACAACAACCTGTTACTGGACTTGCCCAAAGGGGTTAGTTTAGGTTGGGAGCCGCTGATCGATATCGTTGGTGAGCGCGACGCCTATTGTGCTGTGCACAGTAACTTTAATGAGCGCACCGTGATGAAGTTTTTACTGGAGCGCAATGAAAGCAGTCAGGTTAGCTTAAATTATTGTCTGTGGGCGGCCAGAGAAAATGCCCGCACCGTCAGAGATATATTGCCCAGAGAAGCCTGGGAGCGCCTGAATTCACTGTACCATTTTGGCAAAGAAAATGTCGCTGAAGGGGTCAACAAAAAACGCCGTTTCGCTTATCTCGAGGAAGTGATTTTCCGTATACAGTCTTTTTATGGCTTGATAGAAGGCTCTCTGAATCACGATGAAAGCTATTTGTTTTTCCGAATGGGCTGCGATTTGGAACGGGCAGAAATGACCAGTCGTATCGTGGATGTTCGCTCAGCGAACCTGGTGAATGAAGAAGAAAGTGAACCCTTTCAGAATATTCAGTGGATGAGTGTACTAAAGTCGATGGATGCCTATCAGATGTACCGGCAAAACATGAACGTGAAAGTAAAGCGGGCACAGGTGCTGAGTTTCCTGATGCAAAGCGAGACGTTCCCACGCTCTATTCTGTTTTGCATCAATGACATTGGTGAGCGACTGGCGGATTTACCCCGCAATGATATGCCGCTCAGGCAATTGATGAAGGTAAAACGACGTGTCGCAGAACAGGAAGTGCAGAATTTAAGGCAGCAAGCTTTACATGACGTTATTGATGACATTCAACTGGAGCTGAGCAAAGTGCACAATGCTGTTAATGAACACTACTTTTTATCCGGCATGATCGCTACACAGCAATCTCAGTCTCAATCCTAAATGACACGATTAATCCGGGTTAAGCCCTGTGGTATGGCTGGCCCGGTGTGTTTTTCCGAAGATTTAGCCGTAAAAGTGTGCAAAGCGCATTGCTGTTTAAAGTAAACACTAATTACAGTGTGTTGACACTTTGCTTAAACATTGTCGTGCAGAGGGCAACCGTCTTTGAGAAGCCAGTTAATTTGCCGGGGTAAAGCGGGTATTGATGGTGGACGCCGTCTGTTGACCATAACCGACCTTTGCTGCGCATGCCTTTTTAAATCTGCCTGATGCACAAT
Organism: Planctobacterium sp. R6; assembly: GCF_055755215.1. Classification (NCBI taxonomy): domain Bacteria; kingdom Pseudomonadati; phylum Pseudomonadota; class Gammaproteobacteria; order Alteromonadales; family Alteromonadaceae; genus Planctobacterium; species Planctobacterium sp. R6. The sequence continues at coordinate 111,206 of NZ_JBVTQY010000006.1, forward strand.
CCTACAAAACGGTGGAATTTACAGCGTTTTAAGGGGGGCAATACTTGCTAAAAAACTCACCTTTGCAATACTTTTTAAAACTCCTTGCTACTTCATTGTTAAAACACTGAGCCTTGTGCTCCGGAGCTATCATGATTTCATTTGAATTAAATGGTGACAAGGTCACCTATGAGGGTGATCCCAATATGCCACTGTTGTGGTATGTCCGAGATGAATTAAACCTGACCGGCAGTAAGTTTGGTTGTGGTGTAGGTATGTGCGGCGCTTGTACGATGCATCTCAATGGACAGCCAGTGCGGTCTTGCTCAACGCCAATGGCTGCGGCGAACGGTGCCAGTGTGACCACAATCGAGGGATTAAACTCCGAAGCGGCTGTAGCTATTCAGCAGGCATGGCAAAAACTGGACGTAGTGCAGTGTGGCTATTGCCAATCAGGCCAGGTCATGTCAGCGACCGCGCTGTTGGAAAACAATAAACAGCCCAATGACCAAGATATTGATATGGCGATGCAAGGCAATATTTGTCGCTGTGCAACTTATCACCGTATCCGGGCTGCTATCCACGAAGCTTCAGATACCCTGGCGAAGGAGGTTTCATAATGAAAATGGCACAAGCACAAAATGACAACAGTGTTGTTGCGACACCGGAATTATCCAGACGCCAATTTCTTAAAGTCTCTGCTATTTCAGGGGTTGGATTTAGTATTGGGTTGTCTTTTAGTCACGCGGCGAGCGCAGAAGCTCAGCAATCATCTGCAATGGGGCATTTTATCAAGATTGCGAAAGACAACAGTATTACCGTTGTAATTAAGCATCTCGATAAAGGCCAGGGCGTTACAACGGGATTAACGGCAATTGTCGCCGAGGAAATGAACGCGGACTGGGCACAAATGCGTTGGGAGTTCGCTCCGGCCGACGCTCAGCGTTATAACAATTTGTTTTGGGGACCCTATCAGGGCACAGGCGGTTCAACCTCTATTGCAAATTCATGGATGCAACTACGACAGGCGGGCGCTGCTGCGAAGGCAATGTTAATCGCTGCTGCAGCAAAACAATGGGCTGTAGCAGAGTCTGAAGTGGTAGCTGAAAATGGTCAGCTAACGGCGGCTGGCAGGAAGGCCACCTACGGTGATATGGCTGAAGCCGCTGCGTTAATTGCGCCACCGGAAAAACCAACACTTAAGACACCGGAAGAATTTACGCTGGTAGGCAAGTCGGTGCCCCGCATTGACAGCAAAGAGAAAAGTACGGGCAAGGCCAACTATACTATTGATGTGCGTTTGCCGGGTATGTTGGTAGCCGCTATTGCACGTCCTGACAAATTTGGTGCAACGCTTAAAAGTGTTAACAGTGACAAAGCCAGGGCTGTAGCGGGGGTTGAGTCAGTGATCACCACACCTCGGGGTGTCGCGGTTATCGCGAAAAACCACTGGGCAGCAAGACAGGGCAAGCAGGCTTTGACGATTGAATGGGATGACAGTCAGGCGGAGACCCGCAGTTCTACTCAATTGTGGTCTGATTTTAAAGCATTGGCCGAAACTGACGGTGCGGTTGCCAGGAATGACGGAGATTTTGCAAAGGCGATTGCTGAGGCAGCGCAAACAGTAGAGCTGGAATTTGAATTTCCCTATCTGTCTCACGCCACCATGGAACCCATGAACTGTGTGGTGGATTTGCAAAAAGACGCCTGTCACATTTACACCGGTTCGCAGATCCCAGGTATTGATCAATATGTGGCATCGCAGGTAACAGGGCTACCGGTTGAAAAAGTCTTTGTACACACCCAGTTTGCCGGAGGCAGTTTCGGTCGTCGTGCGGTTCCTGATTCTGATTTTGTCATGGACGCGGTAGTTATTGCCAAGGCCATCAATGGCGCTGCACCAATCTGCATGCAGTGGTCACGCGAAGATGACATCAAAGCTGGCCGTTATCGCCCTATGGCTTTCCACAAGTTTCGCGCTGCCATCGACCAACAAAACGGGATAAGTGGTTGGCATCATCGGATTGTGTCGCAATCCATATTACGGGGTACCCCGTTTGAGGGGCTTATTACCGGGCCCTTAGATTTTGCAATCGCCGAGGGTGGGGCAAATTTACCCTACCAGATCCCCAATTTTAAATTTGACGGGCACGAAGCCAAAGCGGGCGTGCCGGTGTTGTGGTGGCGTTCAGTAGGGCACAGTCACAATGCCTATGCCACTGAAGTGTTCTTCGATGAAGTGGCACATGCAGCAGGACAGGATCCGGCGACATTGCGTCAGCAATTGCTCAAGGAGCATCCAAGGCATTTGGCGGTGTTAAATAAGGTTCTGGCGGAGTCCAACTGGGGCAGCGCACTTCCCGCGGGAACGGGGTTAGGGGTTGCTGTTCACGAATCTTTTGCCAGCTTTGTTGCTCAGGTGGCGCAGGTAAAAGTGAATGACGATAAGTCGTATCAGGTCGAAAAGGTGTGGTGTGCAGTGGATTGTGGTGTAGCAGTAACGCCAGATGTGATCGTTGCACAGATGGAAGGCGGTATAGGCTACGGGCTCAGCGCTATTCTGGGTGAGGCAATTACCCTGGATGGTGGAAAAGTAGTACAAAACAATTTTTATGACTATACGCCGCTGCGCATTAATCAAATGCCGGATATCAAGGTGTTTATTATGCCATCTGATGTTGCTCCTACGGGAGTGGGTGAACCAGGAACGCCGCCAATTGGACCGGCAGTAGCCAATGCGATTCGCAGTGTGACAGGTAAAGCGGTGACCAAACTGCCAATAGGAAACAGACTGGTCTGAGAATCAATCCGGGCTATCGGTGGCAGCGTGTGTGATGCTCAGTCATGCTCACTGTCACCGATTGTTTTTTACCTTGTACATTCTGATGTCAGCTACCTTTAATAATGCTTCTTTATCTAAGCCATCTTGAGGGCAATTTGCCCAGCCAATACTGGCGTTGATTTCCAGGTGAACAGTATCCAGTTGAAATGGTTCGGTGATCGCGCTTTCCAGTTTTTTGATCATGTTGTCTATGTCAGTTTGTTCGGCGATACCCGGCGCAATGATGGCGAATTCATCACCTCCAATACGTGCCACCGTATCTGTTACCCGCATTGAGGTTTTCAGGCGTTGCGCCAGGTCGGTTAACAATAGGTCACCCACATCGTGACCATACATATCATTAACCGGTTTAAAGTTATCTAAATCCACATAAAAAATGCTGAAACTACGTTCGTAGCGTTTAAATCTCTGAAGTTCCGCCTGCAATGCATTGTCAAATTGCCGGCGATTTCCCAAGTGAGTCAACGGGTCTTGCATTGCAATGACTTCCAGCGATTTTTTGGTTTTTACATGTTCCTCAATTTCGTGTTTGAGTTTGGCATTCAGGGAAATGGTTTCGCGATTTGCCTGGGAGAGCACGTTGCCCAGATGTACCACTAAAATAATGCTGGTTGGTACTAAAACCAAAAAGGTCAGGTGTAAACTGCTTGGGTAGAGTACAAAAAAGAGTAGTTGTGGCGATACCAGGCTGATCAAAAATACATTTGAAAACATGGGCAGCATGGCATAACGAAACACTGTAATGATGGCGATCATCATTAACATGAAAATTAAAATGGGAGCGCCACTGCTCATGCCTTCCTCGGGTAACAAAAACAATGAGCAGCCAAACATGGCGGCAATTAAAACACCGATAATAATTCGAGCAAAGATGAAGCGAAGCAGTTGCTGATTGTTGATTTTAGGAGAACGATATTGACGCGTCAGCAGGTGTAACACGATACCCAATAGAAATTGCACCGCTAACCAAATCAAGATGCCAGAGGGTGTTGCCTGTTGAAAATAGGCGGCTAAAGCAAACAATATGGCGCCCAGCATTAAAGGACGCGTATTGGTACTGGCCTTGCGGAAAAAATCCTGAGTAAGCTGCCACTCAACATCTTTGGGCAAATTGTGATGTTTGCTACTTCTAAACAAAAAGTCGGTGCGCTTCAAAAAGGGAGGCCAGATTTACATAGATGTAACAAAGTGTAATTAATTGTGGTGAAAATGTGCAGTGTGAGTAATAAAAAAGCGCCGATAATCAAGTCGTTTGGCTGATAATTGAACAATTACACGAGTTAAGCGTCACCAAATTGATACCGGCGCTTGATTTCAACCACCTCAACAATGTAGCTTGTGTACCATTTTTCCCGGCCCAGCTTTTGAGCTACCGCGTGTTGACTGTCTTTGTGCCAGTCTTTGATGTCCTGCTCTGACAACCAATAGGAGATTGCTATTTCCTGTTGACCTTCAGTGACGGCGATAAAGTCCTGACAATTATAATGCGCAAACGCAAGATCTCTCATCAGTGCCACGGTTTCTGAATATTGTGCGTCTTGCGCGCCAGTTTTGGCTTTAAAAATTACGGCGTACATAGAAATTAGTTCAGTCTATTTTGAGCAAAGATCAACAGGCTCTAAGCTTAACATATGAAAGGTGGTAATAATTATGAGGGCGCAACATGAAAACGTCCAGATGAAACGCGCATGTGTTGCTCATCCGCGCTATTGCCGTTGCATATCTGAAAAGAACAGTAGATAGCGCTACAGCGAATTTAACAGCTCGTCATCGTCATTGTCGCTCAGGCTTTCGCTGTGGCTGTGTTTCAACGCGGCGGTGTATTGTGCCAGTAAGGCTTCAAACCAATCGTCATTGACACTCTGACGTTGGCAAAGTTGCTCCAGCACCGGAGCGTTGTCAGTACTGATGACTTTTTTAAACAGAGTTTTTAACAGATCCATATCCATGTTCTCATTGGAAATATGATACTCAGTGCCATCTACATTAAAACTTGCCAGTGACGCCATTGTTGTGTCCTATGTACCGATAGTTAATGGGGCTGTTATCGCAACAAAATGTGCAGATAATATGGATTCTATTTTTTACCATCGAGAATCATTTTTGCTTCATATTCCTTCACAGAACGTTATGCCTGAATAAATTGTTCGGTATCAACATTGCTTTTTGCTTTGCCTCTCGCGGTAAACTCTTTGTCATCAATAGCATGTAGGGTGAATTTAGCCGGAATGTAAAATTGGGGGAGTAATGCCATTTTAACTGGGTCAGTTCGTACGATTATACTCCGGCTGAAAGACCAGATTCATTGTTAACAGGTTCAAGATAATATGATTACAAGCCATGCCATACGCTTAATATGGGTACTGGTTACAGGGATTGGTGCGTCTTTTTCGGTATTCTCTGATGATGCGACGCCGCAAGGCCTGAACGCTCGTTTAGACATTTCGACTCGTGCCGATTTCCGTTCGGATAAGGTTCCCAGATACCAATACCGCGTGCGTTTTTATCCGCAACTGAGTTTCATTGAAAACTGGTCGGTAAATGCTTTTGCGGTAACTGGCGATGAGTTTTCCTCCAGTTACAATACCTTCGGTGCCGATGAAAATCATCGCTTTTACCTGAGACGCTTTTATCTGCGACATCAGTCCCAATACGGCAAAACTGAATTGGGCGCTATTCCAACTTATAAAGGCCGTGTTTCTTCAACCGGATTGTCAAAAGACGGATGGATTGCCGGAATTCGGCATGTCAGGGATGTCTCTGCTCACAATAAAGTCGAAATAGTGGTTGGCGAATTAGCCCACACCCAAAGCCCGGATGCCTTTCACGCGATAAACCGCATTGATTATCTGGAGTTTGAGCTAAGCGCCAGAATAACCGACAAGCTGAGTTATGAATTGGGGCTTGAACGTATGCTAAATGAAGACTTCTTCCGGGCAGAGTTGCGCTATCAGGTTGCAGGTGAGCATATTGTGGCTATGGAGCTGGTAGATCGCACAGACAATAACCATCTTAAAGCCGTAATGAGCCTGGAAGGTCCAATGCCAATCCCTAATTATCAAATGGATTATTTTCTGTATTACAGCTATGTCGATGCAAGTTTTGGGGCCAGAGCTGAACTGACTGAAGACTTCGTCGACTTCGGCCATGCCCTGACATTCGAACTGGAAGGCGAATTGATAGCGCAATGGGGCTGGGATTGGTTCAGCAAGCTGGAACTAAACGAAGGACAAAAACGCCTGCAACTGGGCCTGAAATTTAAGATTTAACCAAGTGGGGTGTTTTAGTGGGTTGGCATATCGGATTAAACCGAGATTTATAATTTGAAAAACGTTAATGTATAGTTTAAGCCATATCCATAGATATGGTCAGATGGGAACAACGATATATTGCAAGGAGGTATCATGATAACAGCAAAAGAGTTTTACCAAACATGGTGCGATACTATTCGGCACCGAAATGACGAAGTCAAACAAAACTGGAGTAATACAAAACTCACAAGTTTGGTAATTAAAAATGAAAATTCTATCGTAGTTGATATTTCCGAGCGGTTAGGATTACTTTGCTTTAACGGCGATTTTCATAATATTGATTCAGTTTTTTATCGTGAAGAAGACTTAATACAAGAGTACAGCCCTGGATGCTATCTCACAGATATTCGTATTGCCTTTGAGCATGAAAATGACTTTTATAGTGGTCTTTTTCAAGAAGTATCACATCTATTGCTAATAAATTGTGACCTAAAAGTCGTCGTGTCTTACCCTCGCAGTGAAAAAGCAGAATTCAGTATGTTGGAAAACTTACATTCGATAATTTCTTCAAGCAGGATCAGTCAACATTTAGCTGATACAGATGGTTTTCTTTTTATTATGGGGCACGAAAAGGCCAACTTATGGAAAGGCTGGGTGTATAAATCTGATAACTGGGAACTAGTTGCTGAAGCAAACACAATATTTTCATCAAAAGAGCAAAATTAAAATTTTTAAGACATCATTGATTCTTGCTACTTCGTTAGTTTAGTAAGCCATCCGTTTTTCATGTCTGGACCAGGCTAAACCTCACCATTGTTAAGCGGTGAGGTTAAGTTACAGGTGATAAGTTAGTTGTGCCTGGGACTCTTGATGAGCAACATATCGCAGGGGGGATTATTTAACAGTGCCATAGTGGTGCTGCCAACCAGGTGCGATAGCAACATGTTTCGGGTTACATTGCCTATCACCAAAATGTCACTGTCTTGTTTGTTAACCCAGTCTGTCAGGGCTTTTTCCGGTAATCCATTTAGTAGTACTGCGTGTTTCGGAGTCGCCCCAATGCGCTCCATAAAATCATCCAGTCCCTGTCGATGTAATGTGGATATTTTGTGTTTGTACTGAATAAAGGATGCCGGCACATGACAGGCATGGGCAATAACCCACTCAGATTTGAGTAACTTGGCCAGGTTGCGGGTTTTCTTCGAGATAATAAAATCCAAATCGTCGGGACGGGAGTTTTCGTGTAATGGGTCTACCGCGCCAATGAGCCTGGTTTGGCTGTTCCACGCTTTGGGCTGCATGACTAAAACATGGCACTGCAAATTCGCGAGGTCCTGGAAAATCGGGTGACGCTCAGTTATCTGCTCATCCTGGATAAGTAACAGGTTGTCTTTCTTTCCTTGTGTGCAGGCTTCGATCGTCTCCATGTAATTCGGTTTGTCCAGCACGATAAAGTTAAATGCCAGGTTTTCCTGTTTCATTCGTTCCTGAATGCGCTGCTGTTTTTCCTCCTGCTCTTTAATCCAGGTCTGTTCCGCCTGTTCCGATTTATCAAACATAAACCAGTAATGGCGTTCGCGGGCCCGTAACCGATTATCAAAGACAATGCTGATGGTGGCATGATGCAGTTTCGCCAGTTTGACAACTTTGTCTTCAACGGCAGGATGAATTGTATGCTTACCATCCACCAACCAAATGATGTTGGCGGTTAAAGAGGAGGGTGTCTGTTCCATAGCCTTACTCGCAATTGAAAATAGTGACGGATATTGATGTTAGGTAAGCTGCGATTGCGTTCATTTCGCGGCTAAATAATCATCGGAAGGATCGATGACAAAATGTTGCTCCAGGGCTTCCCGCCCCAACAACATCAGGTGCTTCATAATAGAGCGGTCGGTAAGTGTTAACTCGATATCCCAGGTTAAATTACCCAATTGTGCCGGTGTTTTTATCACGCAACGACGCTCTTTTTCACCATTAGAGGATTTTATCCAGCGCACGTCGTGTAACGGTGCGGCGCATTTAATGGTCTTTTCAACGTCGTGAAAATCAGGATGAAACCAAAATTTAACTTTTTTGGCAGTTTCATCGATTTCGATGTGGTCAACATGCAATGCTGACGTCTTTGCGCCTGTGTCTATTCGGGTCGCAATGGCAGTTAGGCCAAGTTCTGGCAAGTCGATTTTTTCTGCGACACCAATCACAACTTTGTCGGTAAGAGGTTGGGGGAGTTCGCTATTGCTCATAGGTCCTGACTCACTATGTTGTTATCAGATTGCGGTAATAAATCATCCTGCAACTGCTCGATATGTTCAGCTACCTGACTGGGCGTTTCAAAGTCTGCAATATGATACATGGCGTCACCTTCTTGTACGAGCGGGATATTTTGCTTGCCGATGATAACACCACTATTAGGTGCTTTTAAAATATCGACAGCAGATCCTATCGGACTGCAGATTTCGGCAAGTACATCACCTTTGTTGACATGATCACCCAGGCGTTTTCGGTCTGTTACTGTACCACTACTGGTGGCTCTGACCCAAAAACTGTGGTTGGAAACAAATGGTTCTACCGTTTTCGACGGTTTGCGTTTGCGTATCATACCCAGATGAGACAATACGTTAAGCACGCCTTTTAATCCGGCCCGTATAGACAACTCGTCAAAACGCAACGCCTGTCCGGCTTCGTAAAGCAGAACCTTACAACCTTTTGACGCCGCGGCCTCACGCAATGAACCTTCGCGAATGTCAGCATTCAATACAACCGGTACACCAAAGGTGCGGGCCAATTGCATGGTTTCATCATCATTCAGATTTGCCCTGACCTGAGGAAAATTACTGCGATGAATCGCCCCGGTATGTAAGTCAATACCATACTGGCATTTGCTGACAATCTCCGATAAAAACAAATGCGCCAGTCGACCTGTCAGTGACCCTTTGGCGGAACCGGGAAAACTCCGGTTCAGGTCACGTCTGTCAGGCATGTAACGGCTTTGATTGAGCATGCCGTAAACATTTACGATTGGTACGGCAATGATAGTCCCTTTAGACAAGCGGAAAGACTTCATTGTGAGCAGGCGCCGGATGATTTCTATGCCGTTGAGTTCATCGCCATGCACTGCCGCGCTGATAAACACCACGGGGCCGGGTTTGCGGGCATTAATCACTTCCACCGGAATGGAAATTTCTGTGTCCGTGTAAAGCCTGGCAGCCGGTAATTCCAGTTTTACTCTGGAGCCGGGTTTAATCAGGGTCTTACCGATTTCTAAAGGTTCTGTCATGCTAGCCTTTACCTCTTGTTTTATTGTTGTGTGGTTTGGCGTTTTTTTCAATAAACTCAATAACCAGTCCTGCGACATCTTTCCCGGTAGAGGTCTCAATACCTTCCAGACCCGGTGACGAGTTTACCTCCATTACAACAGGGCCGTGAGAAGAGCGCAACAAATCGACACCGCAGACATTTAATCCCATGATCCGGGCAGCCTGAACTGCGGTCGCGCGCTCTTCTTTACTTAACCTGGTTAACTCAGCGGTACCACCGCGATGCAGATTGGAACGAAACTCGCCTTCTTTGCCCTGGCGTTTCATGGCAGCAACCACTTTACCACCGACTACAAAACAGCGAACGTCAGCACCGCCTGCTTCCTTGATAAATTCCTGTACCAGGATATCAACTTTAATACCCATAAAAGCTTCAATGATACTCTCTGCGGCTTTTTCCGAGTCAGCGAGTACTACACCGATGCCCTGAGTTCCTTCAAGGATTTTGATAACCACCGGCGCACCGCCGACATTTTTAATCAAATCTTTGATGTTATCCGGCGAGTGTGCGAAACCGGTTCGCGGTAAGCCTACACCTTTTCGGGATAAAAGTTGTAATGAACGTAATTTGTCTCTGGAACGACTGATGGCAATTGATTCATTGACACAAAAGCTGCCCATCATTTCAAACTGTCTGACCACCGAGGTACCGTAAAAGGTGATGGATGCCCCAATACGCGGAATAATGGCGTCATATTGAGGCAGGTTTTTCCCTTTGTAGCGCACTTTAGGGCGGCTGGATGTGATATCCATGTAACAGTGTAACGTGTCAATGATATCCACAGTATGGCCGCGCGCCAGTGCGGCCTCTTTCAATCGTTGTGTAGAGTACAGTCGCTCATTGCGCGATAAAATTGCTATTTTCAAGTGGTTGTCCTTGATTATTCTTTTAACAGAGCGTGTTGTTCTTTGCTGCAAAATTGTACCGCAAAATTCAACACGCTCTCGTTCTTAATGACCAAAATATAAAATAATATCTACTGCGATCAGGTAGATAATGATCCATTCCAAAAAGGCGGAGTGTTTGTGATTCTGCTCTGATGCCAGCATTTCCAACAGCTCATTGATGGTACTGAGTTTCAGGTTCAGCAGCTCCACTCTGGGTTGCAGATCCAGATAGCGTGAAATTTGCAGATAGTTGGCTTCCTGTTCAGGGTATTCCCAAAAGAACTCCGGCGTATCCAACAGGTTAAAGCGTAATACGATATCGTTACGGGTTTGGAAAAGGCTTCCTCTGGCTTTTGCAAGAGCCTTGCGGGACAGCGGAATCTTGCCGGTTTTGGCCAGTGTTTCAGACAGGTGAGAATGTTCACGGATGGTTTTTTCCGCTAACACTTCAAATTGTTCCAGCTTTTCAGATTGTGCCAGCCCATGACTGACGGCAAGCAAGGTCAGCAAGTCGTCGTCGGGTAGGCGGATCTCATCGTCTCTGACCATTAAACTGGCGTTCTGCTCCACTTTGAAATGGAAGTTTTCCCAGGCGTGATCGTCTGTGCCATTCTGGGTACAACTCAGGACTTTGACTAGCAACTGAGTTTTATCTTCTTCTTTCATTTTCCAGGCACAGATCACCCCGTAGTCAAATACAAAGGCAGTGCTGCCGTGATACGCGATGTACAAGGCATCACGGTACTGGTGGATAACAAAACTCTTGTGCAATTTTGCTTTCAGAGCCTGTAAATCAATATTGTGGCCGAGCAGTTTAGTGCTGACCTGGTGTTGTTCTGTATTCATTGCAAACTCTCTACGCTAGTAATAGTTAAGTTCTTGATTACTATCTTAATTATTTCTACGCTTTCAGTTTGTTCGCTGCTAGTCGACAGGATTAATCTCAGATAGCCTATAGTTTCAATGTAATGGCAAACAGGGAATTACATTAAATCTAACCCTGTAGACTGAAATACAGGTCACTAAGTCACATCTGGCAGGAGAAATTTGTGACTTTTACTGTAAAATTCTCGTCCTTACATAAAACACTGAGGTACGGGAATTTCCAGCCCGAAGGGGCTTCGTGAGTTTTTCAGGCAATGCAATTGGCAGAATGTGAACACACAGTTCGGAATCTCTGGTTGTGGTGCCCTGTACGATTGTTATCATATTGATTAATAATGACATTATAGAGGACTAAGCATGACAGATCCGCTACCTAATTTAATCCAGGAAGTGGTGGCTGCACCCCTGACCGGTGAAACTGACTCTGTAGCCCATATCATGCTTGAGGAAGATGCATCGGATATCGCATTACTACTGGAATCAATACCGGTAGAACAGCGTCTGGCTGTCTGGAATGAAGTTCCGAGACACAAAAAAATAGATGTGCTGGTTGCCATGCGTGGCGATCCGCGGGAAGTACTGATCGATGCCACTGAGAATGACGAGTGGCAGCAGTTGTTTACCGATATGGATGCTGAAATCCTGTTGGAACTGGCCGATTCCCTGCCTGACAGGTTAGTAGAAAGTGCGCTGTCGGTGATGAATAAACAGCAGCGCAAGTATTTTCAGGACGCCAGCTTATTCGCCGACAACCAGATAGGCCATTGGTTAAGTCACGAAGTTTTAGTGTTGCCTATCAGTGCCAAAGTGCGTGACGCATTGCGCCTGATTCGACGCAATGTTCCCGATCTTACCGATTGCATATTTTTAGTGAATCGCGCCGGTCATTTTACCGAGGCCGTAAGGTTGACCAGTGTTTTTGGTGCGCCTGAACACCTGCCATTGGTGGAAATTTCTGAAGAATATATTGATGTCGTAAAAGTGGATGATGACAGTGTAAACGCCTCCCGGTTAGTGCAGCGGGCTGGCTATATGGCATTGCCAGCGGTTGACAGTAACAATGTGCTGCAGGGCCGGGTAGACATGATCACCGCCAGTGAACTGGTTAATGAAAACTATGAGCGCCAGGTGATGTCATCGGCGGGTATGGACGAGGACGAAGATTTGTTTGCGCCGGTGCGAAAAAGCGCAAAAAGCCGTGCTGTATGGTTGGGTATTAATCTGATAACGGCGTTTTTGGCCTCCTGGTTTATCGGTCTGTTTGAGGCGACTTTGCAACAGGTCGTCGCGCTGGCGGTGTTGATGCCGGTCGTGGCCAGCATGGGCGGCATTGCCGGTAGTCAAACACTAACTCTGATTGTACGAGGACTGGCACTTGGACAGGTAACCCGTGGCAACCGAAACGCTTTGCTACAAAAAGAATTGCGGGTCGGTGGCTTAAATGGCGTAATCTGGGCCGTTGTTATTGGAATTGTGGCCTTTTTCTGGTTTTCTGATCCCTTGTTGGGTTTGGTTATTGCGTTGGCTATTTTGTTCAATATCATCGCTGCCGCGCTGGCGGGTGTGTCGTTACCCATTATTCTTGATAAACTTAAAATTGATCCGGCGCTTTCCGGCTCCGTAATATTGACCACGGTAACTGACATTGTCGGTTTTGTGGCCTTCCTGGGATTGGGCACATTATTTTTATTGTAGCGACTGAGTATTAGGACGTTTTCAGCGATATGTCATTGAATTTTTCGGGCAAGCCGGTGTTGTTTGCCTTTTTGGTTTTGGTTTGTTGTCAGATCCGTTATAGCAACGCGATTGAAGTAACGTCTGAGCAAAAGCTACCTGACAATGTACTCAGCAACATTAATGCTCACCTGAGTGTCTTTCCGGCACCGGAAAAATGCGTGCTGAGTAATCGCTACCGAAAAAAGGTCTATGCTGCCATCACCAGCGCATTGCAAAGCAAGAGTTATTATCTGGCGCAAATTCAGGATTTACAGCCCGCCAGTGAACAGGATTGTGGGCGCTGGCGACTGACCCTGGAGTTAGGCCCGGCGTTAACAGTGCGGCACATTGAACTCAATTCACAACAAGTGCAACAGCAAACAGCCATTTTGACGGACATTTTAGCCCGCTTCCCGTTTAAATCCGGTGACAGATTCGATCATAAACGCTATGAGCAATGGAAGTCAGAAGTAACCAGTACAGCGTTACTGAAAGGCTTTTTTGATTTTGCTTTTGAAAAGCATGAGGTCATTGTTGACAGTAATTTTATCGAGGCTGATATCCGTTTGCAGCTGCGCATGGGAACCCGATACCGGTTTGGCGACTTAGTGACAATCGCTAATCAGAACGACGCGGCACTCATCGCCGGGTTAAATCCCATTATCAAAGGTGAAGAATATGATGCGCTGAAGCTGAACCTGTTCAGTCAGCAACTGAAACGATCCGGGTATTTTGAAAGTGTATTCGTGCGGCCATTGGTGCCTCAGTCGGAGGATTTCCAGGTGCCATTGGAAGTGGTTTATGAGTTCAAACCGCTGCACGAGTTTAATGTCGGTGGAGGTATATCCTCTGATACCGGACCACGGGTGAGGTTTGGCTGGCAACGTTCAAGGTTGAACTCAGCCGGGCATAGCATCGAAACAGAACTATTTGCCTCAATGGTGGAGCAATCCTTAGAAGCGAACTATCGCATTCCTCTGCGGGATCCGGCGAAAAACTTTGTCAGTTTGCAGCTTGGACTCAAACATACCGATGACAACGATACGCAGAGTAACACCTTATCGGTGGCTGCAAAGCGCCATTGGCTGGAGCCGGATTCAGGCTGGCAACGCGTGGCGCAACTGCGCTACGACAGGGAAACCTTCCGTCAGGCAGACGCGGATGAAATTACCACGGCCTTGTTGTTGCCGGGCTATACCTGGAGTCGTTTTCGCAATAAAGGGGAGTTGGATCCCTATTGGGGCGACAGACAGATCCTGTCTGTTGAAGGGGCCAGCAAGGCACTTGCCAGTGACCTTGACCTGGTGCGGGTTGTAGCGCAAACCCGTTGGCTCAGAACTTATCAGCAACATCGCTTTTTTTGGCGAATGGAATTGGGGGCCTTATCCACCAATAATTTTGACGAAGTGCCTTCGTCATTGCGTTTCTTTGCCGGTGGTGACCAAAGTGTGCGTGGTTTTGGTTACCAGTCTTTAGCACCGCTCGATGCTGAAGGGCAGTTGTTAGGGGGAAGATACCTGTACACTTCAACACTAGAGTACACGTTTGATGTGTTACCCGAATGGCGATTGGCACTGTTTGCTGACGCCGGTAATGCCGGTATGTCCTGGTTTGATAATGTCGCTACCGGGGTGGGCGCGGGCGTTCATTGGGTAACACCCGTGGGGCCGTTAAGGGTTTACATTGCTCGTGGTAACAATGAGCAAGAGTCCACCTGGCGACTGCACTTTTCTTTAGGGCCAGCACTATGATTAACTGGCAATCTATCCTCAGACACAGCTACCTAAGCGTGCGAATTGTACTGCTGCTCAGTTTGATGCTCGTGGCATTAACAGGCTTTTTAACTTACACCACAGCCGGGGCTAATTTCCTCATCCGGACAGTGCTGCAACAGGTACCGCAGGTGACGGTGTCGGAAATTAATGGCAGTATTTTTGGCGAGCTGACACTTAATGGTGTTGAACTGGAACAGTCCGGTAACAGGCTGGCGCTGGCGCAACTGAGCTTGGATCTGCAACCAGCCTGTCTGTTGCGTTTCGAGGTGTGTATCGACAAGTTAGCGCTGCAACAGCTTGAGGTGGCGATTGCGACCGGGTCCGCCAGTGCACAAACCTCGATTCCGGCAGACCCTTCATCATCACAAGCACTACTGCAGTTACCACTGCCCGTTTTAGTAAAGCAATTCAGCTTAAAAGAGCTGTCGCTTAGTTTAGATGGTCAGCCCAGAGTACAGGTACACTCTGTTGCAGCCGGATTTCGCTTTTACCGGGAATTAGTGGTTCGCCAAATGACCTCAGAGGATCTGAAGTTGTATTTGCCGGAATCTGAACCTGAAACCGTGTTGACACTGCAGGCGCAATTGGAGCAATTGGCTGAGCTGCAATATACCCCGCTGACATTGCCTGGGTTATCTGTTCCTGTAAGGGCGACAGTGAACGACTTATCCTTCAAGGATGTACAGCTGTTTCGTGGTGATGTCAGTCAATATCAGCTGACTTCTGTTGCGGCACAACTGAGCATCACACCGCAACAACTGTTGCTAAAGGCGCTGCGCCTGAACATGGCCGGTTATTCCCTGACCGGTACAGTGCAAACCAGTG
This sequence comes from Planctobacterium sp. R6, assembly GCF_055755215.1. Classification (NCBI taxonomy): domain Bacteria; kingdom Pseudomonadati; phylum Pseudomonadota; class Gammaproteobacteria; order Alteromonadales; family Alteromonadaceae; genus Planctobacterium; species Planctobacterium sp. R6. The sequence continues at coordinate 126,684 of NZ_JBVTQY010000006.1, forward strand.
ATAACTGGCAGGTGGATGGCGATTTAAAGTTAACCGGCGCAGCCGGAAAGCTGGCATTAACGATAAGCGGCGCACCGCAGCAATTAAACCTGAAGCTCAATGGCCAGGGAGAGCTGTCAGACATCGCAATCAATGGTGAAGTAGAGCTGCAAACCTCATTAACATCGGCACACTTGCCGCTGCAATTACAGGCCCACTTCGCCAACCTGAAATTACCGGGAAATACACTGCTTCACGATACCAGTCTGGTGCTGCAAGGTGATTTGCAGCAGTTTTATGTGCGGGCCAACAGTACCCTGGAGCAGGCATTACTGGAACCTGTGTCCCTGGACTTAGATTTGTCAGGCAACCTCAGTGACATCGCGATCAATCAAATTGCATTGCTGGCCTCAGAAGGACGTGTGCAGGCCACCGGACACGTTCACCTGGCGAATAATCCAAAAATCAAATTGGCCATGGAGGCTAACGACATAGCGTTGAGTGCTTTTTTCCCGATACCGGATACAGCGTTATCTGCACAGAGTCAGCTACAGATAAACGTAACCGGTAACCAATTTGATGTAGATGGCCAGCAATTACAATTAGCTGTGCCATGGCAAGGAGATATAGCAAGGCTGACGGGTGAATATCGCTATGCTTCCGACGGCCACACGGAACTCAACAATCTGGCGTTTCAGTTGGGCGAAAACCACATTGACGGGCAGGCGATATTGAGTGCCGATAAACAACTTCAGCTCAGCGGAAAGCTTAATCTAATCCATCTGCAGAGTTTTCATTCCGATATAGCGGGAAGTGTCGTTGCTGAGGTTCAGATGCAAGGACCATTGCAACGACCACAATTGTCGCTTTCAGGAAAGGGAGAACAGCTTCGCTACTTGCAGTATCGCCTGCAAAGTTTTACATCAGAAATTGCGCTTGCCTGGGCTCCGACAAGCCCTTTCCAGTTAACACTTGATGCAAAACAACTGAAACTCAGTGACGAACTAGTACTGGATTTACAGCTGAATTCCACCGGTGATGCTGCCCGCCACGAGATTGAGTTTGCGCTGGACTCTGACTGGCTGCAGGTGGCAGCGAACCTGGAGGGAAGGCTATCTGAAACTCAATGGCAGGGGGCGTTTCTCAACAGTCGGGTATCGCGCAATGCCATCACTTTTGCTCTGGAAAACAAGACGGAGTTATTACTTGACTGGCAAAATCAGCAATATCGTCTGGGTGCCGGTTGCTGGCTGCACAAACAGGATGCCGCTGTTTGTATCAGGCAATTAAACTGGTTTGAGAATACGGCAAAGCTTGATATTGACGGAAAGGCATTGCCACTTATTCACTGGTTGCAAGGTAATCACCGATTGTTGCGCAAGCTAAAAAGTGACAGTTTGCTGAATTTTAATTTTCAGGCGCAGTTGTCAAATAATCAGTTAACGGCACTGGATTATGAAGCACATTTTACTCCTGAACAGTGGCAATTGTTCGATGAGGAACAGCTGTTTTTCATTCAGACCCTGAATCTCAAGGCGGCATTAAAAGACCAACGTATCATTGCTGAATCTACGTTACTCAGTGATGGCTTAGGCACTTTTAGATTTAACGGGCAAATGCCGTTTGCTGCTGACTTTTCTCAAATCGGTGTAGATGAAGCCAGTCTGACAACCCGCATAGAGCAATTTAAATTAGCCCCGTTTGGATACCTGGTACCCCAGGTGGAACAACTGGAAGGCATCATCAATGCAGATATTTCCGCCAAACTGAATAACCAATATCTCGCCTTTACCGGAGACGCCAGATTACTGGAGGGACGGGTACTGAGCCGGGAGTTAGGTATCAATGTGCACGATCTGTCACAAACCCTGATATTTGACGGTCAGACGGTAACTTCATCCGGCGACTTTAAAATGGGCAGCGGCGCTGGTTCACTTCAGGCCGATGTCACCTGGCAGAAGGACTGGAATGTTCACATGCAACTCAAAGGTGAGGCGCTGGAGTACGATGATAATTTAATGGTTAATCTGAAGGTATCTCCTGATATCGAGTTGTCGCTGTCTGAATCGTTGCTAAAACTGTCTGGCAAAATTAATGTGCCGCAAGCGAGTGTAAAAATTAAAACCTTACCAGAGGGCGCGCAACGGCCATCTGCCGATATTGTGTTCGCAGATAGTCCAGACAAAAACGCCACCACAGGGCCAAAGCTGGTGCTGGATTTGGCATTGTTTGTTGATCCTAAAAAGCAAAAAAGTGTCAATTTGGAAGCGTTTGGACTGACTACGTCCCTGACCGGCAACCTGCAACTCAATGGCGGGGAAACGTTAACCGCCAACGGCGAAGTGTCGCTGTTAAATGGCACGTACAAAGCGTATGGCCAAAACCTCATCATTCGACAGGGAGATTTGTTGTTTAATGGTCCGTTGGAATACCCCAGTTTATCGCTGGAAGCGATTCGTGATCCACAAGTTACCTCAGACAATGTCATTGCCGGGTTAAGAGTGGAAGGTGCCGCCAGACAGCCCACAGTGACCGTATTTTCCAACCCTGATATGTCTCAGGCGCAAGCGCTATCCTACTTGTTATCAGGTAAAGCGCTTGGAGCTAAAAGCAACGCGTCGCAGGAATCGGTGTTTGCCAATGTATTGCTTAGTTACGGATTAAACAAATCTGAAGGCGCCGTTTCTAAAATCGGTAAAAGCTTTGGTGTCGAGGATCTCAGCCTGGCGATGGAAGGGCAAGGTGATAGCTCAAAAGTTGCAGTGAGTGGCACGATTGCGCCCAATGTTAAAATTGCCTACGGCGTTGGCGTGTTTGATGCGATTTCCGAGGTTTCCTTGCGTTATCAGTTGTTACCACAATTGTATCTGGAAGCGGTAAGTGGCTTGTCTAATGCTTTCGATATTTTTTACGAGTTTAATTATGATCCTAAACCTGAGGGTGAGGTAAAACAAAATGATGATTGAATGTCTGTGTACAACATCAATGCCTTGTCGAGGGGAGCATAGCCTTGGCTGATCTGTCCGGAGATAAATCATTAATTCACATGAAAGGGCAAATTCATGGTGCTGTTTATCAGGTCGTGGTGTTGTTGATTGCCTTAATACTGGCTCTTACTGGTATCTGGCTGAGTCACCTTCAGTGGCTTGGATATGAGTGGTTCTCCCGCGCCGGCAGCCTGATAGTGGTGTTGGGGGTTGCCTCCGGATTTGGCGGAATTTTTCAGGAGCAACTGTTGCGCAGCCGTCTGCTGGTGCAGGAGCGCATTGCCCTGGCGAAAACCCGGCGCAAGTTAAGATTGATGCAGGCACCCCCCGAATTCGCTGACGAAGAAATTAATCGCGTTGTTAAACAGTACGATGACCTTGAAGAAAGTTTGCAAACCTCCATTAAGGTTCAGGCGGGCACCCTGGAATTTTTTCTGCTGGTGGTGGGTACGCTGATCTGGGGTTTTGGTGATATCGCTATTGCGTTGTTATAACTGACAACGCGTTGTTTTTTGGAGTTAAATATGAAATTAAATTTAAAATGGACATTTTTCCTGACCCTGGTGGTGACCGGATTGTTCAGTCACGGTCAGGCCGCAGCACAACAATCATCGCAACAATCTCCGCCAAATCCAACGGCGTTTATTGAAAAGGTAGCGAATGATACCTTTGAGCAAATTAAACTGCTTAGGAAAAAAGGCGAGATTGCCCCAAAAGATCTGGAAAACATTATCGAGCAGTATCTGTTGCCTCATGTTGATCATATTTACACCGGGTTACTGGTGCTGGGTAGTAGTGCGAATTCTTCTGAGAAAAGTGATATTCAGGCCTATCTGGATATATTTAAATTGTACCTGAGTAGCACCTATGCCGCTTCCCTGAATTATTATAATGATCAACAGGTGTTATTCGAGCCGCTCAGAGATTTCCAAAATAAGGACAAAGTCAGCATTAATGCTCATGTTAAGGAAAAGGGAAAGCCAGACGTACAGATGCAATTTAAGTTGCGACTGGACAAATCAGGTCAGTGGAAAGCGTATGATCTGGTGGTTGAGGGAATTAGCCTGGTGCAAAGCAAACGCTCTGAATTTGCTCCTCTTTTAAGACAAAAAGGTTTGCCGGGATTAACCCAAACACTGAAACAAAAGGTAGAGGGCTAAGGCAGCTCTGAGTTGAGCTATTCACGCTCTGGTTAACGGTTCGTCAGGCCGCTGTTTGTAGCGGCCTGATTGGGTTTTAAAAGCTTGATACCCCCGAACATTCACTCTTTTTCGGGCTCTGCGGATTGCACGATAAACTGAGCGTCATAGCGGCTTAGTTTGTTAAACTGGATCATATCGTTAAGTTCTTCCATGTAATGTTCACCCCTTTCAGAGTAGCGCTCCAATCCGGGAAGCAGGGCCGGACCACGCAAAGGGGCGTCGTTCTCTCTGATGGACTCGCGTATTTTTCTCAGCTTGAAATAAGCATCATGGCGATTGAGGTTTAGCAGATATCGGTTAACTGACTCTCTGGCATCGTCGAAAGCGGCTACTTCATGTTTACTGCCTGCTGTCCTGTTATTGGGAACCAACCCACAACCTTGTGAAAAGCACCACTGACCGAAATAATTATTGCCTTCTGTGGCAAATCGCGAGGTACCCCAGGCACTTTCATTTGCAGCCTGCGCCAGGGCCAGTGACGGGGGAACATAATCTACGCGCCGCAGCAGTGTTTGCCAGTGGTCATCATTGTCGATGTCAAAATCTTGCAGATAGTATTTTTCGGCAAGTTCCTGAATGTCACTGATATCGCTTCTGGAATAGTCCTGATTGAGTCGGACGCTGATTAAATGTTCCCGAATTGCCAGAATCTCTCTGTTTTCCTCATTGATAATGGGCAGAAAGTAATCAAAAAAGGCTTTCTTGCGTTCAGGGCCAGCAGCAAATTCTTTGAATTGGGGAGCCGGTGGTACGGCGGGTTCTTTGGATAACCACCATGCGATAACGATAGCTATTATTACCAGTATAGTGATGAGAAAGGACTTTTTTGTTATTACCATATAGGACCTTTTTAGACTTACCCTGATCTTGATACGCCGATTGTGCCGGTTGCGATCACAAGTTTTTAAATGCCCGCGGTAGTTTTGTTTAAAAGTGATCTCAACCGCGTAGTTCTGGCACAATCAACCATGCCCTAAGTATGGAATAAGAACGGGTAATTGTCAGATTTGTGTGACCAGAGCGTATCGAATATTAACCGGGTTAATGACTTTTCTGGGGCATTGTGCGGCAACAGAAGTGGCGATTTGGTATCCAGGAATCATCTTTTTATTTGATGTTTGTGCTATTAATAATAGCTGGGTTGCCGGGCTTTGTTGTGAAAGGCCCGTGCCAATAAGAAACCCTGACCAGCAATACCCATATACAGTGACAGAAAAACTGCACAGCGTAGCTAAAAATTAAAAAGACGTGACTATGAATACAGCATTACACAATATTTTTCGCACCGATTTTATGCCACACGGACATTGTTACCTATGGAAACCAGAAATCCTTTGGTTGAATGTCGTGTCCGATGTGCTCATTGCTTTGGCTTATTTTTCTATACCGGGGGCACTGTATTATTTTGTGATAAAACGCAATGACCTTGAATTTCGCGGTGTGTTTGTGCTGTTTTCGATGTTTATTGCACTTTGTGGAGTCACACACCTGATAAGCATTGTGGTCATCTGGAACGGGGCTTATGGCATTCACGGATTATCTAAATTAGTGACGGCCATTGTATCCTGTCTCACTGCGGTGACCGTGTATAAGAGCTTACCAGTTGCGTTGCGTATTCCCACTCAGTCTCAGATGCATGAAGCTTATCAGCAGGCACATGAAGAAAAACTAAAAAACGTAGAGCTGCGCTTTCAGCAACAACAGGACGAAGCGTTGATGGACGCGGCAAATGCGGCCAATTTTGGGGTTATGGTGGTCACACCCGAAGGGATGATTTCTTTAGCAAATGAATCTGCATCCCGGATTTTGGGAGCTTCTATTACGCAGATTGAAGGGGGGCAACTGAAGCGATTTGTCACTACTGATATTAACTTTGACAGCCTCAAAGAAGCACTTTTTAGTGGTGAAAAGTCACGTGTTGTGGTGGAGGCCGATACCCGGCCTATAAACGACGTTCCGTCATTACCGGTAGAAGTGGCCTTTACCTTGAGTAATAAGACGGATGAAAAAACACTTTTTGTGTCAATTCAGGATACTTCGTTACGCAAGGAGGCAGAGCAAATACTGCGTGACAATCAGGAATTTATGGCAAGGGTGATTGACGCTTCATTAACCGGTAAATACATCATTAATGCCTCTGATTTTTCGTTTGAATTCGTCAACAGTAGTTTCAGTGAAATGACCGGCTATGATGCGAATGTCATTAGTGCATCAGATACACCGCTATTGCTGCAGTGGTGCGTGCCAGAAGATCGTCAGCGCCTGACTGAGCATCTTAAACAGATCTGTGCATCGGAACCGGACATTGCGACGACTAAAAAGTGTGAATTTAGTCTGATGCTTGATGATGGCAAGCAAATCAATGTGTTATCAAAAAATACAGTGTTTGAGCGTGATCACAATGGGACAGTAAGTAAGATAATTGGCAGCGTGTTGGATATAACCGACATGAAACAATATCAAATGACGTTGATGGAGCTTAAAGAACAGGCCGAGCGAGCTAACGATGCCAAAAGTGAGTTTCTGGCCAACATGAGTCATGAAATCAGAACCCCCATGAATGCCATCATGGGGCTGTCTCAACTACTGGCAGAGCGCCCTTTACCCGTCAAAGATCTGGAATATGTACGCAAAATTAAAAGCTCAACCTATTCGCTGCTCAATATTCTCAATGACATTTTGGATTATTCCAAAATGGAAGCCGGTAAATTGCAGATAGTGCAGGAGCCATTTCGGTTAACACAAATTATTGAGGACGTTACCGGATTGTTCACCATTACGGCAGAGCAAAAAGATGTCGAATTGATTGTGGATTTTCCCTATACCCACGACCCCATGTTTATTGGTGACAGTATGCGCTTGTCGCAAATTTTAAGTAACCTGTTGGGTAATGCTGTTAAATTCACAGAACAAGGGCATGTTAAGTTAAGCATTGTGATCAATGAGGTGGCTGAGAAACCGGGTACCGCCAGTGTGCAATTTGAGGTGACAGATACTGGCATTGGTATCAGCGAAACGGCCATCAAAGAACTCTTTCAGTCGTTTACTCAGGCAGACACCTCGATTAACCGAAAATTTGGTGGTACCGGCCTTGGACTGTCTATTTGTGCTGGTCTGCTGAAGTTAATGGACAGTTCTCTTTCGGTCGCCAGTGAGCCAGGCGTGGGCAGTACTTTCAGCTTTACATTGCTGCTGGGCGTAGCCGAGCAACCACAATTGCCGGTATTTTCAGCTCACTATAAAACCCTGGTGGTTGATGATAACAGCGATAATCGCCTGGCGTTAACCCGGGTCCTGGACAGTTGGCAGTTTGACAATGACCAGGCGGCCTCTGCGCAAGATGCTCTGGCACTGTTAAAAGCCTCCATAGCCGAAGGGAAACCCTATAATCTTATTCTGGTGGACTGGAAAATGCCTGATACGGACGGGATCAGTTTTATCCATACAATCCAGTCTGATTTGCATTATCGCGAAGCGCTAAAAGGTGCGGTTATCTTGCTGATCACCGGGTTTGCCCGAGATTTACACCAGTCAATATTGGACACCGTTGCCATTGATGCCGTTGTGGAAAAGCCATTTATTGCATCGCGCTTGTACGATACGATCATATCACTTTCTGATGATCCGGCTTTGGCGACTAAAGAACAGAATGAAGCCACTTTACTGCGTCAACAGTACGCCAACGCGGCAGTTATGTTGGTTGAAGATAATGAGACCAATCAATTGGTGGCCACAGAATTCCTTGAAAAGTTCAGTATCAGGCCGGTTGTGGCGAATGACGGACAGGAGGCTGTGGATCTTTACGCGCAAAATCCCCATTTCGATTTAATCCTGATGGATTTGCAAATGCCTCGACTGGACGGATATTCAGCGACTCAAAAAATCCGGCAATTGCCACATGGCGAGGGTGTGCCCATAGTCGCGATGTCTGCGGCGGTCATGAAGGCAGACCTCAAAAAAGTCGAAAACGCCGGATTAAATGCACATATTCCAAAGCCTATTGAGTTAGGCCGGTTAGAGTCTGTATTGGCACAATTCTTATCGCCCTCAGGAAACATTGACATCAAAAAAAGTAACGAGGCCACGAAAGAGCAACATATCTCAATCGTTGATGAATCAGAGCGTCTGAATATCGACGAGGCCTTAGAACGTGTTGGTAATGATCCAGGGTTGCTGTTGGATCTAATTCGTTCTACCTGTCGGGTACAGGTGGATGCCCCGAAGACGCTAAAAAGGCTGTTTGAATCTGGCGAGTTAGCAGAGCTCAAACGTTTGATACATACACTGGCCAGCGGTCTAAAAATGGTGGGTGCTGTCAAGGGGGCCGAGCTTGCTTATCAGGCTGAGGAGCAGATGATCCAGGGACAGATACCTGATGATTTAGAGCATTTAAAGTCGGAAGTTTCGCTGGATCTCACAGCACTTAATCAGATTTTGGACAATGCTCAACGTCTCAGTGATGACCAAAATTCGACACTACCCGCCACCTCCGAATCCGTGCAGCAGGTACTGGATATCTTATTGCAGCATTACAAGCGAAATCAGCGTATCAAATCAGCGGATTTAAAAGAGTACCTGGTAGTATTAAGTGCTTATTTTGATAAGGAAGAGATTAAGGCATTGCGAAATAATATTGAAAGCTATCAATTTGCAGATGCCTGCGAAAAATTGCGGAAATTTCAGGATAAACTCATCGAATGATAGCCAGGCAACGCCAATAACTTAGAGATGTCGTGTTATACCTTTGTCTTATTTTCGAATTCATTCATTCTGGTATCGTTGCAAGACAACAAGGGGTAAATCTTGGTGATATCTTAGAATGAATGTTAAAAATGCAAGTCTGTTGCTGGTGGACGATGACCCGACGGTGTTAGGGTATATGTGTAATATCCTTGAAGAGCAATACAGGATCACTTGCTCGGAAAATGCCGCAGATGCGCTGGTTATTGCCTCTTCCGATAATCAACCTGATATCATTTTAATGGACGTCAATTTGCCGGATATGTCCGGGTACGATGTTTGTAACGCACTAAAAAATATTGATGTAACGCGGGACATACCGGTCATACTGGTTTCCGGGCGCAATGAAGATGTGGATTTCGCCTACGGGTTTGACATGGGGGCCGTAGACTTTGTGCCAAAACCTATCAATTCAACTGTACTGTCCGTCAGAGTTCGCAATCATGTTCGCTTACTCAGAAAAACCCAGGCGTTAAAAGCACTTGCTCACACCGACCCCTTAACCAAAATCGCCAATCGCCGACGGTACAACGAAGCCCTGATTGAAGAATGGCGTCGTTCAATGCGCTCTAAAAGTGCTATGTCGTTAATTATTATCGATATCGATGATTTTAAGCTCTACAACGACAATTTCGGGCATGGTAAGGGAGACGATGTATTAGTGCAGTTTGGTGAAATCCTGCGCTATTGCTGCAAACGCAATTCAGATTTGCCTGCCAGAGTTGGCGGAGAAGAGTTTGTCGCACTATTGCCGGATACGGATGAACAGGGCGCTAAACAAATTATCGAAAAAATCATGAAGGAGTTACAGGATGCAGCAATTCCGCATCCCTATTCTACAGTGTCCGATGTGATTACGGTCAGTTGCGGAATTGTGACGGATTATCCGGTTAAAGGCGAAGTGCCGGAATCTATGTTCAGCCGGGCGGATCAGGCTTTGTATCGCGCTAAAAACAACGGTAAAAACCGATTTTTGTTTTGTGACAACAACAATGAGGTGGCTCAATGAGTTCGGTATATGCTTCTATCTCAGCGCATATTATTGATGACGATTATCCCATCAGCGACTTATTGGCTCAGATGCTGCGAAATTTTGGATTTAACCGGATAGTGAAAAGCCACTCTATTCGGGAAGCAACCGAGCTGCACGGTGACAGTGTTTGTGACGTTTTTTTCATCGACATTGAGCTGAGCGACGGAAATGGCCTGGATTTAATTGCTCAGGTTAACGAGCGCTATCCTCTGGCCAAAGTGATTGTGTTTTCCGGTCACACAACTCCTCAAAATGTAAAACGGGCCTCTACTTTGGAAATCAATGGCTTTTTAGTAAAACCCTTTAGTTTGAACAGTTTAGCGCGTGTTCTGCACCACAGTGATTTGGTCGCAGCCGTCGCCTGAGTAACCCGAGGTGTGCAAACTTGTTGAAAAGTCATTGTAACCCAAAGTGATAAAACTCCCGGCCTAAAGTGGTAAATCACCCAGCCGTTGCTATCTTTTGATCAACGCCCTTGAATTGCTTTCGCGACGGTATAAGAACCGCGCGACAACAACTGTACTCAGGACATTAATCGGGGAGAGTGATTTTGGAATTGCTCTTAGATCCTACCGTGTGGTTAGCATTTTTAACGCTGACTGCTCTGGAGATCATTTTAGGTATCGACAATATTATTTTTATTTCTGTGCTGGTTGCACGCCTGCCGCATTCGCAACAAGCCAGAGCGCGCATTATTGGTTTGTCGCTGGCGCTGATTTTGCGCGTGTTACTGCTATTTGCACTTGCCTGGATTATGCGGCTTAACGATCCCATCTTCACCTTGTTGGGCAATGAGATATCCATTCGGGATCTTATTTTGATCGGTGGTGGCTTGTTTTTATTACTCAAGGCTACCATTGAATTACACGCTGAAACGGAAACCCGTGACCAGAAACTGGGGATTGCAACTGTGAGTTTCGGCTTCATCATCGCTCAAATTGCTATCATTGACATCGTATTTTCTCTGGACTCAGTGATTACAGCGGTCGGCATGGTAAAAGATATAGAAGTGATGATTGCTGCAGTCATTGTGGCCATGTTGGTTATGATGGTAGCGGCAAAAAGCATCAGCGATATCATTCATCAACATCCCACTTTGAAGGTGCTGGCCCTGAGCTTTCTGGTGTTGATTGGCACCGCGCTGGTGGCTGACGGATTGGGCTTTGACATTCCAAAAGGCTATCTGTATTTCGCGATGGTATTTTCGCTGTTGGTGGAAGTTATCAATATTCGGGCGAGAAAAGCACTGACCAGAAAAAACCTGGTAACACCATTAACTGATGAGGAAAAATACCCCGGCAGCAATAATTAACCGGTAATGTGACTTATGAACGCCGTGCATCGTCTACACTTTAGTTTAATATCAGGATTTTATAGGCAAAAACTGTGGCGAATCTGGATACACTGATCTGGTGTGGTATTTTTTTCTGCTTGTCGCAATCAGCCATGTTTTCGGGTTTGAATTTGGCTTTTTTCAGTTTGAGCAGATTACAACTGGAAGTGGAAGTAGGGCAAGGCAATCAGGCGGCTGCACGTATTTTGCAATTGCGGGAAGACTCCAATTTTCTGCTTTCCACCATTTTGTGGGGCAACGTGGGTATCAATGTATTACTTACCTTGTTGTCTGATTCGGTTATGGCCGGTGTGGTGGCGTTCGCATTTTCAACCATTTTTATCACGCTGTTTGGCGAGATTATCCCGCAAGCCTATTTTTCCCGAAATGCCCTGAAAATGGCGTCGTTCCTCTCTCCGGTGTTGCGAATTTATCAGTTTTTACTTTATCCGGTTGCCCGACCTTCTGCCAAAGTGCTGGACGCCTGGCTGGGCAAGGAAGGGATTGATTACATGCGAGAACGAGATTTAAAAAATGTCATTCGCAAACACGTGGAATCTGAAGAAGCCGAAGTTGACAGACTGGAAGGAATAGGGGCTGTTAACTTTCTGACCATCGATGATATCAGCGTTAACCAGGAAGGGGAGTTTTTAGATCCCAGGTCCATTATTCGTTTACCCACTAAAGTGGACTTTCCGCAGTTTCCGACTATCACTCGCAGCGCTGACGATGAGATTCTGCGACAGATTAACGCCAGTGGTAAAAAATGGGTGGTTTTAGCCAATGAGCAAGGCGAACCCTTGCTGGTTGCTGACGCTGATGGCCTGTTAAGAGCCGCGGTGTTTGATACATCACAGGAATTTGATATCTATCACTATTGTTATCGCCCGTTGATTGTACGTGATCCAAAAACCAATTTAGGCGATATTCTGTTACATCTAAAATCAGCCGATTCGTTGGACCCGGATCATGACGGGAATATCGAAATAGATGTGGTGCTGGTTTGGACCAATAAACCCCGAATTATTACTGGTGCAGATATTCTGGGTAGATTGTTAAAAGGGACACATGCATCTGAACATGCGCCTTCGAATTCTGATCCGGAAGCAACGAAGGCCACTAACACTGTTGATTATATGTAGGTTGATATGCTCAGAATCTTTTTGTTTTTAGCGGTTAATATGGCTGTGATAGCAGTGATAAGTGTTACTTTTCAACTGCTTGGTTTTGAAGGGTTGCTGGCTCAAAATGGCATCGATCTGAACCTGCAGGCATTATTGGTTTATGCTGGTATTATCGGATTTGGCGGCGCGATTATTTCATTACTTTTGTCCAAATGGATGGCGATTAAAACCATGCGGGTTGAGGTATTTTCCACGCCTGCCAATCAAACCGAACGTTGGTTATTGGCCAGAGTGGCCGAACACTCAGCACAGTGTGGTATCAGGACGCCCGATGTGGGCATCTTCGACAGTGCCTCACCTAACGCCTTCGCAACGGGGTGGAATCGCAACAGTGCGCTGGTAGCGGTCAGCACCGGTCTGTTACAGCACATGGACAGTGATGAAGTCGATGCGGTATTGGCTCATGAAGTCAGCCATATTGCGAATGGTGATATGGTCACCATGACGCTATTGCAGGGCGTAGTGAATACCTTTGTGATCTTTATTTCCCGAGTGATTGGCCACACCGTTGACAGACTGGTATTTAAAGTTGAGCGAGGGCACGGTCCGGCATTCTGGATAGTGTCTATTATCGCTGAACTCATTATTGGATTTTTAGCGTCGATGTTGGTGATGTGGTTTTCCCGATATCGGGAATTCAGAGCCGACGCCGGTGCTGCCCGGCTCGTCGGAAACCGCAAGATGATTGCAGCACTGGAAAGATTACGTCAATTCCAGCACCAGAGCAGTATGCCAGATGAAATGGTGGCTTTTGCTATCAGCGCCGGTAAGCTGCATTCATTGTTAGCCAGCCATCCGCCACTGGAAAAACGCATCGAGGCGCTACGCTAGCGGCGGTATAACCTGGGGCTTGAACTTTGCAAAATTGTACCGCAAAGATCAGCAGCCCCTAATCAGGCTGTGCGTTCTTCTTTTTGAACGGGTTCTTCCGGGCAGGGTTCAGGTTCGGTTTTGTCGTTCTTGTCGGTAACCTTGCCAATGACCTTCCAGCGGCTGCGGGGGTTAATAATACAGGGACGGGTCAGGATCAGATTGTTGGGGTAGATAATCACTTCGCGATCATCGGTAACAATCTTGGTGTTAAACAGATTTACATCGGCAATATATCCTTCCATGTAATTGTCTGCGTCCATGATCCTGACAAAATTACCGCGTCGAAAAGCATTGTGAAAAAGCAAAACGAAATAGGCGGTAATATTACTTAACAGGGACCAACTGGCAAACATTGCCACACCGGTTAAGGTCAGAATTGAGGTGGACAGTATCAGCAGACCACCGAAATCAACGCCCCAAACCACCAAAAGAGCCGCTACCGTAACGATACCCACCAATAGCTTAACCGTATGGAAGGCTTTCTTGGTGGCCTCGGCTTTAAATTTGCTCTTATCCACAAAAAATTTAATTCTGGGAAGTGCCAGGCGTGTTACCACCAGGTAACTGACCAGAACCACCAGTGACCACACCAGATTGGAGAAATAAAGAGTACTCCAGTCTAAAAATCGAGCCAATAAATTATCCATTCTTTGAGTTACTCTGCAGGTTGTCGATCTTCAAGGTAAGTTTATCCGGTTTTTTCAGTAATATCACAGGTCGGTGTTAAGGCCAACCTGGTTGTTTAGTGCCGCCAGCATAGATAATACCAAACTGGGCAAAATAAAAGGATAGGGGGCAAAGACTAAATGTCACGCTAAAGTGAGTAAATTTCAGCCAATACAGGCAAACACAATCGTTAAAGAAATAATCATCAAAGGTCCGGAGCCACCGAATTCCGCCACGTAATTGGCAATACTTTCAATGACGAACGGTTCTGGTTCAATCAAGTCGCCATCAGGCATCCCTAACATGGTGCTCGCCAAACTCTCAAAATATTCCATCGTGATCATTGTTCCGTCGGGATAAGGCCTTAACTGGCCTGTGCCAACTGAAACTTGTCCAATGCTCGATAGTAACACATCTTAACAGTACTGATATTCAGGTCCAGACAGTTGGCGATTTCCGGTAACTGCAAATCTTCTATAAAGCGAAAGCTTAGTACGTTGCGCTCCTGAACCGAGAGTTTGTCGATCAACTGAGTAAACAAACATTCATCGGCTACATTGAAGACCGGTGTAAATTCAGGCTCATCCAATGTGTCACCCAGGTCATCCTGATAATCCATACGGCCGCGTTGTTGGTAGTGCGTTGCACAGACATTAGCGGCAATACTGTATAACCAACTCTTAACGCTGGAACGGCCTTCGAATTTAGAAAAGCCCTGAATGGCTTTCAGCATGGTTTCCTGACAGGCTTCTTCAGCATCGTCAATATTGCGCAGATAGCGCTGACAATAGCGCAAAATTGCGGGACGTAACTCCTGGATTAATAAATAGAAATCGGTTCTGACCAGTTTAAATGGTTGTGCAGTTGTAGAAGCTGCCTGACTGTTTTCTATCACACTAAAGGTTTGCATGGTTTAAAGTATCGTGTTTATTTGCTGCAAACCTTAAGGTGTCAATATTAAATGAAACTTAAGGTGAATTGAGTATTTGTTTTATTTCGCAGGTGAGCAGGTCGATATCTATGGGCTTAGTTAACACCCGCTGTACATCTTGCAAAGCCTGATGGGTGATACGACTTTCTGTGTAGCCGGTTAACAGTATGGCGGGAATTGCTTTGTTGAATTTACGTCTAATCTGCTTAACGACTTGAACGCCATCCTGTTCAAAACTCAGTTTTTTATCGGTAAGAATCAGATCTGGTTGAAAATGACGTTGCTCCATCTCCGCGCAGGCCTGCTCCAGGTGACTGCTGCCCAGGGGGTTAAAGTCTGCCATTGTGAGTAATAAGGTCATGCTTTCCTGTAAAATTGGGTCGTCTTCCAGATAGAGGATGTTGTATTTGGCAGTGGGTTGCGTTTGTATCAAGGGTACTGACGAAGGCAATTGTGGTTCAAAGTCGGCGCGACTTCTGCTCAACGTTAATCGAAACTCAGTGCCCTGACCTGGCTCAGAGTGGATCGTTACCGGGATCCGAAGGGTTTCACATAGCGCCTTAACGATAGACAAACCCAGTCCGAAACCGTCATTTTCCAATGAAGACTCCAGTTGATAAAAAGGGTCAAATATCATCTTTTGCTGTTCGGCTAAAATTCCCGGACCGGTATCAAACACAACCAATTGCACGTGCTTGTCCTGGGGTTGTAATCGAATTCCGATGCTTCCATGTTGGGTATATTTAATGGCATTGGACAACAGGTTTCTCAAAATCTGCAATAACAACTTCTTGTCTGAATAGATTTGTATCTCACGCTTTTCAAAGGTCAGTGTTAACTGATTACCGGCCGCCAGATCATGAAAGTCGTTTTCAAGCGTGCTGAATAGCTCAGCAACTGCAAAATTCGTCATGTCGGGTTGAATAATACCCTGGGTTAACCGGTCCAGATTCAACAAGGTTTTCATCACCTCATCCATATCTTCAATTAGGTGTGTCATGCGGGATAATAGCGCCAGACTGTTGGGTTGTTGAATTTGCTTTTTTAGCAATCCCGTCAGGTTCTGGATTTGTTGCAGGGGTTGTCTTAAATCGTGACTGGTGGCAGATAGAAAACGATTTTTTACCCGTAACGCCTGTTCAGATTGCAGCCGGATTTCCAGTGCTTCCGCGGTTTTCTCTGTCAACTGTCGGGTTATTGCTTCCTGAATGGAAATACTTTGCCAGGCCAGTAAGAAAGCTTCACTAATTATTGTAAGAGCAGCTTCTTGTGGTTCTGTTGGAAACGCAACCGGAGCATTATTTTTGCTGAAATAGAAGTACAACCAACCAGCTGAAGACGAATGCCTGCTGAGTGGCAGGATAGCCACAAACGTATCCCCGGGATTGGCGGTAAACCCCGGCATCTGAAGTAACTCAGCGCTATGCTGGTCTATAGCCATCAGGTTGCGGCTTGCTAACTGTGCCGCTAGTGGCTGTATTAAATCCGACTGAGACGTATCAGTAATTTGAATATCTACATGGTCTGTATTGCCAATGTCGCTAAAGGCATCAACAGCTAGCGCTAGTAGCGTTTTACTGTCTCTGGCATAGGTGAAATGGTGTATCCAATGGCTAATATTGAGCATGTTTACCTTAGATTGCAGGACATCGTCAGCGTGTCAACGAGACACAGGTGGATTTAACCTTGCCATAAATGTTAAGCATCAGGCTGCAGGTCCAGTACTACCGTGACCTTAAGCCCGCCTAACTGTGATCTGGATAATGATAAATGACCCGAATGCAATGTTGCAACCCGGTGCGCTATCGCTAACCCTAATCCGCTGCTCTTTTGCTTTCCATCACTGGATTTCTGAAAGGGAATCAAAACTTTTGCCAGATCTTTGTCGTCAATGCCTTTGCCACTGTCTTCAAAACTGAGCGTCAGGTTGCGGTTGTTGTTTTCAATTAAAAACCGTACCTGGCCTTTTTCCGGACAATGATTGAGACTATTTATAATCAGGTTATCCAGCAGGGCGGTGAATTGATCGCGGTGCATGGTTATTTTGGGAAGGTGCACTTCATCCAGGTTGGTGATAACGGTGATGGACTGGCGCTTGATAACTTGCGAGTGTTTTAATAATTGTTTGTGAAACAGCGCCAACAGGTCTTCACTGGCGTTTTCCGCGATATTACGTCGCCGGGTTAAACGCGAAAAGACCAAAAGCTGCTCTATCAGTCTGGTACTGCGATCAATGGCGAGCATGATATTGTTCAGGGCTTTGTCGCGCTGTTGCGGATCTGTGGTGCGCTGAGCTACCTGGGCTTGCAGACGCATTCCCGCCAATGGGGTACGCAACTCATGCGATGCGTCTGCACTAAAATTTTGCTCCTGCACAAGTCGTTCCGTTTCAAGGGCCAGGTGTGCGTCCAGTTGGGTGACTAAATCGGTTAACTGTCGGTGCTCGGTTTTTAGCTCTAACCGGGTGCTAAGACCTTGATTAATATTGCTAAATTGCGTGGTTAGTGCTGTCAGCTCACGCAATAGTTGGTGATACTTTAAGTACCGGTTTAGCAAAAACAAGCCTGCTAAAATGCCGGAAAGTCCGGTGAATACTATTGTTATTGTAGTGGTAGCCGAAGATGACGAAAAGGTGATACTGAGCAGCACAGTGGTAATCAGCAGTATTCCGGCTGCCACTGGCCAAAATTGCAGGAATTTAAGTCGCTTCATTCGATAACATAGCCCACGTTGCGAATGGTGGTTATCAAGGATTTACCCAGCTTTTTACGCAGCCCATGCATGTGCACTTCAATGGTATTACTCTCAATTTCCATATTCCAGCCGTAGAGTTTGTCTTCTATCTGCGATTTAGACAGAATTCGCCCCTGGTTTTCCATCAGTACTCTGAGAATGGCAAATTCACGTGGACCTAATTTGATGTTTTCGCCATCTTTACTGACTTTAAGTCGTGACGGGTCCATGCTGATATTAGCGACTTCAATTACCGGTGTACTACGCCCCATGGCTCTGCGTTGCAATGCTCTTACTCTGGCGCGCAATTCATCCAGGTCAAAGGGCTTTACCAGATAATCGTCGGCACCGGTATCCAGCCCTTTAATCTTGTCTGATAACTCATCGTAAGCGGTTAAAATCAATACCGGTATTGGATTTTTCTTTGCTCGCAGACCGCGTAATATATCCAGTCCGGAACCATCGGGCAGACCCAAATCCAAAATAAGGAGATCGTAGGGGGTAGTGCTTAATGCGGCTTCAGCTGCGGATTTTGTCTCCAGCCAGTCAACCGCATATTCATCCAGTTGCAGGCCGGCCACCAGACCATCGCCGATGATACCATCATCTTCTACCACTAATATTCTCATGTTGGTTGTGCCTGTCTGCAGCCGGGAGCCTGTTAATCAAAAGCTATTTTGTGACATTAATCTTAAATGAAAATTAAGGCGAGGGGAGCTTTTGTTGCAAAAAGCCTGAAACAAAAAAGCCGCCATGCAAGAGGTGGCGGCTTTTGTGAAATCTTGATGCCGTTTAAGCGGCCAGACTGGAGGATGCCATAAAGCGTTTGATTTTGGCCATCGCGGTAGATTCAATCTGACGAACTCGCTCAGCGCTGATGTTGTATCGTTGCGCCAGGTCTTCCAGTTTTAACTGTGCATCTTCGTGATGCAGCCAGCGTGACTCAATAATGTCCCGACTGCGTTCGTCCAGTTGCTTTAATGCCAGTGACAACTGCGTAGTCTGTTGTTTTTGTTGCACATTATCCACATGCACTTTTTCCGGTGCCTGACTCGTATCCGCTAACAGGGCACTGGTGACGGTTGATGGGTCGTAGTCATCATGATTTTGTTCACCTGTGGTGTTTTCAAAATACACGTCACTGTGTTGCAGGTTGGTTTCCACCATACGCACTTCAGCTTCGTTGACACCCAGTTCCTTTGCAACATTGGCCACTTCATCTTCCGTCAGCCACGCCAGTTTCGATTTGAACTTGCGCAAGCCGAAAAATAATTTTTTGGTCGCCTTGGTGGTAGCAACCTTAACCATGCGCCAGTTTTTCAGCACGTAATCATGAATTTCGGATTTGATCCAGTACACCGCAAACGAAGCCAGACGTACACCATAAGACATATCAAAGCGTTTCACTGACTTCATCAGGCCAACGTTACCTTCCTGGACAATGTCTTCCATAGGCAAACCGTAGCCACGATAACTGTTGGCGATGTGCACCACGAATCGCAGATGCGACAGAATTAACTGTTTTGCTGCATCTAAATCATCTTCCAGTTTAAAACGTTTTAACAACTCGGTTTCTTGCTCTTCGTTTAACATAGGAATAGAGCGAGCATAATTAACAAATGTCTGGTAACTACTAACCTGACTTAGTTGCTTGGAATCATTCGTTAATGCCATAATATCCATTGAATTTCCTCGTTATTCTCAGCGTCTGATTGTGGCGACTTGTCGCGCCAAAATGCCTGTCTTCCTACTTAGATAGTGTTGCGCGCAACTAATTCAATAGCTTTTTTTAATTTTTTTTAGCGCATCATTTCAGGTCGTATTTCTCGTCGGTTTGTATCCCACTGATGGGATTCATTGTCCGATGGCAGGGTGTAGTAGAGCACGTGCTCGGTTATCTGTTGCTGTAACCCCTGGGCTCTGTCGGTGGGGCAAAACAACGAGATTGTCAGTGCTAAATAGCCAAATTCGCCGGTTTCTATGCTTACCGTGGGGTCTATTTCGATAAATTCGTTTTCCAGGTGCCTTTCGATGAGGTCCTTGTAACGCAAGGCTACATCGCGAAACGGGATACAAAGCTCTCTGGCGAAGCGTTTGATTTCAGCTAATTGTCTCAGTACATGCTGCCGGGGCTCAAAGGTGAGCGTAAAGCTATGCATATTGTAGCGACGCATAAAGTTCAGGTTGCGAAGCGTTTTGGAAATCAGCTGATTATTGGGCACATAGACGGTTTTCCCGGTATAAACCAAGGCATCCGGATCCACTTCCAGCAAGGTGACTTTGATCCAGTCGATGGAATATACCTCACCCGTGGTCGCTCCCTGAATTTCTATCCAGTCACCAATTCGAAAGGGGCGGGTGAAAATATAGTACAAAAAACCTAACAGGCATTGTAAAAACTCCCTGATGGCCAGCACGATGGCAACCATAAATGCCGCTACCGAAATTGCCAGGTTTTGTACTTCACTGGACCAAACTAATACCAATGATGCGAACATCACACCATGGCTAAGCTGCTTTACGATATTGATGGAGTGACGGTAATCTTTGCCCTTTTTCTGCCCTTTTTTGTGTAATTTATTCAGGGCCAATTTTCGAACAATCACCATTAAGGTGATGAGTATCAGGGAAGTAATACTTTTAAAAAGGATATCAGAACTTATGAGCTGCTGAAGTTCATCAATGGTCATGGTGGTCCGTGATTAACAAGTGATGACAGGGGACGGAAACGGAATTGGGGGCTGCGGTTGTATAACCGCAGCCCCGGCTTCGGGAAATTGCCTTGCGCAAAAACGGGGTTTTTTGCCTAGGCTCTGATTTGGCCGTTGCCGTTAACCAGATATTTTTCGGTTGTCAGTGCTTCCAGTCCCATTGGACCGTAGGCATGTAACTTGGTGGTGGCGATACCAATTTCAGCCCCCAGGCCTAACTGACCACCATCAGAAAAGCGCGAACTGGCATTAACCATCACAACCGACGCATCGACGATCTTCTGGAAAAGTTCTGCGTTTTTTGGGTTTTCAGTGCAAATTACTTCAGTGTGTTTACTGCCGAATTGGTCGATGTGATCAATGGCATCATGAATATCATCAACAATTCGAATCGCAATTTCTTTGGCCAGGTATTCTTCGCCGAATTCATCATTCGCGATTTTTTCAACGCCTTCCATATGTTCGAAATACGGATAACTGCGCTCGCAGGCATGGACCCTGATGTCGTTAACCCCACAATGAAGTTGTATTTGCGGCAGAATATCCTGAGCAATATCTTTGTGGATAAGCAACCCTTCTAATGCGTTACACACGCCGGGTCGCTGGGTTTTACCATTCAAAAACAGCGACACCGCCTTTTCGATTTCTGCGGACTCATCGACAAACAGATGGCATACCCCTTTGTAGTGCTGAATAACCGGCACTCTGCTGTTTTCAGTGACAAAACGGATCAGCCCCTCACCACCGCGAGGGATGATGACATCTAACAAATCGTCTTGCTGAATCAAATCCAGCATTAACTTGCGATCCGGATCGGTGATCAGCTTAATGGCATCAGCGGGTAAACCGTTGGAAATCAACATACTTTGCATGGCAGAAACAATCGCAAAACTGGTTTTAATCGCTTCCTTACCGCAGCGCAATACGATGGCGTTACCCGATTTAAAGCACAGTGCCGATGCTTCGGCCGCGACATTGGGACGTGCTTCGTAAATCATCCCGATGACACCCAGCGGAACCCGCACTTTATTAATTTCAAGGCCATTTTCGTGCTTGTTCAAAGGTCGCATTTTGCCTACCGGATCATCCAGTTTGGCCACATCTTCAATACTTTTAACAATGGCACTCAGGCGCTCTTTGTCTAAGGCCAGACGGTCCATCATCGCATCTGACAGGCCTTGCTCTTTGGCTAAAGCCAGATCTCTTTTGTTTTCTTCCAGAATTTTTTCTTCGTTTTGCTCAACGGCAAATGCCATCATTAACAGAACTTTATTTTTTTCTTCGGTGGTCAGCACCACCAGATGTTTTGCCGCTTTGGCGGTTTCTTGCAATTCTTTTCTGATATTCATATTACTCCTCCAGTAAGGTCATTTCCTTTTTGTTCAGAACCTGTCTGAACTCGTTATATTTGGCGCCTTTCAATTCCTGGTTGTTTTCGTTATTCACCAGAAACTGCAGCAAACAACTGCCTCGCTCGGCTTTGGCTTTGGCAATGTGCTCACCTTGTTCATTTTTCACAATGATGGTGTCACCGGCTGTGAACTCACCATTGACATCCACGATGTCTTTGTAGTCCAGATGGAACTTGCCACCTTCAGCCTCAGCAGCGGCATGCTCCGATATCACCAGCTCGCCGCGCGCCTTGGCACCATAGGTTAACCAATGCTGTTTTTTATCCAGCGGTGACGTGGCAGGGTGGAACAAGGTGCCAGGGTTATTCCCCTGCAATAGCTCGTTAAAGCCATTCTCGTCGTAGCCATTCATGATGACGGTTGGGATACCACGTTGCGTGGCTTTGCGCGCCGCTTCCAGTTTAGTGCGCATGCCGCCGGTTCCCACCCCCGAACCTGCGCCACCGGCCATTGCCATAAGCTCAGGGCTGATGCTGTTCACATCTTTGATCAACGTGGCATCCGGGTTATTGCGCGGGTCGGCATCATATAAACCCGTGACGTCTGAACAGATGATCAACGCATCGGCCGCGACAGCAGAAGCCACCATGGCTGATAAGTTGTCGTTGTCACCGACCTTGGAAACATCCGTTGTTACCGCGTCATTTTCGTTAACGATAGGTAAAATATCGTTGTTCAGCAGGTTTTCGATGGTTTCCCGAATACTCAGGAACCGTTCGTGCTGCTGAAAGTCGTATTGCGTCAGCAGCAACTGAGCAGTTGGAAAATCAAATAGCTTGTTCCAGGCGTCCATCATCTCAGTTTGGCCGGCTGCCGCCATGGCCTTTTTCAGAGTGACGCTACCGCACTTGTCTGGCGTGTCGGAAAATAAGGAACGGCCTGCCGCAACAGAGCCTGAAGACACCAGTACAACTTTTGTATCCATTAAGTGACAGCGTACAATGAAGTTGGCTATAGATAGTAAATAGCGTGAACTACAGCCATTGCCTTCAGGAGCAATGAGGGAGCTACCGACTTTAATTACAATTCTGTTTTTGTTGGAAATTCTCATTTTTACTCCTTAGTGATTTCGCGCTTCCAGCAACGAAACCGTTGTGTGAAAATCGTTGATTAGTTCTGCTCTGGGTGCTGACGTCATTTTACTAACTGTAATAATGGCAATGGTGGATGCAATGAATCCCGGGACTATTTCATATAGCCAGCCTGACAGATTGATACCAATCCAACTCTCGGGAATGGAAATCCACAGCAATACCGTAGTCGCACCGGTGATTATGCCGGCTAACGCACCTGCTTTTGTCATTTTGGGCCAGTAAAGTGACAGTATGACTAATGGACCAAATGCAGCCCCAAAGCCTGCCCAGGCGTTCCCGACCAGGCCTAAAACACTGTTATCGGGATTAAGGGCCAGCAGCGTTGCCACGACAGCAACAGCAAATACTGCAATACGGCTGAACAGTACACCTTGCTTTTCATCGGGTGACTGGTTCAGGAATATTTTGTACACATCCTCTGTTACTGAGCTGGACGACACCAGCAACTGAGAAGAAATCGTACTCATAATGGCCGCCAAAATGGCGGATAATAAAAAGCCACTAATTAAAGGGTGGAACAGCACTTCCGAAAACCGGATAAAAATGGTTTCCGGGTCCGCGAGTTGCAGTCCAAATTTTTGCACGTAGGCGATGCCGACAAACCCTGTAGCAACAGCACCCACCAGTGATACAAACATCCAACTGATACCAAAGCGTGTTGCCTGGCCTAAATCCACAACATTGCGGATCGCCATAAACCGCACAAGAATATGAGGTTGACCAAAATAACCCAGACCCCAGGCAAGGCTTGATAACAGCGCAAGTTTACCCACGTCCTCTATCAGTCCGTTTTCAGCCGCAATCCACTGGGTTGTGGTGTCCGCCATCGTACCCCAGTCGCTAAACTGCATGGCCGCTACGATTGGCACGGCAATCAGTGCCACAAACATGATGCTGCCCTGTACAAAGTCAGTCATGCTGACTGCCAGAAAGCCGCCTAATAAGGTATAAAGCACCACAATGCTGATGGTTGTAATAACACCGGCATAATGCGGCAGACCAAATACACTTTCGAATAACTTACCGCCCGCCACCAGGCCAGCAGAGGTGTACAAGGTAAAGAAGATAATCGCTATCAGGGCGGTTGTCAGACGCAGTGCGCCCTTCTTCTCACCAAAGCGTTTGGCAAAAAAGTCAGGTAGCGTAACGGCGTCATCAGCGACTTCGGTATAAACCCGCAATCTCGGTGCGACTAACATGTAGTTTAATAACGCGCCGGACAACAAACCAATAGCTATCCAGATGGTTTCGAAGCCCAACAGAAACATCGCACCTGGCAGCCCCATCAGCATCCAACCACTCATATCTGACGCCCCGGCGGACAACGCCGTTACCTTGGGACCGACATTTCGTCCACCCAGGATATAGCCTTTAACGTCATCAGTTGAATTTTTGAAGCCATATATGCCGATGCCCAACATGACAGCGGCATAACATGCCAGCGCGAATAAAAGATAGGGGTCCATGACCTTTCTCTCCGGTTATCTGAAAATTTAAAAGGTATAATTCTAATAGTTAGTATACAAAATATATGCCTAAAGTGCTATTGAGGCTTATTAGTGCGTTTTACATAAGTTATTACTGATTTTTAACGGGGTTTTATTTACCTGACAGGTGCATAAAAATGCTATAACACTATTTAATGTGTCAGATTTGTTAAATCGCAAAGTAATGAAACGATTTTTTAAATCTCAATGACTGTCTTCCGGGCTCAGGATTCATCCAACATCAGATGTTCCTGCCGATTTAACCTGTCTATTAACTGATCGTGACCCAATTGCAGTTGCGCGGTCATGTCAGATAAAACGTAACGCAGAAGTTTGTCCTGTTGCGGCGCGATGAGAGCGCGCAGCAAGGCGATGAATTGTCGGTGATATTTATTAGACTCCATCACCCACTGTGTGGTGGGGAGAGTGGGCAGCCGGCTCGCGCTGCTTTGGTACCAGTGCTCTATTTTTAGCAACTGCTGGTTTTGTTGTTTGTTAGTGGCGATGCGATTTTTTTCAAAGGGCGTGATAGATTCGCAAGCGCGGTACAGCACTTTTGCCAGTGCCTGCATTTGATGCTTCAACGCATGTGCTGAAGCCCGGCTTGCCGCCTTGAGATAGAAGTTTCTGATCAGCGTGCAGGAATCTTGCAACTGTTTAACGAATATAAATTCAGTATTGTTCTTTATATTTTCAGTCATCCACACTCTTCCTCTTGTATTTTCTGAACTTAACCTGAAGGCTTTCAAACTTCGCGCCAGTTTTTATGTTCAATATTTGCCCGATTTTTATCGGGTTTTGTAAAATTTGAACTGGTTCACAGGAAATATTTACTGATTACTGTGTAAATTTTACATTTCAGGCACCATTAAACCGTTTTGCAATCAGCTTTTTTGTTAAAAACAACGTACTATGTGCCAAAGGGGACAAAATTTAGTACGACGGCTAAATTTTCAGGAAAATAAAGCAAAGCTTATGCCCAAAGTGAAATAAAGTTTGCCTGGGCAGCTAACTCGGACAGGTATCGGTGAAAAGATGAATTCAGACGCGTTTGTAAGACCCAAATTGATGTATAACGTGGGCGAGTCTGCGTTCGCTGAACAATTAGTTCAGTCATCAGAGTTTAAATCCTTTATTCAGGTTAAAGTGGAGTCTCGCTCGGATTGGATCGAGCAATTAAAGCTGGATGAATATCAGCTGGTTATCTTGGATATTGAATCACAGCACGTTCAGGAACGTGAACTGAAAATCTGTTTGCAGGAAAGACTATTTGAAAATACTGAATTTATCTTCCTGAGTCATGGTTTGCCCAATCCGGTGATAGATGAACTTATGGCCCTTGGTGCTGGTTATCACTTCCGTGAGCCTATCGAATTAGACGCTGTGACCGAATGTCTGGCTGATATCGCTGAAGATTTCGAAGAGCAGGCCAGTAATATTTCACAAACCCGCACCAGTGACATCGATCAATTTGGCCTGCTGGCCGGCTCCTCAAAAGTTATGCGCAAGCTGTATCGCACGCTGCGCAAGGTGGCCAAAACTGACATTAATGTATTTGTTATGGGCGAAAGTGGTTCAGGCAAAGAGTTAGTGGCTAATACTGTGCATTTATTTAGTGAGCGAAGTGACGGACCTTTTGTGGCCGTGAATTGCGGAGCGATTAGCCCTGAATTAGTGGACAGTGAATTATTTGGCCACGTTAAAGGTGCGTTTACCGGCGCAGTTAAGGACCACAAAGGGGTTTTTGAACAGGCAGAAAACGGTACTTTATTTTTGGATGAAGTTACTGAAATGCCGTTGGAGCATCAGGTTAAGCTGCTGAGGGTATTGGAATCCGGTGAGTATCGCCCGGTTGGATCAACAACACTGAAACATGCCAGGGTCAGAGTTATTGCCGCGACAAACCGCGATCCTGCCAGAGCGGTTGAAGAAGAAATTTTCCGTGAGGATTTGTATTACCGGCTGGCTCAGTTTCCTGTGCAGGTGCCGCCATTGCGCAACAGGGACTCTGATCTTGTGGGATTGGCGAGGCACTTTCTGGCCTATCGAAACAGCCACGAGGGCGCGGATAAACAAATTTCAGTGGATGCCCTACAAAAGATTACGCAGCACCAGTGGCCCGGGAATGTGCGGGAATTAAAACATACTATTGAACGGGCATTTATTCTGGCGAACGATACAATTGAGCCCGAGCATATTGTGTTACAGCAAATGCAATCTCCTGAGCCTGTAGAAACCGACACCGTACCCACCGGCGTGCCACTGGAAGAACTGGAGAAGCAGGCAATTCTCAATACCCTGAAGGAAAATGATGGCAATAAAACGGAAACCGCCGAACAGTTGGGGGTGAGTGTCAAAACCCTGTATAACAAACTCGAAAAATATCAGGGTGACGCGGAGTAGGTATCCCTGATAAAGCTGCATACGAATTCATCTGATTTTATCTATTCCCCTGGCTAGACTCGGGTTCATTACCTTTGACACTGAGAAAAAATAGTAGTGAATTCACACTGGGGAACAAGGCTTCTGACGCTGATAATTTGCGCGGTGGCGTTGCAGGCAGATGCCGAAGCGCATAGCGAACGACTTAAATTGATCTTTGATACGCCTGATAAGCAACCGGCAGACTATCGTATCAATGTAGCGGGTAGTTTTAATGAGTGGCAAATGAATACTGCCTCTCAAATGATCTGGGATGATTCAGAAAAGCGCTATCAGTACTCAGTGCCAAAAGGTCAAAGTTACATCAGTTTCAACTACTATAAAAATGGTGATTTTCAGAATCCATTGGCCACCAGGTTTGGTAAACCCAATACCTGCGGGTTTATTCTGCCACCAGATACTCAATCCTCATTCAAACCTGATTTTTATGGTTGGGCGAAAGACCCATCGAAGACGCCGCCAGAAACCATCGTAGGCAAACTGATCACCTTGACGGATTTTCCCATGCCTGAACTGAATCGCAGTGGTGATATCTACATACATTTACCGAAATCTTACCAGGAATCTTCCAACAAGCGCTATCCAGTGGTTTACATGCTGGACGGACAAAACTTGTTTTCGGAATCCACAGCTTACAGTGATGAATGGCAGGTGGATGAAACCGTCAGTGCTGCTCAAATGGGCATCATAGTGGTGGGGATTGCTAATGGTCCTGAGCGATGGCAGGAGTACAACCCCTGGGATGCTGTTAACTACAGGGGAGAGAAGATAAAAGGGAAGGGTGAAAATACCATTGGCTTTATTGAAAAGTCATTGAAGCCCTACATTGACAGCACATACAGAACGTTAACGTCTGTAGATCATACTGCGCTGATGGGGAGTTCGTTGGGGGGATTAATGGCATTATATGCGGCCATAGAACACAGTCAGACCTTTGGCAAAGTTGCCGCATTTTCACCGTCCTTTTCCTTTGCCACCACTGAAGGGCAATTGTTTTTGATGCCGGTACAAAGTAACTTAATTAATGCCGCTAAAAAGGCTTCCCCAACACCGGGTTTAAAGCTTTATTTCGATGTGGGCGAAGTGGAGTACGGTTCTTTTATGTTACTGGATTCTTTGCACAACGCCTTGTTATCTGCGGGGTTTGATTCGTCCCAGTTGCATATGGTGCAAGATAAACTGGGCAGACATTGTGAATTGGATTGGTCAAAGCGTTTGCCCGGAGCACTACAGTGGTTGTTTCGCGAGTGACAGTTTGTTTAGAGCGTGTTGAACTGCAATAAAATTGTACAGCAAAGATCAACAGGCTCTGGTTAAACACCCTGCGCTATCATGGCTTCACCCAGGATTTTGAATGCCGCGATACTGGCTCCGCTGTGCAGATCTGGTTTTCCGTTTCTCTCAATAGCGTTGTCGGCGCACTGCCGATAGATGTTTTGCATGATGTCTTGCAGTTGTTCATCTATTGCATCGTAATCTAGTGGTGAAAACGTGGCATTCTGCGACATCTCAAGTGTGGATATGGCAACGCCCCCGGCGTTAGCTGCTTTGCCTGGAGCAAAATAGATGTCTTTGTCTTTTATCGCTTGCAGTGCTTCGTCAGTCAGGGCCATATTACTGCCCTCTACGATAACCTGACAGCCAGATTCATCCAGTTTCTCCAAATGCTCGAGGGTTAATTCATTTTGAGTAGCACATGGGATTGCGATATCGCAAGCCATTTGCCAGGCAGGGGAATCAGAGCGGTAATTTACATCAAACTCTTGCTCCGCACTTTCAAGCAGATTGTCGTGTTTATATTGGTTGTTCAGTAACCAATTGATTTGCTCTTCCGTGAAGCCTGATTCATTGGTGAGTAAACCTCGGCTGTTAGACAAGGTGATGACTTTGGCCTGCGCTTGAATTGCTTTAAGTGCTGCATGCAGCGCCACATTACCCGCACCCGAAATACAGACGGTTTTGCCTTCCAGTGTCAGCTCTTGCTCTTTAAGTAAACTCTGTAAAAAGTAAACAACGCCAAAACCTGTGGCTTCGGTACGCACATGACTGCCGCCAAAGTGACGGGATTTACCTGTAACCGCGCCTTCAAACTGGTTAACGATGCGTTTGTATTGCCCAAACAGATAGCCTATCTCTCTGAGACCGACATTAATGTCGCCCGCCGGTATGTCCCGGGCTGGGCCAATGTGTCGGTACAACTCCGTCATAAATGCCTGACAGAAGCGCAGGATTTCAGTATCGCTCTTGCCTTTTGGGGAAAAGTCCGCGCCACCTTTGGCACCGCCAATCGGCAGTCCGGTAAGGGCATTTTTGAAACTTTGCTCAAAAGCCAGTGCTTTTAAAGTATCAAGATTAACATCCGGGTGAAACCGCAAGCCCCCTTTGTAGGGACCAATCAAACTGCTGTGCTGAACCCGCCAGCCGGTGTTTATCTGGACTACGCCTTGATCATCCAGCCAGCTGACGTTGAATTCAATAATGCGTTCCGGTAAGGCCAGCCGCTCAAACACCTTGTGTCGTGTAAAACTATCGTTTTGCCCAAGAAAACCTCGTAGCGCAGAGGCTTCTTGTTTTAACACTGCCCCATAAGATGTTTGCGGATTACTGCTTCCGGTACGTTGTTCAATAAAGGTGTCGATACTATTCACTTTGACCTCTTCGCTGCTGTTCCTTCACTTCTATGTAGAATCGCAGAATAGGATCAATCAGTTGCAGGCAAATAGCGGCACCGTGAGGTTGTTGAGCAATTGCTCCAGTTGTTTGCCATACACCATATTGTGCAGCACCGACCCTTGTTTTACGCCGGAGATAACAAGATCATAATTATCCTGCTGTACAACGCTTTCGATAGCAGCTGGCAGAGATTTATCATCGGGAGCACTGTGCACAGAAGTGATTCTCACGTCATGAGACTCCAGGTAAGAGGCCACTTCTTCCAACGCAACGATATCGTACTCTTCGCTGCCCTGAAAATCACAAAGAATGCCAGCCTGGCCTGAACGTTTAAGCAGTGGCAGCGCGCTCTTAAGGGTTCTTGATGCTTCTACACTGTTGTCCCACACCAAAATTGGTGCATTGAAAAATGCGTTTTCAGGAACGTGTTCAGGCATCACCATAACGGGGGCGCTAAGCGGTTGTTTGAAGTCGGGCAACAAGGATTTGAGTTTCACCTGATCAAACCCATCGAACCAGCTGCGGCTCAGGATCACCAGATCGTGTGTAAGGGACACAATCGACAGCTGCTCTTGCAGATTACCCGGCACAGTAAACCAGTGGAATTCTTCGTCTTTACCGGCTTTTTCTTTCAGTAGACTGCGCAAATTTTGCAAATCTTCTTTCACCAGTGATTTGCTATTTTTGGCGGCGTCAGGCACATAGGCCACCCCTTCCGGGGCCAGAATCAGGTCGGCGGTATTTTCGGGCATCGTTGCCAGTTCTGACTGGAAATAAACGCCGTGAACCCGACTGTTATCGTGATGTGCCAGGCTGTCTGCCCATGTAAGTCGTTGCAGGCAACTGTTGTCACTGCTAAGTTGCACTAATACACTTCTGAAACACATTATCATTTCTCCTCTCAGGCGGTTACCCTTGAAACCTTGCTTTTTTGAGTCGCAAAATTTCTGTATGTATTATAGCTTGCAAAATCAATGCTATTTCGTCATGTAAGGCCAAGTCATTGATATTAATGGTTTTAATATTTAATTTTGCAGCCTGGTAGCCGGTGTTTTTGATTTGTTGTGGGAATTTTACATAGCTGCCCTGAAAAATTTTCACGGCAACTAGCACCATCGGTCATTCCCGTTGAAAAACCGTCATTCCACGCTTACCGGGGCGACGGATTAGTCAGAATATTCAACTGCTTTTCCTGCACAGAAATGTCCAGTTCTGCGGCCTTTCTGATCTCGCCGTCAATGCTGTAAGTTATTGGACTTTCGCTTTTGATTTGTAAGCGTTTAACGTGTTGATGCTGGAATTTCCGGTTATCCGGCTGGTTAAACTCAGACAACAGAAGCTGCAGCATGCCGGTGACAATGTCATCGCTATTTTCCTTGTCCAGCCAGGTGATATCCAGTTTGCCATCCCGGGCATCGGGTTCTCCGCCGCCCTGAGCTAACAGGGTAAATACCGGTGCTGAATTGGCGATAACCAGACTATTGGTTTCCATTTCCTGCCATCCCTGACCGTCAAAGTTCGCCTGAAACTTGTGTAGTTCATTTTCACTTACGGCATGGAATAAACCGTTCAGATAAGCCAGTTGTCCAGATTGGTTTTTAGTTTCCCGGTTTGCCAGTTCAATCATTCGGGACTCGAATCCGATACCCAGTACCAGGGTGAACAACTCTTCATTACACAAACCAATATCAAAGGCTTCGGCATGACCCTGGATAATGGTTTCACATGCGGTTTTCACCGGCAGAGCTTTTGCTTTTATTCCCCAAAGGGCGTGACTCAGAGCATTAGTGGTACCCAGGGGGATTATCCCCATTTTGATTTTCGTGTGTCTGAGCGCTGCAGCCACCTCGTTAACGGTACCGTCACCACCCGCGGCAATAATGACATCGGCACCGGATTCAATCGCGTGCTTTGCCAGTTGTTGACCATCCACTTCCTCACTGGTAGTTAACACGGATAATGCATAGTATTTTCCCAGGGTTTCGCAAATTTCTTTGCGATGCTCTGGCCACTTTCCGCCACCGGAAACCGGATTGGCGATAATCCATGCATTGGGATAAAGGGTGACTTTTTTGCTGCTATGAATGTTTTCCAGTGACCGCAATTGCGCCATATTCAGTCCGGCTGTTTTGCGAATGGCATTGATCTCGTTTAAAACATCTCTGACGGTTTTGTCTTTGTCTAACATCAGTAAATAGGCTGCCAGCAGAAATACTGAGCGTCCCCGACCCAGGGCACAATGGATCACCACATTTTTATTACTGGCCCGTTGCCCGTGTATCCAGTTGACCGCATGTAATACGTCGTTTGGTTTCGGAGACTGATGATCCAAAACCGGGACATTGAGGTAGGCCATATCGGCCTGTTCCGCAGACCAGTGCAGGGCATCGAACTCACTGGTGGCGTCTAATATGGCGCTAATTTTCAGGGATTTTAAGGTTTCAAGATCCGATGGCGTTAGCCGCCGTGCTAAAAACAGGCCCGGTTTGATTTCCTGGACTGCAGGGGTTTTATCCCGGAGCCTCACAAAGCGATTGTACAAATTAGCGGCGGTCAAAAAGGGCCAGAAAAGCCACACGATAACACCAGGAATGCGTCCATCGTGGTTTTTTCTGAAAATCTGAGGTTGCTTAAACAGGTAGGCACTGGCCACCAGAGACACCGACGTCGCTGACCACAACAACAGAGCTTTCGCCAGCCACTGCTCTGTTAACAGGGTTAATAGCCACAGCAGCAGCGCGACAGCGGTATAGTAAAGGCTAAAAGGTCGGCTTTTTGGGGTTTTCACTTATTCCTCCTGATAACGTTTGGCTTGCATTCTGTTCACCAGCGAAGTCGTGGCCTGTGTCACAATCCTGGTCGCCACGACACTCAGTAAAAAGCAGCAAATCAGCTTTTTAACGGTTTCTGAAGGCCCCTGTATAATCAGGGCCCACAAGCTCAGTATGGTGATGATGACGACAATTTCGGTCACAGTACCTCCTCAGTGAATATGCTTATACGGTGCTTTGGATAAAACGGGTTTAATCCTGGTTTTCCGTGATGAAGTAGATTAGGCAATTCTCAGACCATATGTAAAAATAATTAAAAATCATGGGTTTATATTTAAT
This sequence comes from Planctobacterium sp. R6, assembly GCF_055755215.1. NCBI lineage: Bacteria > Pseudomonadati > Pseudomonadota > Gammaproteobacteria > Alteromonadales > Alteromonadaceae > Planctobacterium > Planctobacterium sp. R6. The sequence continues at coordinate 159,274 of NZ_JBVTQY010000006.1, forward strand.
ATGAACTAAAATACTGTGGTCTCGTATGTAAAGACTTCACTAAACTGAAAATTTTTCACATGACTGGCTTTGGTTAATAAGCGTGGCAAAAAAATCGCAGTTCATTTTGTTTTTGGCGCAGTTAAACAATAAATTGATTGATTTATTGGTGTCGCCGAAAACGACGTTACCCTGGTTACTGAATTCGGTCCCCGGGGCAGGCTGGGTTTTGCCATTTTTAGCACCGCTACGGGAGTCAGGCTCGATGCTGCCGCAATGGTGGATAAAGCGATCAGCGATTGGTACACACCAGCGCCGCGACTATGGCTGGCGACTGGGTATGGTCATTCAGTTACTTGGTCTTTTTGGTTTTTGCTTCAGCGTTTTTTTCACGTCTGGTAGCTCTGTAGCGGCCGGACTTTTGATGTCGCTGGCAGTATTAAGTGTGGGGCGCGCCTTTACCTCGGTGTTCAGCAAGGACATTCAGGCTGAGTATGTTGCTAAACGAGTTCGTGGCCGGTTTACAGGACTGGTATCAACAGTCTCAGGTGGACTGAGTATCGGCTTTGCATTGTTATTGATCACTGGTCTGTTCATGGAAAATCGCTCTATGGTGGCCTGGAGTTTTGTCTTTCTGTGTGGTGTTGTCGCCTGTACCTTACTGCTGAGTTTTCCGCTTACCTGCAAAAGAGAAGTTGAACAACAGCAGCCTACATCCTTGCTGGCACAATTTCAGGAAAACCCACTGTTAACACATATGGTGCTAAGCCGCTGTTTATTGCTTCACGCCATGTTAGCTATTCCCTTTATCGGCTCCAGCCTTGGCGCAGAGCAGGGCATTAACATTGGCTGGTTAATTTTGGTTTCAGGCATAGCGTCACTGACAGCGTCTTATATCTGGGGTGTTTTTTCCGACCGGGAGGTGATCAAAACGCTGGCACTGTCTGCTTCATTATGTCTGGTGGTTTTGTGGATCTTAGCGGTGTTTTTGCAGTCATTGTCGCAGTCGATGCTACTGGGGGGCTTTTATTTGTTGTTAGTGGGCTACGATGGCGTTCGTATCGGCAGAAAAACCTTATTGCTCAATGCCACTACCGACGACAACCGCCTGGCGTTTGTCGGTGTCGGAAACACCTTTGTTGGTGTTTTTTTGCTGGTGAGCGGTGGCGTGTTGAGCGTGCTTTATACCTATCTGGGGACGCAAATAATGTGGTTTATGTTGCTTTGTTTGATGTTTGGGATAGTGCATTTATTTAAATTAAACAAGGTCTTACAAGGTGCTGTAAGCGCATAAGCCGGTGATAATCGCGAACAAATATTGGTAATTGCACTGACAATAACCTAGCATTTGTAACAAATCGGTTTGTCTGGCGGAGCCTGATGTTTTGGCTTACGGCTTCTTAAATGAACAAGGGTTATAACAGGGCCTTTTACAACAACACAGATAGCATGGGGGTTTATGAAGTTACGTAATCTGATACTACTGATTTTTTTAATACTATCGGGCAAGTTACTGGCCAAAGATGTCAAAGTGATGGATGGTGCGGGTAAGCCTGTGGCGTCTGTGGTGATTAGTTGGCCGTCCTCCTCCCATACATCACCGTCCTCTGAGCCGGTTATTGTGGATCAGGTTAACCGGGCTTTTGTCCCCCATATTAGTGTTATTACCGCAGGACAAAGTGTGGACTTTCCCAACAGTGATAACATACGACACCACGTTTATAGCTTCTCCGAAAGTAACCCTTTTGAAATTAAACTGTATCGCAACCGTCCGGTGGAGCCGATTTTGTTCGCCAATTCCGGGATTGTCGCACTGGGCTGCAACATCCACGACCAAATGATTGGTTATATCTATGTCGCTGCACCCAATGAAACGGCGGTACTGACTGATGAAAACGGTATCGCGACTGTTCCGGAGATTGAATCTGTTCAATATTGGCACCCGCGCATGTCACTTGCGGGCACACAGGTGAACAGCGTGCAGCTATCTGACGAGAATCCGATGACTATCGTATTAGACTTGCTTCCGGCACCTGAAGAAGAAAAGTCTGCAACCTTTGGCTCGGCTACCTTTGGCAGCAATTAATTCCAAATCGCAGCAAAGGCCGATGGTCTTTAGCCTGCTGAAAGTGATCACTGCGGTACTCTTGTTGACAGCAATTGCGATTATGTACGTGTTGGCGTCGACCCTCAGTACTCACGCCAAAAAGCAATTGCAGTCTGATTTACAATTGGTTCAGTCTGTCATCGAACAGGTTGTGCAACGGGAACAAAAGTCACTATTTACCTCAGCATCGGTGCTTTCCAAAGATTTTGGCTTCAGACGTGCGGTTGCCACCAAAGATGCCCCGACGATTGCCAGTGTTTTGCAAAACCACGGTAGCCGGGTTAATGCTGATTTGGCGTTGTTGATGCAGCTGGATGGTGTTTTATTAGCCTCTTCAAAAACGGAGCATCTGAGCGACGGTAGTTTCAATAATCCGTCGTTATTACAGGAAGCCATCGCTAACAGAGGAGCCTCTGCCTATATCGTTTTTGAGGAAAACTTGTACCTGGCGTTTTTGATGCCAGTGATGGCGCCTACACCCGTTGCAGTCACCTTGTTTGGGGTAAAATTGGAACAGGGTTTTCTGAAAGAATTACAAACTCTGGCGCAATTGCAGTTGTCCATGACGGTACAGAGTGACACTCACCAGCAATTGTATTTTCAGACGGATCAGAACCAGCAGGATTGTATTTCGCAGGCAGATCTAACCCTAAGCAGCACCTTGTTTTATTCAGCCGGAGCTACCTGCATTTCCACTTCTTTTGAGTTGAGCAACAGTCATGGTACTCAGATAACGGTGTCTGTTTATGACCAACTTAGCAAACTTTTTGCTGATTTTTTTAAGTTGCAATGGTCGGTTATAGTGACCATTGCATTGGCCATTGGTGCGTCTTTATTTTTAACTGCCTGGTTAACCCGAAAAATCACAGCGCCACTAAGCGTGTTGGCAAATAAGGCACAAATTGTATCCGGTGGGGATTACTCCGAGCTGGTATTACAACAAGTACATTCCAGAGAAGTTGAAGAGCTGCACCAGTCATTTAATAACATGATCAGTGCAGTACAAAAACGTGAGGCGCAAATTCGGCATCAGGCTGAGCATGACAATCTGACCCATGCATTTAATCGTATGAAAATAGCCGAGCTGTACGAAAGTCGCGCTCAAAACGGTGAAGTTTTTAGTGTTATCGCCGTCAATCTGATCGATTTACGTTCAATTAACGATGTGTTTGGCTACCACGTCGGTGACTATGTCATTAAAACGATGGCAGAACGCATGATGGCATTGGAGGGCGAGGTTGCCCGTCTCGACGGTGGAACCTTTCTGTGGTTAGCGCCTGATACGCAAACAATGTCGGCCCTTGATGAACTAAAGTCGACACTGGAAGATGCGCCTGTGTATAACGATGTTACTGTCCCCATCAAGATTTCAATGGCGCATTTGCGATGCCCGGACGACTCACAAAATTTTAACTCACTCATCAAGCGCATAAATATGGTGTTGGATGAAGCAAGAGCAACGGATGTGCCCATCCTGATATTTCATCCAGACGTTGAACAACAATACAGCCGTAAACTGCAAATTGTTACCCAGTTAAAACGTGCCCTGGCGGACCCAGATAAAGAATTCAAAATGGTGTATCAGCCGAAATTTGAAACGACAACACAAACGGTGACAGGCGCAGAGGCACTGATCCGCTGGATCAACCCCGAACTCGGCTTTGTGCCGCCGGATGAATTCATTGGTATTGCTGAACAGGCCGGGCTGATATTTGATATTACTGATTGGGTAGTAAAGCACGTTGCAAAAGACTGCAAAACACTCTGGCAGGCAGATATTCCTATTACTGTTGCCGTCAATTTGTCCACCCGTGACATTATGCGGGAAGAAATTAATCAACTGATATTAGCGGCTTTAGCTCAGCGACACCTGCCGGTTGAGGCCTTTTCCTTAGAAGTAACAGAAAGTGATTTAGTCAGCAATCAGGAAAAGGCCACCAGCAACCTGAGAATGCTCAGAGAGTCTGGTTTTTCTGTCGCCATTGATGATTTTGGCACCGGGTATTCTTCGCTGTCCTATTTAAAAAATCTGCCGATCAATATTCTGAAAATTGATAAGAGTTTTGTTCTGCATCTGGCAGACAACGAAGAAGATCAAAGCATTGTTCAAACCACATTGCTGTTGGCAAAAAATCTCGGGCTGGATGTTGTGGCCGAAGGAATTGAAGACGCGGCGTCCCTGAAATTACTGACTGATTGGGGTTGTCGCTGGTGTCAGGGCTACTACATAAGCAAACCCGTCGATTTGGCCGATTTTATAAACTGGTTTAAAGAGCGACAACAAGATGACTAAACGCAATAAAACCATCATTGTTAACGCTGTGGTCATGGCCGCGGCAATGATATTAAGCCCCGTTGGCATGGCTGCCACCGGTAAACTCATTGGTACAGCCGGACTTAATATGATTGAAGGCAGTGGTGGTGGGGGCATCGTTCCCTGGGCCACACTGGCAGGTTACGATAGCCAGGATCAGACCTCAGCCAATGCTTTTTACACGCAAGTGAATGTCGATGATTTTCGCCTTGATGTGCTGGGAGCCAGTGTCTCCCTGTACGACAGGGTTGAATTCAGTGTTGCTCAACACCGGTTCGACGTTGAGCCGCTGTCAACTGAGATTAAACAAGATATATATGGCGTCAAATATCGGGTTTATGGCGATGTGGTATACAGCCAGTGGCCGCAGATTAGTGTGGGTGTGCAGTATAAAAGGCTGGACGACGGCGCAATTGCGGCCGCGGTGGGTGCGGAGGATGCAGAAAGCGGCACCGACTTTTATGTTGCGGCCACTAAAGTGCATCTGGGGGCTTTCTGGGGCTACAACATGGTGTGGAATACCACACTACGAGCAACCAAAGCCAACCAAACCGGTTTGCTGGGTTTTGGTCATGTAGACGACGATGACTATGACCTGATGTTTGAAGGCTCCTTTGGTGTGCTGCTTTCCCGCCATCTGGCGATTGGCGTGGAATACCGGCAGAAGCCTGATAACCTGGGGTTAGGGGAGGACGACTGGAAAGATATCTTTATTGCCTGGATACCGTCAAAGCAGGTGAATGTAACTTTAGCCTACGCAAAACTGGGCAGTATTGCGGGAATTTCTGACCAAAATGGTCTGTATCTCTCTATCAACGGACAACTTTGGTGATAGCCATGAAAAAAATACTATGTACCTTGTTACTGCTGACTATTTTCGGTTGCGCCAGCACTTCGACAAGCCTGTATCAGCAACTGGGAGGGGCGCCTAAAGTGGCGGAAATCGTGGACAATTTTATCGCAGAAATTGAAGGCGATGAAATTATGCTCAGTTACTTCAAGGGATCAGACATTGGCCGTTTCAGAGAAAAACTCAATGAGCACTTGTGTTTTCTGACCGGTGGCGGATGTCAGTACACTGGTGATTCTATGGTGGATGTGCACACAGGCATGAACCTCAATGAAAGTGACTTTAACCACGGCGTTGATTTGTTTATTGCCGCGATGACCAGGGCTGATATTCCGCATCCTCTGCAAAATAAGGTACTGGCGGTAATGGCGCCAACCCGAGATGAAATGTTGTATCTGCAATAAACCAGGTAAAACGTCCAACGCTACGGCAACTTACATCACCAGACCGCCGTTGGTGTCAGGATTCAGGCCATACGTCACAAACCGGGTTTATGGTTTGTCGCAATTACGTATAGTGATTGTGCAGGCGTAGTGAACCTGCGTGCACAAAGTGCGTCTCCCTGGAAAGGTGGGTCTCCACCTTTCCCCCTCCACCTCTTCCTCGCGTTATGCTGTTCAATTTCCGGTTTTTCCGCTTTTTTACTGGCAAGTTTTAATGTCAGTATTATGATTGTAATGAGCGTCGTTCGTATTACAGGGTGTTAAGTGGGTATCAGGAAGGTGAAATTACAAATATTGGCGTTGCTGGCAGTTTTGCTGACAATGCTTAATATAAAAGCACAGTCTGCTGAGATAAATGTCGTCACAGAGTTATTTTATCCTTACCAGCAAGTGGATGAAGATAATCAGCTGAAAGGGTACAGCGTTGAAGTGGTTGAGCAGTTAGCCAGAATGACGGGCGATGCGCTGGATATTCAAATTTTACCCTGGGCGGTCGCTTATCAGGTTGCGCTGGAAACACCTGACACCATGATTTTTTCCATTGGCAGAACACCCGAACGGGAAGCATTGTTTGCCTGGGTTGGTAGCCTTGCTACTGAGTCTTTGCATTTTTGGGCGCTTTCTCAGTCTGGAGTCATTGAGTCCGACAGTCTCAGTGATTTTCGTCAATATCGTATCGCCGTCGTTAAGGAAGCCACAACTCACCAGCTATTGCGCGCCAGTGGTTTCGAAAAACTGTATATCATGGGCGGCAGTGAGAGTAATGTCAGTGAAGCCAACCGGATTAACATGCTTATCAAAAACCGTGCGGATATCATTATTGCCGCGGAAACGGCGATGTTACCAGCGTTGAAACAATTGCGTCTGCCAGCGACTTATTTAGTTCGGGTGCATCGGGCGCGCGAACTGGACAGTGAGTTATCCCCCTGTGTCAGGATAGTTGTCGCCTCAGTTTTTCGTATTGTTAGACAGGGGGTGGATGACAGGTTTGAGTGAAAC